>JBJMGQ010000234.1:0-4272 GCA_045807845.1 Pyrinomonadaceae bacterium | reverse complement strand
CTTCGGGCTGGCGCCGGCCACACAGGCTTCAAAGTTCAACCTCATCGAGACGTTGTCGGAGGGCGGGCGCGACGCCGTCGCGGCGCGTGGGAGCAACCGCATCCGTGGCCTGCTCGTCGTCGCGGAGGTGGCCGTCTCGCTCATCCTGCTCGTCGGCGCGGGGCTTCTACTCAACAGCTTCATGCGCTTGCGCAGCGTTGACCCGGGCTTTCGCGCCGACAAGCTCTTGACGATGAGCGTCGTGCTTCCGCCGCAGAAGTACCCCGATCAAGCGCGGCGCACGGCCTTCTACACCGACATGATTCGCCGCGTCGAGGCATTGCAGGGAGTGCGCTCGGCGGGCGTCACCAACTGGATTCCGCTCGTCAATCAGGGCGACTCAATCGGCGTCACCGTCGAAGGGCAGCCCGCCCCCATGCCCGGTCAGAAGCTGCCGATTGTCACCACGAGAGTCGTCAGCCCGCACTACTTCGACGCGATGGGCATCCGGCTGTTGCAGGGGCGCGGGTTCGAGGAAGGGCGCGACCGTGTTGACTCGCCCTGCGTGGTCGTCGTCAGCGAGGGCGTGGCGCGTCGCTTCTGGCCCGACGGGAGCGCTCTGGGCAAGCGTGTCGTGCCGGGTGTTCCCGAAAAGCCGGAGGACTGGTGCGAGGTCGTCGGGATAGTGCGTGATGTCAGACAGGTCGAGCTGGCCGCCGACCCGAAGCCGCTGATGTACTTCACCTATGCTCAGGCCGATTTCTTCGCCCCGCGACACCTCGTCGTGAGCACTGAGGGCGATCCGCTCGCGCTCGCAGGCACGGTGCGCAAGACCGTTTGGGAGGTCGATAAAGACCAGCCGGTCTCGAACGTCAACACGATGGAGGGCGTGCTCTCCGAGTCCATCGCGCGCCAGCGGTTCACCACGCTGCTGCTCGGCGTCTTCGCAGCCGTGGCGCTGGTGCTGGCGGCGGTCGGCATCTACGGCGTGATGAGCTACTCGATGGCGCAGCGGACGCGCGAGATAGGCATCCGCATGGCGCTCGGCGCGCAGAAGCGCGACGTGTTGAAGCTCGCCATCGGTCAGGGCTTGAGACTCGTCGCCATCGGCGTCGGGATTGGTTTGGCCGGCGCGCTCGCTCTGACGCGAGTGATGTCGAGCCTTCTCTTCGGCATCAGCGCCACAGATCCCGCGACGCTCGTCACCATCTCTCTCATCCTCATCGCCGTCGCGCTCCTCGCCAGCTACATCCCCGCGCGCCGCGCCGCGAAGTTAGACCCGCTGATTGCCCTTCGGTACGAATAGACCATCAAGACAAGTCATAACCACAGAGACACAGAGGCACGGCTTAAACTTAAAGCTGTGCCTCTGTGTCTCTGTGGTTAATGAACTTTGAGCTACTCGTACTTCAAAGCGATGAGCGGGTCAACGCGCGTCGCGCGCCGTGCAGGGATGTAGCAGGCTATCAACGAGACGACCGCGAGCACGACGACAATGGCCGCGAAGGTCGCAGGGTCGTTCGTGCCCACGCCGTAGAGCAGGCCGGACATCACGCGTGAGAGTAAGAGCGCACCGGCCAACCCGACGCCGATGCCGATGAGCGTCAGCAAGAGCCCCTGCCTGAGCACCAGCATCAACACGCGGCCGGGCTGCGCGCCGAGCGCCATCCTCAACCCTATCTCACGCGTTCGCAACTGCACCGAGTAGCTCATCACCCCGAAGATGCCGACCGCCGCCAGCAGCGTCGCCAGTCCCGCGAAGATGCCGAGCAGCAGCGTGTTGAAACGCGCGCGCGCGACCGTGTCGGCCATCACCTGCGACATCGTCCGCACGTCGGAGACGGGCTGGTCTGGATCAATCGCGGCAATCTCGCGCCGTATGGCCGGGGCCATCTCCGCCGGGTCGCCCGCGGTGCGTATGACGAGCGTCATGAACTCGTAGGTCAGCTCCGGTTGCGGGTAGTAGACGAACGGCTCAGCCTCGACCGTCAGGTTGTCGTATCTCACGTCGCCGACGACGCCAACGATCTCAGTCCATGCAGGGTCTTCCGCCATGAAGACCTTGATGCGCTTGCCGATGGGGTCTTCGTTGGGGAAGTGCTTGCGCGCGAACGATTCGCTGACGAGGATGACGTGGCGCGCCTCCGAGTCCTCAACGTCTGTGAAGGTGCGCCCGCGTCGCAAGGGGATGCCCATCGTCTTGAAGTAGCCCGAGTCGGCCACGCGCACGTTCGTGCTCGGCCCCGTGCCCCGCGGCGGCACGGGCTGACCCTCGATGTTGAAGCTGGTGGCGGAGCCTAAGCCGCCGTAGAGCGGCAGAAAGTTTACGACCCCGGCCGACTGCACACCCGGCGTCGCGCGCACGCGTTCGAGCGTCTGCCGGAAGAAGGCGACGTACTGCGCGTCCTCTCTGTACTTGGATGGGGGGAGACGCAAGACCATCGTCAGCACGTTCTCCGTCTCGAACCCCGTGTCAATCTTCCGCATCTGCGCGAAGCTCTTGACCAGCAGCCCCGCGCCCGCCAGAAGCATCAGCGCCAGCGCGACCTCGCCGACCACGAGCACGCCGCGCAGGCGGCGGCTGCGCGAGCCCTGCGCGTCCGCACCCTTGCCGCCCTCCTTGAGCGCGTCGTTCAAATTCAAACGCGTCGCTTCAAGCGCAGGCGCGATGCCGAAGAGGACGCTCGTCAGAAGCGTGACGCCGAGCGTCCACCCCAGCACCGTCATGTTGATCCCGACGTTCTGCAAGTTGACGAGGTCGCGCGGGCTGATGGCCACGAGCGCCCCGATGCCCCACCATGCGACGAGCAACCCGAGCGCGCTCCCCAGCAGCGAGAGCAACAGACTCTCCGTCAACAACTGTCGTATCACGCGCGTCCGTCGCGCCCCGAGCGCCGTGCGCAACGCGATCTCTTTCTCGCGCGCGGCGACGCGCGACAGCAGAAGGTTGGCGACGTTCGCGCACGCAATCAGAAGCACGAGCCCGACCGCTCCGAGCAGAACCCACAGCGCCGGCCGTATGTTGCCGACGAACTGTTCGCGCAGAGGGATGACCTCCGCCGTGTAGTTCTTGTTGAAGGTCGAATCCTGTCCGAGACGCGTGTGGATGGTCTTTATCTCGGCCTCGGCCTGCTCGACCGTGACGCCGCGCTTCAAGCGTCCGACCACCGATAGGAAACGGCCGCGCTCGTTCGAGTTGGGGCCTTCTCCGGGCGGAGGCATCGGCAGCACGCCCCACATCTCGGCGGGCTTGCCCGTCCCCGAACGCTGCTTGATGTGCCAGTAGAAGCTCGGCGGCATGATGCCGACGACGTTGTAGGGCAGGCCGTTAAGCGTGATGGATTTCCCGACCAGTCCGGGCTCGCCGCCGAAGCGGCGCTTCCAGAAGCCGTAGCTGAGGACAACGCCGGTCGAGCCCTCTCGCCCGTCATCCTCGACCAGCACGCGGCCCTGAAGCGGCTCGACGCCGAGGACTTTGAAAAGGTCGGGCGTGGCCAACTGCACTGAAACCTCCTCGGGCTCGCCGGCGCCGGTCAGGTTCATGCGCTGGTCGCTGAAGGCCGCCATGCTCTCGAAGCTCGCGCCCTGCTCGCGCCACGCGCGGAAGTTCGCGCGCGAGGTCGTGTTCATGTGGCGCCCCGAAGGCGTGACCTCCCACAGCATCACAACACGGTCGGCGTCGTTATAGGGAAGCGGGCGCAGGAGCAGGTCGTTGACGACTGAGAAGATGGCCGTGTTGGCCCCGATGCCGAGAGCGAGCGTGAGCACCGCGACCGCCGTGAAGCCCTTATGCTTGGCGAGCACACGCACGCCATAACGAACGTCCTGCAAGAAAGTCTCCATCAAACCACCCCCGCGAACCGTATAGGCCGTGTCCCTGATGCTGTCGAAGTTGCCGAAGCTCATGTGCGCGGCGCGACGCGCCTCGGCCAGCGACATCCCGCGCGCGACGTTCTGCTCGGTCTCCATCTCGACGTGGAGCCGCAGCTCTTCGTCGATGTCGCGAATGACCGACTCGCGCCCCGCGAGCGCACGCAGGCGCGCCGCAATAACGTTGAACCACTTCATCGCCGTCCGTACCTCTTACGTCGCCTGCCGCATCTTGGCGATGGCGAGCACGAGGCGATCCCAGCTCGCCTCCTCGACCTCAAGCTGGCGCCGCCCCGCCTTCGTGAGTGCGTAGAACTTGGCGTCCCGTCCCGTCTCGTTCGTCTCCCACTTCGAGGAGACCCAGCCCTTCTGCTCGATGCGATAGAGCGCCGGATAGAGCGAGCCCTGCTCGACGTTGAGCAT
>JBJMGQ010000233.1:0-3773 GCA_045807845.1 Pyrinomonadaceae bacterium | reverse complement strand
GAGCAGACGCCTGACGGCTGGCAGCAGCTCGTCGCCGCGTTCGACGGCGCGCTCCCGTTCGAGCGCATCGACCTCTCGCAACTGCCCGCAGCCGAGCAGCGCCAAGAGGTCGAGCGCCGCGCCGCAGAGGCGCAAGCGACGCTCAATCTAACGAACGGCCCCGCGCTGAAACTCGTCCACTTCGACCTCGGCGCGGGGCGGCCCGGCCGGCTCCTCATCGTCGTCCACTACCTCGTCACCGACGGCGTCTCGCTGCGCGTCCTGCTTGAAGATATCCAGAGCATCTATGAGCAGCTCGCGGGCGGTGAGGCCGTCCGGCTCAATCAGAAGACGACCTCTTATCAGTACTGGGCGCGCAGGCTCGAAGAGTACGCGGGGTCTGAGTCGCTCAAGCGCGAACTGGACTACTGGCTCGCCGAGTCGCGGGCGCAGGTCGCGCCGCTGCCGACGGACGGCGCAGCGGAGGACGCTCTGAATGAGGAGGTGTCGGTCAGAAGCGTCGGCGTCAGCCTTGAAGTCGCGGAGACGCAATCGCTGCTGCAAGAGGTGCCGCAGGCTTACCACACGCAGATCAACGAAGTGCTGCTCGCGGCGCTCGCGCTCGCGGCGGCGCGTTGGGCGGGGACAACTTCGCTGCTGGTGGAGCTTGAAGGTCACGGGCGCGAAGACCTCTTCACGGAGGCGGACGTGTCGCGCACGGTCGGCGCGTTCACCACGCACACGCCCGTCCTGCTCGAACTCGGCGAGCGGGCCGACGACCTCGCATCGGCGCTCAAGTCGGTCAAGGAGCAGGTGCGCCGCGTGCCGCGCCACGGCATCGGCTACGGCCTGCTGCGCTACATGAGCGCCGACGCGGAGACGCGCGCGCGGCTCGCGGCGCTGCCGCGTCCCGAAGTGCGCTTCAACTATCTCGGGCAAGTGGATCAGCTCTTCACGGAGTCGCAGCTCTTCCGTCCCGCGCACGAGGCCATCGGCCCGGCGCACAGCCCGCGCGCGCGCCGCGGCCATCTGCTCGAAATCAACGGCATGATCTCCGAGGGCCGTTTGCAGTTGGAGTGGAACTACAACGAGCACCTCCAGCGCCGCGAGACGGTCGAGCATCTCGCCGGGCTCTACATGGAGGAGCTGCGCGCGCTCATCGCGCACTGCCTGTCGCCGGAGTCCGGCGACTTCACGCCCTCCGACTTCCCGCTCGCAAATCTCGACGACGCGCAGCTCGACAAGCTCGCGCTCATCCTCGAAGAGTCTGACGTGGACAAGCCGGGCGCACACGTCGCGGAGGCTGCACAAGTGGCCTCCAACGGCGAACGCGCGCACCAACTGTCGAAGGTCGAAGAGGTCTTGCGTCAACATCCGTCGGTACGCAACACGGTCGTCGTGGAGCGCGCGGGCGGGCCGGGGGGCGGCGGCGGGCTGGTCGCCTACGTCGAGCTCGACCCGCAGCACGCCGCGCGGGTCAAGGAGTTGGAGTTCAGTCTCTTCTACTTCGCCGACGACGACACGGAGGCGGGCAGCGACAAGTATCGCCTGCTCGTCGAGGGCGCGAAGTTCGCCGACCGCCACGGCTTCAAGGCCGTCTGGACGCCGGAGCGCCACTTCCACGAGAAGGCGGGGCTCTATCCGAACCCGTCGGTCTTGAGCGCGGCGCTGGCGATGGTTACGGAGCGCGTCCACCTGCGCGCGGGGAGCGTGGCGCTGCCGCTCCACAACCCTCTGCGCGTCGCGGAGGAGTGGTCGGTGGCCGACAACCTTTCGGGCGGGCGCGTCGGCGTCTCGGTCACTTCCGGATGGGTGCCGAACGACTTCGCCTTCTTCCCTGAACGCTTCGCCGTCAAGAAGGAGGAGATGTTCCGCCTGCTCGGAGAGGTGCAGCGACTCTGGCGCGGCGAGCCGGTGGCGGCGCGCGACGGCGTCGGCAACGACTTCGAGGTGCGCGTCTTCCCGCGCCCCGTGCAGGCGGAGCTGCCCGTCTGGCTGACGTGCAGCGGCGGCCCCGAGATGTTCCGCAAGGCGGGCGAGCTGGGCGCGAACGTGCTGACGGCGCTGCTCGCGCAGTCGGTCGAAGAGGCCGCCGGGAAGATTAAGCTCTACCGCGACGCGCTGGCCGAGAACGGGCACGACCCGGCCTCCGGTCACGTCACGATGATGGTGCACACCTTCCTCGGCGCAGACCCGGCGCGTGTGTTGGAGCGCGTGCGTGTGCCTCTGACGAACTACCTCCGCTCGCACGTCAGCCTCATCGAGTCCTACGCCAAGAGCATGGACATCAAGGTCGGGTTGGAGCGCGAGCAGTGGATCGAGGCGCTCGTCGGCTTCGCCTTCGAGCGTTACTACCGCACGGCCTCGCTCATCGGCACGCCGCAGACGTGCCTTCCGATGATCGAACGCCTGAAGGCCATCGGCGTCGATGAGGTCGCCTGCCTCATCGACTTCGGCGTTGAGACAGAGACGGTGCTCGCCAGCCTCGAACACCTCAACGCACTAAAGGAGCTAGCACGCCCCGCGCCCGCCGCGCGCGCGTCCACGCCGTCGCCGGGGGACGCCGAGACGGACGTGCTCGCCGGATTCCTCAAGGAGCGACTGCCCGACCATCCGACGCCGTCCTCCTTCGTCTTCATGAACTCGCTGCCCGTCACGCCCGAAGGCGAGGTCAACCGCCGCGTCCTGTTGTCATCGCGGGAGAGCTGAACCGCGGCGCGCTGTGTCTGTCTGAAGTCTCACGCTTTCACGAGTTGAACCGATGAAGAACGTCGAGGATGTGTACCCCCTGTCGCCGATGCAACAGGGCATGCTCTTCCACACCCTGTATGCGCCCGGCTCCGGCGCCTACGTGGTACACATCAGTTGCACCATGCTCGGCGCGCTCGACATCCCTGCCTTCAAGCGCGCGTGGCAGACGGTGCTTCAGCGCCATCCGATCCTGCGCAGTGCGTTCCTGTGGGAGCGTCTGGACAGCCCGCTTCAGGTCGTGCGCCAGCAGGTCGAGCTGAACTGGAACGAGCAGGACTGGCGCGAGCTTTCGCCCGCGACGCAGAAAGAACGGCTCGACGCCTATCTCTGGGACGAGCACCTGCGCGGCTTCGATCTGTCGAAAGCGCCGCTGCTCCATCTCACGCTCTTCCGGCTCGCCGACGACACCTACCAGTTCATCTGGCACTACTCGCACCTGCTGCTCGACGGCTGGTCGGTGCACCTCGTCTTCCACGACCTCTTCACGCTCTATCAAGCCTACGCGCAGGGGCGCGAGCTGAAGTTGCCGCGCCCGCGCCCCTATCGCGACTACATCGGCTGGCTGCAACGCCAAGAACTCTCGAAGGCGGAAGAGTTCTGGCGCCGAACGCTCAAGGGCTTTACGACGCCGACGCCGCTCAGCTTTGAAGGGGCGGGTGGCGGCGACGCGCACGCAGCCGGGGGCGCGACCTACGACGAGATTCGCACCGCGCTCTCGGCGTCCGCGACGGCCCGCTTGCAGTCGCTTGCGCGCAGCCACAAGCTCACGCTCAACACGTTCGTACAGGGTGCGTGGGCGCTGCTCCTCAGTCGCTACAGCGGCGAGGACGATCTGGTCTTCGGCGTCACGGTGACGGGGCGGCCCGTCTCTCTGAGCGGCGTCGAGACGATGGTGGGCCTGCTCATCAACACGCTGCCGATGCGCGTGCGCGTCTCGGAGACCGAGCCGCTCATCCCTTGGTTGCAAAAGCTACAGGAGCATCAGTTCGAGGTCAGGCAGTACGAGTACAGCGCCCTGATCGACGTGCAGGGGTGGAGCGAGG
>JBJMGQ010000232.1:0-9418 GCA_045807845.1 Pyrinomonadaceae bacterium | reverse complement strand
GGCCAGCACGCCGACGAGGATGAAACGGCGGCGCGCCACGTCCTGCACGATGGCGCCGAGGTCGAACCACTTGTCGAACCAGACGTAGCAGAGCAGATGCAGCGAGCCGTAGAAGAACGCGTAGAGCCCGAGCATTCGCCGCAGACGGACGAGCCAATTCGCGCCCGTCCACTTCCGCAGCGGCGTCACCGCCAGCGTCAGCACGAGGAAGACGAGCGTCAGCGTCCCCGTCGTCCTCGTCACGAAGTCCAGAGGGTTCGCCCCCAACCGCCCACTCCGCCAGTCCCACCCCACCAGCGCCAAAGGCACCAGCGCGTTGATGAACACGAGCAGCTTGGAGAATTTGATGTCGGGCATAAGAGCAGTAGACAGAAGGCAGATGGCAGTAGGCAGTACGCTCCGCGTCTCGAACGTTGAAAGGTTAATGCAGAGGTTTCGACAGCGGCGCTTTCAACTGCCTACTGCCCTCTGCCTTCTCCCCACTCAAACGTAGTAGCTCAAATCCATCCCGTCATACAGTCGCGCGACCTCGTCGGCGTAGCCGTTGAAGGGGCGCGTCTGTTGGCGTCCCCAGCCGCCGATGCGCTGCTCGGTGTCCTGCGCGCGGAGCACGTCCACCGATGGGTTGACGTTGGAGAAGAAGCCGTAGACGCTCGGGACTTCCTTGACCCACGTCGTCGCCGGCATCCGCTCGACGAGCTTGATGCGGACGATTGACTTGATGCTCTTGAAGCCGTACTTCCACGGCACGACCAGACGCACGGGCGCGCCGTTCTGCGGCAGCAGCGGCTCGCCGTAGATGCCCACGGCGAGCGTCGCCAGAGGGTGCAGCGCCTCGTCAAGTCGCAAGCCTTCGACGTACGGCCACGTCAGCGCGTCGGTCTGCGGGATGCCCCGGCCCTTGGGGTCGTTGGCAGTCTCAAAGGCGACGTACTGCGCGTTGCCCTGCGGCTCGACCTGTCTGATGAGCTCGCCGAGCGAGAAGCCGAGCCAAGGGATCACCATCGACCAGCCCTCGACGCAGCGGAAGCGATAGATTCTATCGGCGGGCGGGAAGAGACGCGTCAGCTCGTCCACGTCGAAGACCTTCGGCTTGTTGACGAGACCTTCGACCGAGACAGTCCACGGGCGCGTGACGAGTGCCTGCGCGCGGCGCGCGGGGCTGTACTTGTCCGTGCCGAACTCGTAGAAGTTGTTGTAGTGCGTGATGTCCTGATAGCTGGTCGCCTCCTCGCCGGGTAGCCCCCAACTCTTCGGCGCCGACTGCGAGCCGGGTTCGATTCTGCCCGCGGGCGTCGCCAGCTCGACCTGCGGCGCGAGGAGTTGCCTGTAGACGAGCCCCGTCGCGACGGCCGAGGCGGTGAGCGCCGCCCCGCGTAGAAAGTTGCGGCGGCTGAGATAGACGTTCCGGTCGGTAATCTCGCTGCTCTTGATGTCGTCCGGCTTCTTTATCAGCATAACGCTTGACCCACGTTCCCGAGAGTTACGTGCGTGCGCGGCGCGGCGGATTGACCTCCGCGCCCCGTCTTCACTCGAACAGCTTAAGCGAGCCCGCGGCCAGCACGCGATGCGTCCCGCGCTCCTGCGCGAAGACGACGGCGCGCAGGTTCTCGCGCCGCCAGCCCTTCTCGATCAGCACCTCCGTCTCCGCCTTGAACGAAGTGCCCGGCGCTTCGGGCAGCCCGCCCAGCATCTTGAGGCTGCGCACGACGCCGATGTGTGTGAGCTTGCGGCCCGAGTTCTCGCCGCGCGCTACGTCGGACGCGAGCCCGCTCTCCGTCAAGGCGAGGAGCACGTTGACCGTCTCGCCCTCGGTCGGCTTCGGGTACTTATCAATCTGAGCGGAGATGCGCACGGACGCGTCGGACTGTGACGGCGTGCGCGCGAGCAGCACTTCGCCCTTCGGCTCGCGCGCGGCTTTGCCGATTGTCTCCTGCGCCAGAGAGGAGTTGCTGCCGTTGAACTCTTTGACGCCGTCCACGACCATCTGCGGCGTGTAAACGTCGCTCTTGCCGAAGGCGGCGGCGTACTCGCCCTGTCGCTCGCTGAACTGGTGCGAAGAGAAGGGGTCGGCCCATCCGAGGTCGTTCCAGTAATCGACGTGCATCGCGAGCGGGATGACCTCGGCGCCTTCGACGGGTTGCGTCGCGTCGAGATGTGCAAGCAGTGCATCGGCCGGCGGGCAGCTCGAACAGCCTTCCGAGGTGAAGAGCTCGACGACGACGGCGGCCCTGCGCGCCGCTGCGGGCGCGACGTTCGACTCCGCCGCTTCTTTCTTCTTCAACGTCTCAGTCACTCTCGACCCACGGCCGCCGAGCGTCGCGGCGGCGACCGCGAAGACGGCCAGCACGGCGACGCCGAACACGATTGCCGATAGCTTTCTCATCAAATCTTTCTCCGGTGCTCCACTCACTTATTAAGACTTTGAGCCATCTCGAAACTCCCGCGTTGCTTCCAGCTTCTCTCCGCAAGACGGCCGCGTCAACCCGCGCGCACAGCCCCCGGCAGGTTTAATTCCCTCGACGGCCGATTCTATTCCCGTGCGCCCGCCACGCCCACACCGGAGGCCAACCAAAGGGTGCGCCCGGGCATCTTAATTGACGCGAAAAACCCGGGTGCTGACGACGCTTTATAAGGTTATACGGAACGTGGCGGCGGGTCTTTCAGGAGTAATTATGATGAAGAAAATATCCACATTCTTTGCGTCCCTACTATTGGCTGTTTTTGTGTTCGGTGTCTCCGCCGCGCCCGCGAGCGCGCAGTCGAAGAAGACGAGCGAGTTAGGCTCGTCCGAGCGCGTCCAGCAGCCGGTCAATCTCGCAGTGCTCATTCAGGACGACCTCGTCTCCCGCGTCGGCAACGAGCTGCGCGTGACGGCGGACTTCATCCGCGAGCTGCCCGCGGGCTCGACCGTTCTGGTCGGCTATATCCGCTCCGGCTCCTTGCAGGTGCGCCAGCCCTTCACGAACGACCTCGCGTCGGCGGCGCGTGCGCTGCGCGTCCCCGTGGGCTCGACTTCGGCTTCGCCTTACAACCCTTACGTGCAGGTACGCGACGCCATCAAGCTGTTCCCCGCGGGCGGTGCGAACCGCAACGCGCTGCTCCTCATCTCGGACGGTCTCGACACCTCGCGCGGGTTCGACTACTCGTCCTCGGTCGATTCTATCGACCTCAACCGCGCCGTGCGTGAGGCGAAGAACCGCGGCGTCTCGGTCTACTCGTTCTACGCACCCGCGGCTGGCTTAACGAGCTTTGACAGCCGCGCCGTCAGCTTCGGCCAGAGCGCGCTCAACCGCGTCTCGGACGAGACCGGTGGCCGCGCCTTCTTTCAGGGCACCGACTTCGTCACCTTCAACGCGTACTTCACGCGGCTGGCGAAGACGCTCAACGAGCAGGACGGCCGCGCCTACTAAGGCGAGCCGCACACAAACAACAGACGCGATGGGCGCCGCGCGGAGAGGAGAACTCCGGCGGCGCTCTCGCCTTCTTGCGCCAAAAAATTTTGGCGGCGCGAGCCCGGCGGTGTTAAAGTGCACGGCGGCCGGCGCGACGGAGACGCCCTCGCTTCCCGCGCCGCCCCTTTGCTCACGTCATGAAGGGACAGCAACCCGACGAATACTGTCTCATGCTGGAAGGCCCGTACCTTTCGGTCTCCGAGGCGGAGCATGCGCTGCGCGACCCGTTCATCGAAGACTGGGTCGAGGAGACCGGCCGCTTTCGCATCCACAACCTCAACGAGATGATGGTCGTGCCCGGCGTCCCGCTCGGGCAGCTCGGCGTCGAGATGTTGGAAGACCGCGTCTTCCAACTCTACAGCCTCGACCCACGCCACCCGCTCACCGAGCGCAAGGCCGAAGGCGTCGCCGACGCCCTCAAGCGCCAGGACATGTTCGACGAAATCTCTGTCGAGCCGCGCTGGCCCGAGGAATCGGACGCCGACGAGGCCGAGCCGTCAGGCGCTGACGAGGCCGAGCAGGAAGTTTAAAAGAACCGCTAACATCGGTCGCCGTTCGGCAGCGCACCAACTTAACTTCAATCAAGCAGCCGATTAAGTTAAGCGCATTTTCCTAGGGTTTTCGCGCTCCTGCTCATTTGCTCCTTGCCGTGGGCGCCCCCGGCGTGTATCTTTTCCGGCTGGCGGTATCTGTCTTTGTTTCCCGAACAAACTAAGACAATCTTTCTCGATGGCCGCGTCCGCGTAGGCGTGGGCGACATCACGCGCGAGGCGGTTGACGCCGTCGTCAACGCCGCCAACTCCACGCTGTTCGGCGGCGGCGGGGTGGACGGCGCCATCCATCGCGCGGGCGGCCCTTCGATACTTGCAGCGTGCGAAGTGATACGCCGCACGCAACTCCCCGGCGGGCTCCCGACGGGCGAGGCCGTGATCACGACGGCGGGGCTGCTGCCCGCGCGTCACGTCATACACACGGTCGGCCCCGTCTACGGTCGGGCGGGTGGGCGCGAGGCCGAGCTGCTCGCCTCTGCTTACCGCAACTCGCTGGCGCTGGCCGCGGCGCACGCACTCGCGAGCGTGGCCTTCCCTGCAATCTCGACGGGCGTTTACGGATACCCGCGTGAGGAGGCGGCGGTCGTCGCCTCGCGCTCGATAGCGGAGTTCATCAGCAGTAACGAGACGGTCTCGGAAGTCCGCCTCGTCTTCTTTTCAAAAGGCGACATGGAAGTCTTTCTGCGCAATCATCAATTCGCCAGTTAGCGAGCGAACCGCCCGCCCGCCGCGCCGCATTACAACGCTTACGGCCGGCGGCTTTTTTTTGTCGGCGAGCAGTTCGCCGGAGATTCAGGTAGAGAAGAATGGTTCAAACGATGAGAGAGGTCGAGCCGACTCAAGTTCGAGAAGAGGCCGCGGAGGTGACGACGCTTCCGGAAACCATCGCGGCGCTGGAGCGCGTCTCGCGCAACTACTGGTGGAGCTGGAACCCTGACGGGCACTCCGTCTTCCGCGACCTCGATCAGGCGGTCTGGGACGCGTGCGAGCACAACCCGCGCCGCTTGCTTAAAGAGGTGCCGCAGTACAGCCTGATGCGGATGGCGACCGATCCCGTCTACGTCGAGCGCGTGCGCCGGCTCGCCGAAGGGTTCGACGCATACATGGCTGCGGGGGATAAGACTTGGGCCGCGCGCCACGCGCGTGCGCTCACGCATGAGCGACCCGTTGCATACTTCTGCGCGGAGTTCGGCGTGCACCACTCGCTGCCGCTCTACTCGGGCGGCCTCGGCATCCTCGCGGGCGACCACCTGAAGTCTGCGAGCGACTTGGGGCTGCCGCTCGTCGCCGTCGGTCTGCTCTATCATCACGGCTACTTCCGCCAGCACCTTCGGCGCGACGGCTGGCAGGAGGAGGCGTACCAGCAGATCAACGTCGGCGATCTGCCGATGCACCTTGTCCGCGGTGCCGATGGCGAGCCCGTCCGCATCAACCTCTTCGTGCGGGGGCGCGACGTGCGCGTGCAGGCTTGGCGCGTCGAGGTCGGCCGCGTGCCTCTCTACCTGCTCGACACGAACGTCGAGGGCAACGACGAGATTGACCGCTTCATCACCGGCCACCTCTACGGCGGCGACCGCGAGACGCGCTGCGTGCAGGAGATGGTCTTAGGCATCGGCGGCGTGAGGCTTTTGCGACAACTCGAAATCGAGCCGCACGTCTTCCATCTCAACGAAGGGCACTCGGCCTTCCTGACTTTGGAGCTGACGCGCGAGCTGACCGGGGCGGGCGTCGAGTTCGAGGAGGCCGCCCGCCGCGTGCGCTCGCGCTGCGCCTTCACGACACACACGCCGGTTGCCGCCGGCCACGACGAGTTCGTCGCGGGGCTCATCGAGAAGTGCTTCGGCAAAGGCTACTGGCAGTCGCTCGGGCTCTCGCGCGACGAGTTTCTCAACCTCGGTCGCGTGAAGGAGGGCGACGCCGAAGAGCTGTTCGGACTGACGCCGCTCGCCCTTCGCATGTGTCGCTCGTCGAACGGCGTGAGCCGCAAGCACGGCGAAGTCTCGCGCGAGCTTTGGAACAAGATGTGGCCTGAGCGGCACGTCGAAGAGGTGCCCATCAGCTTCGTGACGAACGGCGTGCACGCGCCGACGTGGGTCTCGCCGCTGCTGCGCTCGCTCTTCGAAGAACGCATCGGCGCGAACTGGACGGACGTGCTGCACGACGCGGGCGAATGGTCGCGCGGGGTCGCTTCAATCTCCGACGAAGAGCTTTGGAAGGTGCGCCGCCTGCAACGCAAGCGCCTCGTCGCGTTCGTGCGCGAGCGCCTCTACGTAACGCGCCTGCAACAGCACGAGTCGCGCGCTTGGGCCGAGGCGGCTTTAGGGATGTTCGACCCCGACGCTTTGACCATCGGGTTCGCGCGCCGCGTCGCGGCCTACAAACGTTGGGGGCTGATCCTGACCGACCCCGAGCGCCTGCGCCGCATGCTGCTCGACCCTGCGCGCCCCGTCCAGCTCGTCTTCGCGGGCAAGGCGCACCCGCAGGATCAGGGCGCCAAGCTCATCCTTCAACAGATTGCGCAGTGGGAGCTTGACCCCGAGATCATGCAGCGCGCGGTCTTTCTACAGGACTACGATCAGGAGGTCGCGCGCCAGCTCGTGCAGTCGGTGGACGTGTGGATGAACGTCCCGCGCCGCCCGCTCGAAGCTTCAGGCACGAGCGGCGAGAAGGTGGCGATCAATGGCGGCTTGAACCTCTCGGTGCTGGACGGCTGGTGGCTCGAAGGCTACGACGGGCAGAACGGCTGGGCCGTGGGCGAAGAGGGTTTGAGCGAGACGATTGAAGAGATGGACAGGCGCGACGCAGAGTCGCTCTATCGCGTGCTGGAGTCGGAGGTGGTGGAGACTTTCTACGACCGCGACGAGCGCGGCATCCCGCGCCGCTGGATTGAGATGACGCGCCACGCTATCCGCACGCTCGCGCCCGCCTTCAACAGCGACCGCATGGTGCGCGACTACACGCAGCGCATCTACTTGGGAGAGTAGGCAGTAGGCAGTAGGCAGTAGAAAAAAGAGGCGGCGCGCCTTAACCTTTAGGTCGGGCGCGCCGCTTTGTCTTGCTACTGCCTACTGTCTACTGTCTCCTTCTAATCAGCAGTGCGCGTGGCCGAGCAGCCAGTAGGCGAGGATAAAAATCAGAATCGTCGAGATGCAGCCGCCGCCGAACTTCCAAGCCGCCGCGCCCGCCAGAATCGTCCGTAAAGGCCCCTGCATATAGTTCCTCTCCTCTTCAGCGTCCGAAATGTGCGAGGTGATGTAGAGAGGTTTCTACAGCGAAAGCTTTGTGAAACGGGTGAGACTCTTTCACGTGAGTTTGTCGGCGACGCACGCGAGCCGTTCACAGTCAACGCCTTCAGGCGGCGTGCGCGGGGCGGGGCGAGACGGCGTGGCGGACGGCGTTCTTGCCGTGGCGCTTGGCCTTGTAGAGCAGCTCGTCGGCGGCGCGCAGCATCTCGTCAACTGAGGTGGGCGGCTCGATCCAAGTGATGAGCCCGGCGCTGAAGGTGACGGGCCAGCCCTCGCGCTGCGCGGCTTCGAGGAGCTGACGGCGCATGCGGCGCAGCACAACCTGCGCCGAGCGGTCGTCGGTCTCCGGCATGAGCACCGCGAACTCGTCACCGCCGAGTCGCGCGACCACGTCCACCGCGCGCACGTTCGCGCGGACGGTGTCGGCCACAAGTCTTAACAGCCGGTCGCCCGCCGAGTGGCCGAGCCGGTCGTTGACGAGTTTGAAGTCGTCCACGTCCATGAAGGCGACGCTGAAGGGATGCCCGTGGCGGTGCGCGCGCTGCACCTCGGCCTCGGCCGCTTCTGCGAACGAGCGCCCGTTAAAGGCGCCCGTCAGATAGTCAGTCCGCGCCAGCTCCCTCTCCTGCGCGAGCGAGCGGCGGAAGGAGGCGACGAGGTGCGCGAGGATGAAGATGAAGCTCACCCTGACGAAAGCGTTCCAGTAGGCGATGAGTGGGCTCGCGTAGTGCTCCGAGGTGGCGTGCGCGACGGCGAACTAGGCGAGGCCGCTCGCCGCGCACGCGAAGAAGCCCGCCCCGCGCCCCGCGTACCAAGACGCGACGAAGACGGGCACGGCGTAGAAGATGAGGAGCGAAACGTCCACCCCGTTCAAATAGTCGAGCACGCCGAGCAGCGAAACCATCAGCAGCGCGACGGTCAAGACGAAGAGCCTTGAGCGGCGTTCCATGAAAGTGTTAAGCCACATGTTCTTTGGCAGACGCATACAACCGGCAGAGAGACTTTCGCGGGGAAGCGTTGCGAGGAGTGCCGCGAGCCCTGAACGGCCGCGCGCCGGGGGCGCGGCACGTTCATTTGATTAACACGGTTTACGTTTAGTTGCCCCTTTCTGTTCTCGAAAGTACAGTCGGCAGCAGGCAGACGGCGGTAGTCGGTAAGGGTGGTCTGCGGCTGGGGGAAGGTTCGGCCGTAGAGCCTGAAATTCGAGCTTCCGTGGCTCAACTCTCTGCCTCCGAGGCACAGGATTTCGCCTCCGAGGCACGAATTTCCGTCTCAGAGACCCAATGTTCCGTCTCGGAGAGCCAAATTTCCGTCTCTGAGAGTGAATATTGACTCTTTGAGAGGGAACGTTGACTCTCCGAGAGTGAATGTTGACTCTCAGAGACCCGACTTTCCCTCTCGGAGAGTCAACGTTTCGTCTCGGAGACTCGACATTGCGTCTCCGAGACGAAACTTTCCGTCTCAGAGACCCAACCTTTCGTCTCGCAGTCTCAGCTCCCGGCCTCGAACTGCCGTCTGCCTACTGCCGACTCTCCTTCTGTGCTAGACTTCTGGCCTCACACCGGGCGTGAAAAGCCCAATGCTCTTGTAACCTTTCGAGGTCTGCGGCCGAGTCGTAGAAGTTTACATTACCCCATGAAGTTCTGCTCCACTTGCAGCAAGACATACGCGGAAGGTCAGACCTTCTGCCCAGACGACGGCGAGGTGTTGGCGGAGTCGCCCGAGTCCTTCGTCGGCCGCGTCATCGACGGCAAGTATCGTGTCGAGAGCTTCATCGCGCAGGGCGGGATGGGCGCCGTCTACCGCGCGCGCCACATCCTCTTGGGCGACGACGTAGTCATCAAGACCTTGCGCTCCGAGATGCGCAACAACTCGGAGTGGCTCAAGCGCTTCCAGCGCGAGGGCAAGGCGGCGCGCGCCTTCCGACACCCCAACGCCGTCACCGTCTACGACCTCTCCTCGGGCAGCGACGGCATGATCTACATGGTCATGGAGTTCGTCGAGGGGCACACGCTCGACAAGGAGCTGAAGGCGCGCACACGCTTCACGCCCGAGGAGGCGCTCGAAGTGCTTGAGCCCGTCGCCGACGTGCTCGACGCGGCGCACGCGCGCGGCGTCGTCCACCGCGACCTCAAGCCCGAGAACATCATGCTCGGCTCGGACGGGC
>JBJMGQ010000231.1:0-4007 GCA_045807845.1 Pyrinomonadaceae bacterium | reverse complement strand
GTCCGCTCCAACTCCGAGAGGATGCGCTCCTGTAGGTGAATCACCGTCTGGTCGTCCATGTCCACCTGAATCGGCACGATCAGCACGCGGCCGACCTTCAGAATGGGAATGCGTGTCTGTCCGTCCATGTTTTCGGAAGGATGAAGGATGAAGGATGAACGATGAAGTTAAGACAACACTTACTTCATCGTTCATCCTTCCTCCTTCATCCTTATCCCTCCTGTTTCTTCTCTCCGCCTGTCGTGATGATCTGCTCGGTCTGCTTGACGGTCTTCTGTGTGCCGTCGCCGTTGGTGCCGTTCTGGAGCTTGGCGAGCGCGCGGGTGGGGACGACCGTGCGGCCGATCATCTCCAACGCCAGCTTGATGCCGTCGGACATCTGGGCGCGGGTGGTGATCTGTGTGAGGTCGATGCCGAGCTGCACCATCGTCTGCGCGATGGCAGGCGAGACGCCCGTCAGGATGCAGCGGGCGCCCATCAGGCGCGCGGCCGTGACCGTCTTGATGAGGTGATTGGCGACGAGCGTGTCCATCGTCCGCACCCCCGTGATGTCGAGGATGGCGATGGTCGAGCCGGTCTCGACGACCTTTTGCAGCAGCGCCTCCATCATCATCTGCGCGCGGCGCGAGTCGAGGGTGCCGATGATGGGGAGCGTCAGAATCTTGTCCCAGACCTTGATGACCGGCGTCGAGAGTTCGAGCATGTCGGCGCGCTGCTGGCGAATGATCTCCTCGCGCGAGCGGATGAAGTTCTCGACCATGACCAGCCCGAGCCGGTCGAGCAGGCGCGTGAAGTAGTTCATCTCGGGGATGAGTGCTTCGGCGTTGCCTTCAAGCTCTTCGGCGAGGAGCGGGCTGATGACGTTGCGTAAGCTAAGGATGTAGGTCGCGTTCTCAAGCGGCGTGTAGCCCTTGACGGCGCGCAGGTGTGAGATTTCGTTGAGGTAGTGGCGCAGGTCGTCGAAGGCCGAGTGATTGAAGTCGGCGCCGCGCGAGTCCTGTACGCCCTGCACGAGCATGTCGAGCACCTGTCGCGACTGTTCACGCAGGTCTTTCTTCGAGATTAGCTCATCACGAAACTCGTCGTTCTCAAGTCGTTCTTTGATCCAGAGGTTGAGAATCTCGTCGCGCCGCGTGGCGAGGAGGGTCGCAATGCGCGGCTCGGCGGCACGCGCCGAATCGTTCTGTTCCGCCATGTCAGTCCTCAGTAATGCGGGCGCGGCCTCCCGCGCGCACGGTCTTGAAGGCCCCGGCATGTGCGTCCCCCGAGACCCCGGCGTGGGAGGGGGTCGGGCTCGACGCGCTTATTGGAAAGGGGCGTTTTTAAGTCACGCTTATCTTAGCACCCGGCGGGTTAAAAGCAACAACGCGCCCGCGGGCGCAGGTGCCCACGGGCGCGTCGCCTCGGCGAACGGCCGTCCGGTTATGCGCGCGGGCGCTTACGGCTCGATCTTCTGCATGGCGATGATGGTCATCGGCGCGTCGCCGGAGGTGCGTGTGTAGGAGACCCAGTAGCCGGCCTTCGGGAAGCGAA
Source organism: Pyrinomonadaceae bacterium (assembly GCA_045807845.1). Taxonomy (GTDB): domain Bacteria; phylum Acidobacteriota; class Blastocatellia; order Pyrinomonadales; family Pyrinomonadaceae; genus QHXN01. Next base: position 2,474 of record JBJMGQ010000231.1, on the reverse strand, counting down.
TGAGCTTCGAGAACGAGCCGTCCTGCTTGGCCTGGGGCTCTTCGCCGAGGACGGCCTTGACGGCCGGGACGGCCTTGTTGCTGAAGTAGGTGATGGAGACGGCCGAGACCTTCTTGGCCGCGTCGTAGTAGACCTGACAGGACTCGTCGTCGCTGACGGCGAAGACCTCCTGCTTGTCGTCCTTGTCGGTCGGGTTGCCGAGAAGCTTGCGCGCCTCTTCGGCCGCCATGCCGATGCGGACGCCCTTGTAGTCGTGGAAGGGCGGATCGTTCTGCGGATGGTCGGCGGGCTTCTGCGCGAGCGCCGCCGGGAGGAGCGCGAGCGCGGCCAACAGGAGGAGCGCGAAGGTTACGGGCGCCGGGCGGCGCGTGCGTGCGTGGAGCATTGGGACAATCCCTCCTCTAGAAGGTGTGCGTTTCGGAAGCGGCTAGTAAAAGGACGCGGCCGGGCGGGTAAGAGACGGGGGCTCATTTAAAGCTCTACGGCAGCCCAGCCTCGCTTGCCTGTGGCACGGGACGATATTCCAAATTCACGTACTAGTCAATCTCATTCCGTACACTTCGCGCGCCGCACCTCAACGCATAAACTTCCGCCGGATGGCGTGCATCGTGGTACGTGTGAGGGCTATTGAGGGCGCACGCTAGATTTGGAAGCCGCGGACGCGCTCGACCTTTTTGGGTTTGGCGGGCGAGGCGGCGAGGACGGCCGTATCTTGGTCGCGGTGCTCGCGCTCTTCCGTCGAGTGCCAGCGCGCCCATTCGGTGGGGGCGTCGAAGGTCTCGCCGCCGTGTTTGGTGATGCGCTCGCGGACGCGGCACATGACGGGGGTGTTAACGCCGACGCCGGAGATGACGGCTTGGCCTTTAGTTAAGGCGGGCAACTCGTCCAACAACTGGCGCCCCGCGCCTTCGACCGACTTGGCGACGGTGTCTTGGTCTACGGGGTTGACGATGCGCATGATGACCTGCGTCATGCATTGCGAGAGCACGTCCTGATCGAGCTTCCCCGGTCGCTGCGTGATGAGGCCGATGCCGACGCCGAACTTGCGACCCTCGGAGAGAATCTGTTTGAGGATGTTCGTCGAGACCACGGTCTGACCGGCGGGCGCGAAGCGGTGCGCCTCTTCGAGGAGCGTGAAGACGGGGTAGGGGAGATGTGTGTCCGTGCCCGCTTCCGCTTCGCCGCGGACGGTCGCCATGCGCGCCTTGTTGACGCGCCTGAGCAGCGTGGCGACGACGACCTGCTGCTCGTTCTGCTCGATGTCGGAGAGTTGCAGGACGGTGCAGCGGCCGGGCTTGAACATCTCTGCGAGCGGGATGTGCTCGTGGTCGGAGAAGAGGGAGTTGGGCCGGTCGAAGCGCGAGTCGAGGCGCCACAGCAGACCCTCAATCGAGCTGGCGTTGCCGGAGTCGCCGCGGTCGCTGCCCTCGTACTTCTGCGCCTTCACCTCGTCGCGCAGGTCGTGATAGCCCCACAGCTCGCTCTTGCGCGTGGCCGTCAACTGGCGGAACGCCTGCGAGAGGAAGTGGAGCATCTTGTCCGAAGTCCCTTCGGGCAGGAGGTACTTCACGTCCGCTTCCGTCAGGGAAGAGAAGCGCACCTTGACGCGCTCGTGCGTGAAGACCTTGACCTCGGGCTTGTAGCCGTCGCGCTCGTCGCGGAAGCGCGGGTCGTCTTCGATGGAGCGCATCGTGTCGTACTCGCCGTGCGGGTCAACGATGAGGACGGCAGCGCGGTTGTATGGGCGCATCAACTCTTCGACCAGCACGCCCGCCGTGTAGGACTTGCCCGACCCCGTGGAAGCGAGGATGGCGAGGTGCGTCGAGACGACATCCTTAATGGAGAGCACGACGGGCACCTCACCCGCCTCGCGCGTTAAGAGACTGCCGACGTGCGCCGAGCCCACCTCGCCCGCGCGCCGCGGCGAGAGGCATTGCGCGAGCGTCTCGGACGAGGCGAGGAAGACCGGGTCGCCGGGCCGAGGCGGGATGCGCGGGTTGACGAAGTCGCCTAAAGACGGATGGAAGTAGCCGATAGTCTCGACCGTGATCTCGTACAGCTCGCAACCCTCGCCGTCCAGACCGATGAGCGCGGAGACGACCGAGGGCGGCGTTTCGGGGTCAGAGAGGAAGGTGTCCGGAAGGTTGCGCACCAGCCGCCGCTCGGTGATGTTGCCGATGATGCGCCGCTCCGCCTGCCCGTCGCGCGCCGTGTAGTAGACGAACTCGCCCGTGCGCGCGCGCGCGTTGTCGGCCGTGATGAACAGATACTCGTGCGGCCGTTCGCCCGGCCCCTTGACGGTGCCCGTGAGGGCGTCTGTCTGGTTCTCTTCTTTCATGTGTCGGTGCTTCGGTCGAAAAGGGTGAACGAAAAATCCCCTTGCGTGAGTAAGGCGCGAGTATAACACGCGGCGCGCTCAGTGAAGGGAGGGCTTCTTGACGACGCCGCCGTGCACGTCGGAGAGCGGGTGGATG
>JBJMGQ010000230.1:0-13811 GCA_045807845.1 Pyrinomonadaceae bacterium | reverse complement strand
CTTCATGCACCGCATGTCGGCGTCTGAGAACCCCTCGGCCACGCTCGCGCATCACTTACAGGACTCGACGCACATCTCCTTCGGCGTGCTGACGACCGGCTTCACCTACCGCGGGCTCAAGCTCGAAGGCTCGGTCTTCAACGGGCGCGAGCCGGACGAGAACCGCTACGACTTCGACGCACATAAGTGGAACTCGCGCGCGGCGCGGCTCTCCTTCATGCCTAACAAGAACTGGGCATTGCAGGTCAGCCACGGCTTCCTCCGCAGCCCGGAGGCGCAGGAGCCCGGCGCCGATGTACGCCGCACGACCGCTTCGGTGCAGTACAACCGTCCGTCCGACCGTGGCAACTGGGCCACGGCTTTCATCTGGGGGCGAAACCACCTCGGCGAGGCCGGCGAGGTGCGCAACTTGAACGGCTACACGTTGGAGTCAACAGTCAACTTCCTCAACCGGAACTATCTCTACACGCGGCTGGAGCTGGTGGACAAGGACGAGCTGCTGCGTGTGAGCGACCGCGCGACGTTGGGTATCGCGGAGCACCATCCGTCTTTCCGCATCGGCGCATATACCTTCGGCGGTGCGCGCGACATCTGGGACACGGATAAAGTCTCTTTCGCCCTCGGGAGTGACGTGACGTTCTACTCCAAGCCCGCGGTGCTTGACCCGGTCTACGGAAAGAATCCGGTCTCCTGGAAACTCTTCTTCCGCCTCCGCCCCGGCAGGACGAAGATGGAGCACACGCCGGGGACGCACGATGTGAATGACGGCGCTCAGAAGCCGGCGCATCAACATCAGTGACGCAGGAGCCGCATCGGCGAAACGACAACGAGAACAGCAATAAGGAGCTACACGGAGGCAGACAGTAAGACTATGGGAAAGAAGATTGTGATAGGGACTCACCGCGCCGCAGATACGCGAGCGCATCGTCGCCCAATATTCGGGGCAGTGAACCTTATAGTAGGGCATCAGGTGCTCTCAGTAGATGCAAGGCGGCTGTGATGAAAGAAGAGTTTGTTGATCCTGTGTGCGGGATGAAGGTTGACCCGGCGCGGGCCGCCGGGACGAGCGAGCGCGACGGCGTGCGTTACTACTTCTGCGCGCCGGGGTGCAAGCAGAAGTTCGACGCCGCGAGCGTATCCGTTGTTCAGGCAAGCTGCTGCGGAGCGGCGGCGGAAGCCCCGGTGCAGTTCTCGTCGGCGCCCGTTCAGTTAACGGCAATTGGTAAGTCGCACGAGCGCGAGCCGGAGCACAAACGCGCCGATGCTCAAGCCTTCAATGCAGAGGAGGCGCAGGCCGAGAGCTACCGCACGATGATGCGCAAGTTCCGGTTCGCGACCGTGGTCGGCGTCCCGCTCCTCCTCCTGATGTTCGCGGAGTTCGTGCCTGCGTGGAGCCACGCGCTCATGCCTTATCACCGCATCATCGGCAGCGTCTCGGCGGTCGTGACGCTGCCGGTGCTCGCGTGGTCGGGGCGGCAGTTCTTCGAGAGCGCGTGGAACGGGCTGCTGAATCACAACACGAACATGGACACGCTGGTCGCGCTCGGCACGGGCGCGGCGTGGGTCTACTCGACGGTGGCGGTGCTCGCGCCGTGGCTCTTCCCGGCAGGCACTTCGGGGATGTACTTCGAGGTCGCAGTCATCGTCATCGCGCTCATCCTGCTCGGGCAGGCTTTGGAGTTGAGAGCCCGGAGTCGTTCGAGCGCGGCGCTCAAGAAGCTTCTGGAGTTGCAGGCGAAGACCGCGCGCGTCGTCCGGGGAGGTCGTGAGTTTGACGTGCCCGTCGAAGAGGTCGTCGTCGGCGACACGGTGCTCGTCCGCCCCGGCGAGAAGGTGCCGGTGGACGGAGTCATACTTGAAGGCGAGTCGGCCGTGGACGAGTCCATCGTGACCGGCGAGTCGGTGCCCGTGGACAAGCGGCCCGGCGTCTACGTTACGGGCGCGAGCGTGAACAAGACGGGCGCCTTCACCTTCCGCGCGACGAAGGTCGGAGCGGACACGGCGCTCGCGCGCATCGTCCAGTTGGTCGAGCAGGCGCAAAGCTCAAAGCCGCCCATCGGGAGGCTCGTGGACAAGGTCAGCTCCTACTTCGTCCCCGTGGTGATGATAGTTGCCGTCCTCACCTTTCTCGCATGGTTCGACTTCGGGCCCGCACCGGCGCTCAATCACGCGGTGGTGACGATGGTTGCCGTGCTCGTCATCGCCTGCCCCTGCGCGCTCGGATTGGCGACGCCCATCAGCCTCATGGTCGGGGTGGGAAAGGCCGCCGAGCACGGCGTCCTCATACGCAACGGCGAGGCGTTGGAGTCGGCCTCCAAGCTCAAGACGGTCGTGCTCGACAAGACGGGTACGCTCACGAAGGGGCGGCCTGAACTCACAGACGTGCTGCCGCTCGGAGGCTTCGGCGAGGAGGAGTTATTACAACTGGCGGCGGTTGCCGACCGAAGGAGCGAGCATCCTCTGGCCGAGGCCATCGTGCGGGGCGCGCGCGCACGCGGGATTGAGTTCGGCGAGCCCGAAAGGTTCGAGGCCATTCCCGGCCACGGCGTCGAAGCAACAGTCGCGGGCCGCGTCGTGCTCGTCGGCAACCGCAAACTTTTGGAGCGCGGCGGCGTGCCCTTCGATGATTTCGAGCGCGGCGCGGCGCGTCTCTCCGACGAAGGAAAGACGCCGATGCTCGTCGCCGTCGGAGGCAGACCCGCGGGCATCGTCGCCGTCGCCGACACGCTCAAGGATGACTCAATCGAAGCCGTGCGCGCTCTGCGTGCGTTGGGCATCGAGGTGGTGATGATGACCGGCGACAACGAGCGCACGGCGCAGGCCATCGCGCGCCAAGCTGGCATCACACGCGTGCTCGCGGAGGTGCTGCCAGAGGAGAAGGCGCGCGCGGTCGAGCGTCTACAGACAGAGAACTCGGCGCGCGGCGAGCACCTCGTCGGCATGGTCGGCGACGGCAACAACGACGCGCCCGCGCTCGCGCGAGCCGACGTGGGCTTCGCCATCGGGACGGGGACGGACGTTGCCATCGAGGCCGCGGACGTGACGCTCGTGGGCGGGAGCTTGAAGGGCGTCGTGACGGCCGTCGAGGTGTCGCGCGCGACGCTCAGGAACATCAAGCAGAATCTGTTCGGCGCGTTCGTCTACAACGTGCTCGGCATCCCCGTCGCGGCCGGCGTGCTCTATCCCGTAACGGGCCTGCTGCTCTCGCCCATCATCGCGGGAGCGGCGATGGCCGCGTCTTCGATCACGGTCGTGACGAACGCGAACCGCCTGCGGTTCTTCGAGCCGCGGCCGAGCAGGGAGGTGAAGTCATGAACACGACGCAACTGGTCGTTACACTCGTCGGCCTCGGAATCATCGGCTGGATAGTCTGGTATTTCTGGCTTTGGCGGGGCGAGTCTGTGTCGGCCGTAACGGGCGCGGGCGGTTTGCAGGTGGTGGACGTGACGGTCAGGGGCGGCTACCAGCCCGCGTCAATCGTGGCAGAGGCCGGGCGACCGTTGCGTCTGAACTTCACGCGGCGCGAGGCTTCGCTCTGCGGCGAGGAGGTCGTGCTGCCCGACTTCGGCCGGCGCGCGCACCTGCCCGAGAACACGACGGTGGGGATAGAGGTGACGCCCACCAAACCGGGCGAGTACGAGTTCACCTGCGGCATGAACATGTACAAGGGGAAGCTTATCGTTCGCTGACGATTAATCAACGCAGACAGAGAGGCACAGCTTGAAGCGGTATCGTCAACAAGCTGTGCCTCTCTGTCTGCGTTGGTTAATTAGAACGCGGCGCCGGCCGCTTCGTGCGCGGCGTAGGCGCGTGTGTCGAGGATGGTGCGTATCTCTTTGATGACGTGCTCCAACTCCTCGTCCTTCGTGTAGAAGTGGGGCGAGATGCGGATGCCTGCGCCGGGACGGTAGTCAACGATAATCTCGCGGCGGATGAGCTCGCTCGTGACGGCGGGCGCGTGTTCGACGGCGACGGTGATGGTGCCGCCGCGCCGGTCGGGGTCGTGCGGGCTCGTCACGTGCAGCCCCGCCTCTTCGGCCAGCTCGATGAGCCTTTGCGTCTGCCGGACGCTCTTCGCGCGAATCCGCTCGACGCCGATCTCGTTGATGACCTTGTAGCCGGACTCCGCGGCGTAGAGCGCGGGGATGGCCGGCGAGCCGTGGAGGAAGCGGGCGGCGCCCTCTGCGTAAGTGATCGTCTCCTCGAACGAGAAGGGCGCGGCGTGCGCCATCCAGCCCGTGACCTTCGGCTCCAAACTTTGACGGAGCCGCGGCGCGACGTAGAGGTAGCCCGCACCGGGCCCGCCGCACAGCCACTTGACCGAGCCGCCCGTGCAGAAGTCCACGTCCAAATCTTTCACCGAGAAGGGGACGGTGCCGGCCGACTGGTATGTGTCGAGCACGACGAGCGCGCCGACCTCGTGCGCGCGCCGGGTGATGGCGCGCGCGTCCTGCAAAGACGCGCTCTTGAAGAGGACGTGCGAGACGGGGACGAGCAGCGTCTCCTCGTCGATGGCCGCAAGCGTCGCTTCGAGCGGCGCGGTGATGCCGTCCTCCGATTTAATCTTCTCAATCCGGAAACGCCCGTCGCGCGCGTGCGCCTCGTAGACGTACATGACCGAGGGGAACTCAAGCTCGGAGTAGACGATCTTGTTGCGTCGCGTCTCAGGTGTTGTGTCGAAGCACGAGAGGATGAGCGACTGGCAGACCGAGACGTTCTGATGCATGACGACCGTACCGGGGTCTGCGCCGATGATGCGCGCCACCTCGTCGCCGATTGTCTGCGGCATCTCCCACCACCCCTCGGCCCACGCACGCACGCCGCGCGTCGCCCACGCGTCGGCGTAATCATGCAAACGCTCAAACGTCCGCCGCGGCATCGCCCCCAGACTGTGCGAGATCAGATAGACCGTGCTCTCCACAATCGGAAACTCCCGACGCCACTCAAGAAGCTCGTCCGTCAAAAAGCCTTCCTCCTCCGTTGATGAGTGAAGGCTCAGTATAGCCGCGGAGATTTTGGATAGCTACCTTGGTCGAGAGGCGGGGCGTCTATTCGTCGCGGAGGACGCGGTTGATTTCGCGGTCGGCATCGACGGGGAATTTGCGGAAGGCGGAGGAGGGCGCCTTGAGATTGTAGGCGGCGAGGCGGCGGTTGAGGTCGGCGACGTGGCGGCGGAAGTCTTCGGTGGCGCGGCGCCAGTCGGCCTCGGCGCGGGCGGTGGCGCGGCGCGACTTGAGGCTCTCGCGGTAGGCGTTGCGCGAGCGCAGGAGGTCTGCGCGCGCGCCGTCGAGCGCCGCGCCCAACTCCTCGCCATCCTTAATCCAAGGGAGCGCGAGCAGGTTGTTCTTGAAGATGCGGAGGGTCGTGCGCGCCACCTGCCCGGTGATGAAGTCGGCGCCGCCGCGCGCCAGCTTCGGCGCCGCAGCCGCCGCCCCCGGCGTCCCGCGCCGCAGGCCGCCCCTGAATATCCAACCGAAAAAATCTTCCCACTTCATGTAATAAATCCCTCGGGCATCGAGCGCCCCGCGCCTTTCCTGCCAGCGCCTTACGAACGGTCGGGTGGAAGGGTTTCTGTTTTTATGGCGCAAGCTTCAAGACCATCCAAACCATAAGCTGACTGCCGGCGACGCGTCCTGTTACACTCAATCACTCGAAACCTATGTGGCACCCCGAGCCTGTCATCAGACATTCGATTCCCGCGGCGCGCTGGCCGACGGCCGAGGAGGCCGCGCACTCTCTGCTCTTCCGTCCCGTCCGCGTCGGCCGCATCGAGCTTGAGTCTCGGACGTGGGTGCCGGCGATGGTGCCTTGGCGCGCGACCGAGGAGGGCTTTGTCACGCGCGAGAATCTCGAATGGTACGGCCGCTTCGCCGCGGGTTGCCCCGGCGCACTCGTCGTCGAGGCGACCGGCATTCGCGACGTGCCTTCGGGGCCGCTCCTGCGCATCGGCCACGACCGCTTCCTGCCGGGCCTTAGCGAACTGGTCGAGACTGTCCGGCGTGAGAGCGGAGGCCGCACGCGCCTGCTGATACAGATCATCGACTTCCTCTCCGTCAAGCGCCGCCCCGAGCGTGGGAAGTTCTTCGAACGCTTCCTCACCGTCACAGACCGACACCGGCGCGCACTCGCTGAGTTGTTAGAGGACGAGGTCTGGCTTAAACGAGACGAGGCTGAGGTGCGCGCGTTTCTGCGTGACGCAACTGATGACTTTGTAGAGCGCGTGCTCGATGAACGAGAGGTCGAGGCGCTCCGCTTCGGCTATCGCGAACGCGTGACCGATACGCAGCTCACGCACGTGCGCGAGCTGCCCCAAGTCCTGCCCGGCCTCTTCGCCGATGCCGCGCGGCGCGCGCGCGCGGCGGGCTTCGACGGCGTCGAGCTGCACTACGCGCACGCATACACGTTGGCCTCTTTCTTGAGCCGGCGAAACGACCGCGCCGACGGCTACGGCGGCTCGCCCGCGGGGCGCGTGCGCCTCCCGCTCGAAGTCTATCGCGCGGTGCGCGAGCGTGTGGGCGACGACTACACGGTCGGCGTGCGCTTCCTCGGCGACGAAGTGATTGAGGGCGGGAGCCGGGTCGAAGACGCGGCCTTCTATGCGACGGAGTTCGCGCGCGCCGGCTTCGACTTTCTCTCGGTCTCGAAGGGCGGGAAGTTCGAGGACGCGAAGCAGCCGAAGGTCGGGCAGGCCGTCTACCCATACACGGGGCGGAGCGGCTACGAGTGCATGCCGACGGTGCTCTCCGACGCTGAGGGGCCCTTCGGGCGCAACCTGCCGCTCTCAAGAGAGGTGAAGCGCGCGGTGAATGAGGCCGGCTTCCAAACGCCCGTCGTGGCCGCGGGCGGCGTCGGCACGTTCGAGCTGGCCGAAGAGATTCTGCGACGCGGCGACGCGGACATCGTCGGCGCTGCCCGCCAGTCGCTCGCAGACCCCGACTGGTTCCTCAAGACGCGCGCGGGGCGCGGCGCGGAGGTGCGCCGCTGCACCTACACGAACTACTGCGAGGCGCTCGACCAATCGCACAAACAGGTCACATGCAAGCTCTGGGATCGTGAGGGACTGTCGGAGCCAGCCGTCTCGCTCAGCACCGACGGCCGCCGCCGTCTGCTGCCGCCGCGTTGGGAAGGATGAAGTAGGAACGCTGAACGATGAACTGTAAGACGGCGTGTCTTTAGTTCATCGTTCAGCGTTCCTACTTCATCCTTCCGACTACTTCTCTCCGCGGGCCGTTCTTAATGCTTTGATGAAGGTGCCGGTGGCGTCTTCGGGGTTGGTGTCGTCGCCGTCGGACTCCCAGACGACGCGCGGGGTTCGGTCGGCGCCGAGGGCGATGACGAAGAGCTTGCCCCAGATGAAAGGGTCGTCGGGGATGGCCGAGCGGCGCTGCCCCGTCACCTTGAAGACGAGGATGAGATCGGCGTCCGAGAGGCTCTCGACGGCGGTCGAAGTCCTGTACTTGCGTATGTACTTGTTGATTTTGTCGGCCACGCGGCGCGCGGCTGCGTCGTGCTGCCGCGGCGGGGCGCCGTCGAGCGCGCGCCGGTAGTCCTCCAAAGCGACGAGCGCCGGGTCGCGCGCGTCCACCACCAGCGCGCGCGACACCAGCAGCGCGATTCGGCGCAAGCCCTTCACGCCTTCCAGCGTCCCGCGCGGCACAGACTCGTCACGCGTGTAAGGCTTCTGACCGGCGGCGGAGCGCGGCAGCCCCGCGCCGCCCGCGAGCAGCGCGAGGCAGAGGAGCGCGCGGAGTGTCTGAGCAGTTCTCGTCACGGCTAATCTCGACGGGCGCGCGCGGTCGCCTCTTCGTAGGCGGCGACGAAAGAAGGGTCGCGGCGCCGCAGGCTCTCGCGGTCAACGCGCGTGCTGCGCGTCATCAGGCTGTAGGCGAAGGGCAGCGGCTCCATCGTGACGTGCTCGCGCGCACGCTCGAACCATTCGCGGCTCTCGTCGGCCGCGCGCTGATACTCCTCGACGACGGGCTTGCGCTCACGCTCGAACGCTTCGAGCGCCGCGGGCACCCCTTCCCCTGCGGCGAGGTGCCGGAACAGCTCGATAGAGTCCTCGATGGCGAGCTTCGTCCCCGAGCCGATGGAGAAGTGCGCCGTGTGCAGCGCGTCGCCGAGCAGCACGACGTTCCCGCGGCTCCAACGCTCGTTCTTCACTAAGAGGAAGTTGATCCAGCGCGAGTTGTTCGAGAGCAGCTCCTCACCTTCGAGGTCGCGAGCGAAGACACGCCCGAGGTACTCGCGCGCCTCTGCGTCCGGCATCCGGTCGAGCCCCGCGCGCCGCCACGTCTCCTCGTCGCACTCGACGATGAACGTGCTCAGCTTCTTGCTAAACTTGTAGGAGTGCGCGGAGAAGACGCCCGCCTCCGTCTCGCGGAAAGTGAGCGTCAGCCCGTTGAAGATTTTAGGGGTGCCGTACCAGATGTACTTGTTGAGCCCCGGCGCTATCGTCGGGCGAAAGTCCGCGGCGTAGCGCTCGCGCACGAGGCTCCCGACGCCGTCGGCGCCGACGAGCAGGTCGCACTCCGCGGCCAACGCGCCCACGTCCTCGACCGCCGTGTTGAAGCGCAACTCAACGTCCAACTCCTCGCAGCGCTCTTGCAGGATGTTGAGCAGACGGATGCGCGCCACGCCCGAGAAGTCGTTGCCGCGGATGGTGACGCGGCTGTCGCGCAGGACGACATCGACGTTGTCCCAAGTCTCGAAGCTCTGTGTGATGCGACGGTGCGACACCTCGTCGGCCTCGCGCAGGTTGCGCAGCGTTCGACCCGAGAAGACCACGCCCCACCCGAAGGTCGCGTCCGGCGGGTTCCGCTCATACACCGACACCTCGCGCGCGACCCCATGCCGCTTCATCAAAAGCGCAAAGTACAGCCCCGCCGGCCCCCCGCCGATAATGTTGACTCTCATGTGTCGAAGTTTAAGAGGACAGAACCTTTTCCAGAAGGTCGTGTACGCCCAGCGCATCAGCCCATGCGTTCATGTATTCCACGTCCAACGCCGCGCCCTGTGTGCCGATGATTCCCAAAACGTCCGCCCACTGCACCCGCGATACTTCGCCGCCCTTGCGGTACGATAAGAGCTTGGACAGGATTGAGTCCTCCGCGGTCGCCACGTAAATTTCCTGCGCCATATCAGGGGCTATCTTTTCCGCGCGTCGTCGGGCGAGTTGTTGCCGGCTGAAGTCGTCGGCCGGCGGCACGAAAATGTCAACCTTGAAGACGGCGTCGAAGTGGATGGCGTTGAAAGAGCTGTGGCGGGACAACGCGCGGCGGACGGCCTGTTCGTCTATATAGAACTTATCTTGCAGTGCTTCTACAAGCGGGCGAACGTGCTCGGGTCTAAGGTCGGCCACAATGTCGATGTCGGCCGTGGCTCGATACAAACCGCGCATCGAGCTGGCGAAAGACCCGACGACGACATAAGTGATGCCGTGTTCTTCGAAGGCGCTCACCACTTGACTTAAGACTTCGAACGGACTCTCCATAAGTCGGGCGCGCCTCTTTAATAACCCTCCTCGACGGGATCGAAGCCGAACGCCCGCTCGACCTCTTCGCGCGTCAGCATCCGGGCTATGAGCCTGCGCCGCAACTCCTCTTCGCCCGCGTCGGGAAAACGGCGGCGGAGGTCGGCGAGCATCAGGAGGCGGGTCGTCTGGATAAGTTCACAGGTCAACTTAAGTCGCTTCCAGACCGGAACCCCGCGCATTAAATCGAACAGCACGTGCTGGGCTTCGGGCGAAGTGTCCGGCCAAATAGTTTCCATCGGTGTAGCCTACGCGGCGACCGTTTTAGGGCGCCGAACTTCAAACCTCAACCTACTCTTTCAACATCTCGCGCGCGATGATGAGTTTTTGAATCTCGCTGGTGCCTTCGTAGATGCGCAGCGCGCGCACGTCGCGGTAGAGGCGCTCGACGGGGTGGCCGCGGACGAGGCCGTAGCCGCCGTGTATCTGGACGGCCTCGTCCACGATGCGCTGGGCGGCTTCGGTCGCGTAGAGCTTGGCCTCGCTCGCGGTGCGTGTCAGCAGCGTGGGGGAGGCGCCCGAGTCCTTGAGGTGCGCGGCGCGATAGACGAGGAGGCGCGCGGCGTCCAGCTCGGTCTGCATGACGGCCAGCTTCTCCTGTATCAACTGGTGCATGGCGAGCGTGACGCCGAACTGGCGCCGCGCCTTCGCGTAGGCGACCGCTTCGTCGAGCGCGCGCCGCGCCATCCCGCACGCGGCGGCGCCGACGCTGGCGCGGAACATGTCCATCGTCTGCATCGCCAGAGGGAAGCCCTGCCCCTCTGCGCCGACGCGGTCTTCCGCCGGCACGCGCACGCCGTCGAACTCAAGCTCGCCGATGGGATGCGCCCCCAACAGCTCCGTGCGCGCCGCGACGCGGAAGCCGGGCATGCGTGCGCCGACGATGAAGGCAGAGAGTTCGGCGCGCCCGTCGGCACGCGTGCCTGTGCGCGCGAAGACCGTGTAGAAGTCTGCGAGCCCCGCGTTCGAGATGAAGCACTTGCGCCCCTTGATGACGTAAGAGTCGCCTTCGCGCTGCGCCTCCGTCCGGACGCTGGACACGTCGGAGCCGGCCTCGGGCTCTGTGAGCGCGAAGGCCGCGATTGATTTACCGGCGCGCGCGCGCTCCAACCAGAAGTCGCGGACGTGCTCGGGCGCGGCGAGCGAGACGGCGTAGGTGCCCAAGCCCTGCATGACGAAGGCGAGGTCGGCGAGCGGCGAGTGGTAGGAGAGCGCCTCGCGCACGACGCAGAGCGAGCGCGAGTCGAGCGGTGCGCCGCCCGCGCGTGCCACCGAGTAGCTCAGGATGTCCGCCTGCGCGAGCAGCGAGAGGAGCGCGCGAAAGTTCGCATCCGCGCCCGGCCCTTCGTCGGCGTGCGCCAGCGGCTCGACCTCGCGCGCGGCGAAGTTCCAGACGCTCGCGGCCAGACGCGCGTGCTCGTCCGTGAAGAAGGGTGTCTCTTCGATGAATCCGTCTCGCTGCATCCGGGTCGGCGTCCCTCACTCGACGCGTAGAATCTTGCCGCTCTTCTTATCTAGGACGAGCGTCCTGCGCGGATTGTAAACCGGCCGCTCGCGGAAGAGAACCGTCTCGCCCTTGAGTTCGGGCCTCTCGAAGGAGTTGAAGTGCTTCTGCTCACCCTCGCGCTTGTCGGAGAGGTCTTCGTGTATCCAGTCGAACTCGCCCGTCTCCAGATTAAGTTTACCGGCGAAGCCGGTGCCGGTTACGTAGAGATGTCGCCCTTCAAGCAGCGGCTCTCCGACGTTGAGGCTGTCGAAGGACTGCTTCCAGCGCGCGCGCATCGAGGGCTGTTCGAGCAATGTGACGAAGCCGACGCCGGACTCGCCTTCGCCGACCTCGCAGACGAGCAGCAGACGGCCGCCGTAGTCGTTGAAGTAGACGCGCTCCAACCCGCCGTGTTCGAATCGCAGGTTGAAGCCGCGCACATGTTCGCCCCTCTTCCGCCAGCCGTTGCCGTTCTGTTTGATGTGGTAGGTGAAGCCGTGCGCCTCGAACTCGAAGGCTTCCGGGGCGGAGGTCGCTGTGCCGTTTAGCGGCGCGGCCTCTTGAAAGACGTGCGAGGGCTTCGGTGCGCGCTGTGCTTCCTGCGCAAAGCACGGCGCGAGCGCGGGCGCGCAGGCTGAAGCGAGCGCGCAGCGTAAGAGTGCCGCTGAGAACTTCCGGCGGTTCATCCTTCGTCGTTGTGCGCGGAGCCGAAGCGCGGCTCGCGCTTCTCTGTGAAGGCGCGGAAGGCTTCCCCGTAGTCCGGGTGCTGCATGCAGACGGCCTGCGCCTGCGCCTCTAACTCAAGCGCCGTGTCGAACGACACGTCCAGCTCGCGGTTGAGCATCTCCTTCGTCACCGCGAGCGCGAACGAGGGGCCGCGCGCAAGCCGCTCGGCCAAGCTGCGCGTCTCCGGTTCGAGCTGCGACGGCTCAACGACGCGGTTGTAGAGGCCGCAGGCGAGCGCCTCGGCGGCCGTGATGAAGTCGCCCGTGTAGAGCAGCTCCGTCGCCTTCGAGAGCCCGACGAGACGCGGCAGCAGGTGCGCCGCGCCCATGTCCGCGCCCGACAAGCCCACCTTCACGAAGAGGAACGCGATGCGCGCCTCGGTCGAAGCGATGCGCAGGTCTGCGGCGAGCGCGATGGACGCGCCCGCGCCGGCCGTCGTGCCATTCAGGGAAGCGATGACGGGTTTACGCAAACGCCTGATGTTGCGCACCAGCTCGCACGTCAGGCGCGTGAACACAAGCAGACCCTCGGCGTCGCGACCCTGCAACGCGCCGATGATGTCGCGCACGTCGCCGCCCGAGCAGAACGCGCGCCCCTCACCCGTCACGACGACGGCGCGCACCTCCCCGTCGTGTTCGAGCGCGGCGAACACGTCGGTCAGCTCGCGGTAGACCTCGAACGTCAGCGCGTTCAGACGCTCCGGCCGGTTCAGACGCACCCACGCCACGCCCGCGCGCACTTCGTATAGAAACGACTTCGGTTGAATCATAAAACTGCGACGCCCTCTATCTCGACCTTGGCGCCGTCTTCAAGCAGACCTTTGACTTCGACGAGCGCCATCGCAGGGTAGTGCCGGCCCATCTGTGCGCGCCAGCGCTCGCCAATCTCGGCGGTGCGCGCGGCGTACTCGCGCTTGTCGGTGACGTAGACGACGAGGCGCGCCACACCCGCCGGTGCGCCGCCCGCCTCGCGCACGACCTCAAGGACGTTGCGCAGCGCGCGGTCGAACTGCTCGACGAAGTCTTCGCTGACGAGCCGCTGCTCCTCGTCCCAACCAATCTGCCCCGCGATGAAGAGCAGGCGCGCGCCCTCCCTCGTCAACTGCCCGTTCGCATACCCGCGCGGCCGGCCGAGCGATTTAGGGTTGATTGTTTTCATTCGTGATTAATCAGAAAAGAATCGTTCCGCCGTCAACGTTGATCGCCTGTCCCGTGATGCCGCGGCCGTCGTGGGAGGCGAGGAGGAGGGCGAGGGCGGCGACCTCCTCAGTGGTGACGAGGCGTTGCTGCGGGCTCATGCGCTTGATGATTTCGAGCGCATCGGCGGCCGAGCGGCCGGTCTTGGCCTGTATGCTCTCGACGGCGCGCGTGGTCATCTCCGTGTCCACGTAGCCGGGGCAGACGGCGTTGACCGTCACGCCCTTCGCGGCGACCTCCAAAGCGACCGAGCGCGTCAAGCCCAGCACGCCATGCTTCGACGCCGTGTAGGCGGCGACGTAGGGCGCGCCCGTCTTGCCCGCGACCGACGCGACGTTGACGATGCGCCCCCAACCCCGCTCGACCATCGAAGGCAGCGCCGCCCTCATGCAGTAGAAAGTCCCCGTCAGGTTAATGTCCAAGTGGCGCCGCCAGAACTCGTCCGAAGTCTCTGTGAACTTCGAGCTTTCGGCGACGCCCGCGTTGTTGACCAGCACGTCGATCCCGGCGCCGAAGAACTCGCGCGCCGACGCGAACGCGCTCTCGACCGAGCGCGGGTCGGACACGTCGCAGGCGGCGTGTGCTGCCGCGCGGTCGCCGCACTCTGCGCGAATCTCGACGGCGACGCGCTCGACCTCGCTCGTGGTGCGCGCGACGACGAAGACGCGCGCGCCCTCACGCGCAAAGGCGAGCGCCACCGCGCGCCCGATGCCGCGCCCGCCGCCCGTGATGAAAGCCGTCTTGTCCGTGAGTCTCATAAGCGAGCCCAGAGTTTATCTCAATTCTTCGACGACAAATAAGGTGGGGCGCGCGACCCTCAAAAAAATATTTTCAAGACGTGATCCTTTCCACGCGCCTTTTACGCCTTAGT
>JBJMGQ010000229.1:0-4617 GCA_045807845.1 Pyrinomonadaceae bacterium | reverse complement strand
TCAAGCCATTCGCGCGCCTTCGCCTCGTTCAGGTTCCGGCAAACGTCCTCACCGAATTCGATCATTGCTTCAATCTTGTACCCGAGGAGGAATCGTTACGACAAGGCGGCCGCAGTCACACCTGCACAGCAGATGCTCGTCACTATGCGGCCTCCAACAGGAGGGGTTCTAGCAGCGCGTCAATCTCGGCCGGCGACTTTTCCATCGCTCAGTGGTCTGATAGTCAACGTGGTCTAATGAATGAGTATCATCCTTGCAATCTTCATGATAAATTCCGTTGGGGCTTCGGTAGCTTACGAAAAAACCATGAACGAACAAGACGAGGTCGAGCGGCGCGCGGCGCGGGTCAGGCTTCTGCTTCTGGACTGCGACGGGGTTTTGACCGATGGGCGCATCACGCCCGTCGAGGGCGGGGAAGAGTTGAAGAGCTTCCACACGCACGATGGGCACGGGCTCGTCATGTTGCACCGCGCGGGGCTGCGCTCGGGAATCATCTCGGGGCGCACGTCGCGGCTCGTGGAGCTGCGCGCGGCCGACCTCGGCATCTCGTTCGTCCGGCAGGGGGCGCTCGACAAGGTTGAGGCGTTCGAGTCGCTTCTGGCTGAAGCGGGCGTCGAGCCCTCGCACGCGGCCTACGTCGGCGACGACGTAGTTGACATCCCCCTCATGCGCCGCTGCGCGTTCGCCGTCGCCGTCGCCGATGCCACACCCGACACACGCGCCGCGGCGCACTTCGTTACACAACTCCCCGGCGGCTTCGGTGCCGTCCGCGAAGTCTGCGAACTAATCCTCAAAGCACAGGGTCATTGGGATGAGTTGATGAAGAGATACCTCGTCTGAACTCGTCATCTCACCTTTTCGACTTCTTAGCAGACTTCGCCCCCGTCTTTCTTCCCGCCCTCTTTGTGCTGCGCTGGCGCTTCGGCTCGGCGGCAGGTGCCGCGGCGGCGAAGTGCTCGCGGCAGAGTTCAAGAAAGGTCTGGCAGACGGGCGAGATGTAGCCGCCGCTCAGGCGCGCGAGCCCCATCTCCCAGTTGATGCGCGCGCCCTCGATCCACCAGCGCACGAGACGCCCGCGCTCCACCTCGTCGCGTACCACCGAGAGCGGCACGATGCCGACGCCCATGTCGGCCGCGACCATGTTCTTGATGGCCGCCTGCCGGCTCAGCTCCATCGCCACCGTCGGTTTGAGTCCAGCCTCCGCAAAGAACTCGTCGATGAGCCGGCGCGTGTTGCCGCCGCGCTCGCCGAGGATGAGCTTCTCGCCTGCGAGTGCAAAGGCGCTCACGACGCGCTGGCTTGCTAGAGCGTGGCGCGGGCTCGCGATGGCGACGAGCTGATCCTGACTGAGCAGCTCGGTCTCGATGTTGCGCGCCTGCACGGGCAGCGAGACGAAGGCCGCGTCCGTCTCGCCCGCGAGAATCTTCTTGACCAGCTCCTCGCTCGTGCCCGACGTGACCGAGACATCCGCGTGCTGGTGCGCGCGCCTGAGCTTCTTCAGGATGGTGGGCAGCGAGTCGGCGCTCACCATCCCCGAGGCGCTCCCCACGCGCAGGCGCCCGTGCTTGGCCCCGGCCAGCTCCGCCAACTCCGCGAGCGCCGCGTCGTGCTCGCGCAGGATGTGCTGCGCGCGCGAGAGAAGTCGCTCGCCCGCCTCCGTCAACACGACGCGGCGCGGCATGCGCGTAAAGAGCGGGACGCCGACCTCGCGCTCCAACTGCTTGATCTGCATGCTGAGCGCGGCCTGCGTGTAGTGTATGCGCTGAGCGGCGGCGGTGAACGTGCGCGCGTCGGCGATGGCAAGGAAGGCTCTAAGTTGTCTGATCTCCATCTAGCGCTCCGGTATCAGGGATGATTATCGTAGAAATAAAATCTTTTAGTTTTTATTATAATCAAACTTCCGCTAGGATTGCACAAATTTTTTGGCGCGGGCTCCGAACATCTCCGCGCCTCCGCCGACTCTCCGATGAAGGCCAAGCGCCGTCCAGTCAAGCTCCAATCGAAACGCCTGCCGGCGCTCGCCGCGCGCACGCTCGTGCTCGGCGTGGACGGCGGCGGCTCGAAGACGCGCGCGGTCGTCGCCGACGGCGCGGGCGAGGTGCTGGGCGAGGGATTGGCGGAGGCTTCCAACCCCTTGCGCGTGGGCGTGGGCGAAGCGGCGGGCGCCATCCGCGACGCCGTTGACAGGGCTTGCGCGGAGGCAGGCGTGAGGCGTGGCGAGATCGTCGCCGCGGAGGTGGGGCTGGCCGGGGTCAAGCGCGCAGACATCCGCGAGCGCATGCGCGCGGCCGTCGCAGAGCTGGGCATCAAGATCGTCGTGGTGGTGACCGACGCGGACATCGCGCTCTACGGCGCGACCGAGGGCAAGCCCGGCATCGTCATCATCGCGGGGACGGGCTCGGTCTGTTGCGGCATCAACGCGCGCGGGCGGCGCGGGTGCGCGGGCGGGTGGGGCCCTCTGGTCGGAGACGAGGGGAGCGGGTCTTGGATTGCGCGGCGCGCGTTGCAGGCGGTTGCGCGCGCGACCGACGGGCGCGGACGGAGGAGCTCGCTCGTCGATGCGGCGTGCGACTACTTCAACGTGGCCGCCGCTGACGACCTCTCGACGGCCATCTACGCGCCGAACATGACGAACAAACGCATCGCGGGCTTCAGCGGTCACGTGGTCAAGGCTGCGAAGCGTCGCGACGTGGTGGCGCGCGAGATAGTCGAAGAGGCGGGGCGCGAGCTGGCGATGTCGGCCGCGGCCGTCGTGCGGAAGTTGAAGATGGAGCGCGAGCGTTTTCAGGTGGCTTACGTCGGCGGCGTCTTCGCCGCGGGCGCTCTCATACTCGAACCGCTGTCGGAGGAGTTGGCGCGCGTCGCGCCGCGTGCGTTCATCGCGCCGCCGGTGCTCGCGCCCGCCGAGGCCGCCGCGCGCATGGCGGGTGAGCAGTTGCAGCTTGCGCTCGCCGGTTGAGCCTGAGATTGATGCCCGACGAACGTCAAACAGAGCTTCCACTGACAGAGCAGGAGAACCCTCGGACGCGCGAGCTGAGCAGCCTGCCGACGGTGGACGTGCTGCGCTTGATGAACGAAGAGGACGCGGGCGTCGCCGCGGCCGTCGCGCATGTGCTGCCGGACGTTGAGCGCGCGGTCGAAGAGATTGTTAAGAGGTTGCGTTCGGGCGGGCGACTCTTCTACGTGGGGACGGGCACGTCCGGGCGTCTGGGCGTGCTCGACGCGTCGGAGTGCCCGCCGACGTTCGGCGTGCCTGCGGAGCTGGTACAGGGAATCATCGCGGGCGGTTACGAGGCGCTCCACCGCGCGACGGAAGCCTCTGAAGATGACCGCGAAGCCGGGGCCCGCGACGCAGAGGCGCGCGGCGTGACAGGTAAGGACGCTCTGGTCGGCATCGCTGCGTCGGGGCGGACGCCTTACACCATCGGCGCGGTCGAGTTCGCGCGCGATTTGGGTGCGTTCACGGCGGCGTTGACGTGCGTGCCGGGCTCGCCCATCACAGGCGCGGCGGAGGTTTCGATTGTGCCGGTAGTCGGGCCGGAGGTGGTCGCGGGCTCGACGCGTCTGAAGGCGGGCACGGCGCAGAAGTTGGTCTTGAACATGCTCTCGACGGCGACGATGGTCAGGCTCGGTTATGTCACCGGTAACCGCATGACGAACATGCGCCCGAGCAACGTCAAGCTACGCGCGCGCTCCGAGCGCATACTCGCGGCCGAGACGGGGCTCGACGAAGATGCCGCGCGCGAGACTCTCACAACAGCGAACGGCGACCTGCGCGTGGCGCTCGTGATGTCGAAGACGGGGCGCGGGGTCGAGGAGTCGAAGCGCGCGCTCGAAGCCTGCGGCTGGGTCGTCGCCCGCGCCGTCGAGGAGCTTTCGCGGCGGCCTTTGTAACGCGCGCCTCCCTTCCTGCAACTCTTGCTTCCCTTATTGCAGCGTGTGTTCCTTTATTGCAGGGCGTGCATCCCTTATTGCAGCGCCTGTTGCCTTCCTGCAAGGCGTGCATCCCTTCCTGCAAGGCGTGATTCCTTTCCTGCAACGCCTGCATCCTTCATTGCAGCGCGTGTTGCGTTCCTGCAAGGTCTGCATCCTTCATTGCAGGGCGTGCATCCTTCATTGCAGGGCGTGCTTCCGTCATTGCAAGGCGTGCATGCGTCATTGCAGCGCGTGTTACGACGCAACACGCGCTGCAATGACGCATGCACGCCCTGCAATGACGCAACAACGCACCCCCGAAAGTCAGCAATAGCCGCATAAATCCAATAAACTGAACAAAAGCCCGGGAAATCCTTCAACGCTTCGGGTCGCGCCGTGAACTGGCGGCAAGCCGTTTGACGGCCTTCACTGCACCAACGCCGCAGTTCACTGCAAACATGAATCCACGCCGCGGAGGGTGAGGTATAACCTCGCCCGCGTTTTAAGAAGGAGGTGCGGTATGAGAGAAGAGAACGTGGAAAGCGGCGGCGGGTTGTTCGAGTCCATCTGGCGGGACGTGCGATACGGGGTGAGAGTTTTGCGCCGTAGCCCGGGCTTCACCGTCGCGGCGGTCGTCACACTGGCGCTCGGCATCGGTGCGAACACGGCCATCTTCAGCGTCATCTACGGCGTGCTGCTGCG
>JBJMGQ010000228.1:0-12637 GCA_045807845.1 Pyrinomonadaceae bacterium | reverse complement strand
GGGTCGTCCACCAGCTTATAACGCCCGAACTGATAGCCACCGTTGACCCCGAAGCCCCGCCTCAAGTAATACTTCATCCCGACCTCGCCCCGCAGCACGCGGTCTCTCTTCAGCCTGAAGACCCCGACGTTGTTGTAGATGCTGACCCTCTCCGCCGGGTGAATCTCCATGTCGTAACCTATCGTCCCTACCAATTTAGTGATAGAGCCCGAGCGTTCACCGTCAGCCGTGTTCGTCACGGCATTCAAGTCGAAGCGCGCCGTGGCGAAACCTAACTGAGCCATCGGCCCGATCCTGACTTTCTGATTCCCCCAGCGGTAGGCGTACGTGGCCAGGAACACGCCCAGGCTCTGCTCGGCTCGTGTGTCGAGGTTGGCGGTGTAGGTTCGGTCTCGAAAGACTATCGTGCGGCTGAGCGCCCTCGTGTTACTCGAAGCGGTGCGGGCGTAGTTGAGCATGAACTTGTGCTTGCCGCTCTCCGCCCTGCGAATATAACGCAGCCCGAAACCGAGCTTGTTCTTCAAGCCGAAATCGTTCTCGAAAGAGATGGTCGTCCCGGCCGCGGTGGTGCCCGAGAGATTCACCTCGCCGCTGGGGATCGTGTAGATGCCGTTGAGTTCAACCTCATTCTTCGGCGCGGCGGTCTGGGCGCTCGACGGCGCCCCGGCGGCTGCCAGGATAATCAGACCGATGATCGGCACGAAAAGAGATCGTCGCATATAGAAGTCTCCCGGAGGGCGCCGTCAGGACTGACCGGGCTGATGCCTTCCCCCGCACGTCAAAGCGAGTTTCAACTAGACGCGGGGTTTCGGCGGAAGCATAGTTCCTCGGGCGGGGGGCGGCATACTGTAATTATTACCAGTCTGATACAGGGTGAGGTATTGATCGGAAGTGCCGTGTGCCGAGAAGGGGGCTTGCGCGGGCACGATGCTTTTCAGGTTTCCCAGCCGGGCCACATCGGCGGCGGCCGGCGCCACCCCGGTTACTCAACGGTAAGCCTGTAGTACGCCGCCCGCGACCGGTGCATCAAGACCGACAAGCGTGACGCCCGCGCCCTGTGCGAAGCGTGTCGGCTCGGCGCTTACCGCACGGCTCACAGGATGTCTGATCGGCAGCGTGACGTGAGAGCCCTAGTGCAGAGGCTATGCAGCGTACCCGGAGTCGGGCCGGTGGTCGCTACCACGTTCGCCGCTACGCTCGACGAGTTCGAAGACCTCCAAGTGAGGCCATGCCAGACTGAATCCTCTTTTCGTTTGTTCCGCCTTCTCTTCAAAGCTTGGCGTAAAGATGGCGTAGCGAGGTGACAGGAATTGCCGGGATGAACTATGCTTTGACGGCTGCGGGTTGTTTGAATTCCTAGCAATTATAATCAGGTCTTCGTTAAGCGGAGGGTATGGAGCGGACTCGAAAACCGGAGTGGTCGAAAGGCCACCGTGGGTTCGAATCCCACCCTCTCCGCCATCTCTCTTTTACACTCACGCACTTCGAGCCTCACAGGCGCGCCAAAATCCATCCTTCTTGACCACGCTGAATTTGCCACATGGTGTAGCTACGTGGTCTAACCTGCCGAGGTCTCCGGTGCAGTGTAGGCGACCGATGTGAGACTCTTTCAGTCTGGCTGCGGCGCCTTTCTGGTTTAAGAGGGCTTGAGGGGCTGTGCCATCTGAAGTGATAGCCACGGCCGCCCTCTGGATGACGGCAGAGGAGGTCGTGTGTTGAAACGGGGATACCGTATCGTTGTTTCGGCCGAATATAACCCTTACCTCGAATGGCAGGTCAAGCTTTTCTACTACTCCTGCGTAACGCGTCTACAGACTCAGCCGTTCATCATCGTCCACGAGATGACGGGAGGGGCGCGTCCATACTTCAAGGACGTGTTAAAGGCGGGCGGGATTATTCGACGCGCGCCGAGCTTTCGCGTGACGGGCTGGGGAGACGTGTACCCTCCTCGAAACACTGTGGGCACGCTGCTCCACGCCGCCGACGCGTGCGAAGGGCGAGACGAGTTCATCGTGCTCTGCGACCCGGACATGCTCTTCGTTCGCGAGCCCGATTTCCCGCCGACACTGGCGGGCGATTTCTACTCGTTCATGGACTACACCACACCAGCGGTGGTCGATGCTATGAGGAGACTCGGAATACCGCAGTCCCGGCTCGACTCGTACGGGGACGCGCTGAAATGCGGAGTGCCTTATATCATCCCGGTGGAGGTGGCCCGCCCACTGGCGGAGAGGTGGCTGGATGCACTGGACGCGTTCCCCCCGCGGCGCTGGATCGACGGCATGTATGCCTTCGGACTTGCTGTGGTCAGTCTAGACCTCGACCTGTCCTTGAACAGAACCGTGATCTGTAACGGCGAGCCGGCGCGACCGCTGGCGGGAGACATCATTCACTACTCCTACCCGGACGGGTCTTGGAACAAGCGGGACTTTCTCACCGACGAGCAGGCGCGCGGAGTCTGGAAACCGGCGCTAAGGCCGCCGGCCGGGACGGTCATGGCAGAGGTCGTCGCGCAGATACATGAGGCGAGGGAGTTTTATCGCGACCCCTTTTCCCCGCGCGAGGACTAGCCGTCTCTATATCCATTTGATTGGCACGGGCCCGTTGACCCATGACAGGAGGACGTACTTCTCTCCGACCGTCACGGGCTCGGCACAGTGGAGGTAGCGGGAGGGGAAGATAACTGCCTTCCCGCGTCGCGGGGTCGTCGAGTATCGCAGCGACGCGAAGCTGGTGCTTCCGCCTTCGTAGTCGTCATTGAGATAACACAAGACGCTGAAGTATCTCTCTTGCAGGTCGTACCCGGCGTCCGCATGAGCGTCGAAGTGTCCGCCGATGCCGTACCTGATAATCTGCGTCCCTGCGTGTTTGGTGAGAGTCACGCCCCAGAGGTCTCTGATGAGTGGCTTGATAAAACCGTCTATGCGCTCCTCGAACTCTCTGACCACCTCCACCGCCGTCGCCCCCGCCAGTACGCTGGCCGTGCGCACCTCCGGCCGTTGGAGGTTCCGATAACCGCCCTCCCCGTCGCCTTCACGCACGCCCGCACTCTCCCACCCGTCAGCCACTTTGAGGCGCTCGACAATGGACTCGCAGGTGACGAAGTCGTAAAGCGAGAAAGCGAAGACGCCGGGGGCTTCTTCTGTGAACGGAATCATGAATGCTACTTCAACATCTTTCACCGGCACCGGCGCCACCGTCGTCGTGAGTGGGAGGCTTAGCGCGGGCGTCCGCCCCGTCATAGGCGAAGGTGATCTCTTCTAAGCCCCAAGGCATCGGCGAAACCACCTTCGCCTGTCAACATGTTCGGACTTGCACCCTCTTCATTCCTCGCCGGGTACCGGCGGCAGCGGCGGTGGCACGGGCGGCAGCGGTGGTGGCACGGGCGGTAGCGGCGGCGGTGCGGGCGGCGATGGTGGCGTTCCGGGCGGTGAAGGCAGCGTATGCTCGTTGCTTGCGTTTGAAGACCCACCGTTGTACCCGACCAACTCATCGGGAATCGCCAGCACCACCGACGCCAACAACTCATCGCTGATGGGCTCTCCGAATTCGCGAAAGACCTTTGAGAGTGCGGCCAGTACTTCCAGCCGGAGGCGGTTATTCATCTGGAGCCTGAGCCTCAGGCCGGCCGCTTCCATGACGGAATTCTGCACAGACATCGTCATTTGTCCTTTCACAGAGGGTGTGACTCTAAGCTCGCGGGAAACGCGCGCAGTGTATAAGCAGCGCGCAGATAATTCAAGAACATTCCTGACTCTGGCGTCGCACAGCGCCCCGAAAACCGGGCTGCGGCCGGGCTATGCAGTCAACGTATAAGCCCTTCGACCACGTAAAGGTCGGACAGGTGCCGCCGCGACTGATAGACGTAGGACTTACCGTCGCCCGATAAAAGGATGCGGATTCCCGTGAGCCCGCTTCTGTCCGACACGGGGACTTCTTTCCAGAATTCTCTGCGCCCTCTCTCTAAATCGACTCGATAGATTTTGATGGGCAACTCGCCGGGGTGAAATACGAAGACTGCGTGCGCTCCAGTCTGCCAACGAATGATCTCGTCGCTCTCTTCGATCCCGGGCATCCGGAGCAATCGCCCCTCTTCGAGCGAGTAAAGATAGCGCTCCCCCTGCGGGTCTGGGGCGATGAGGAATTTACCGTTAGGTGATAGGAGGTCGCCCACGATCCCCTCAGGCGTGACCGGCTGCGGCTCGCCGCCGTCGATACTCAGCACGAAGCAGCGCGCCTTCTGCCCGGCGGCCTTGCCGGTAAAAAGGATGTGCCTCCCGTCGGGCAGCCAGTTATAGCCTTCGTAGTCCTCCAAGCTGCCCAGCTCGACGCGCCTCGTCTCGCCGGGGCCGGTCGGCAACAGAACCAGTTGCTTGGGCTCACTCAACCTCGCGAGCACCCACTTCCCGTCCGGTGAGAAAGAGACGGCCGCGCCTTCGCCGAGCCTCACCGCCGGCGAACCGTCTGTCCGACGCAGATATGCCGAGTAGTTCGATCCGCTGCCTTCGCCGTAGTACTGAAAGATGAACATCTTTCCGTCTGCGGAGAGATTGGAGAGTCTGACACGGTCGAGCCAGGAGAGGTCGCGCTCGTTCGCCTCATCGGGCGGGAGGCCGGTAAAAGTGCTCACGTCACTAAAGGAGGTCAACAGCACGCGGCCGTCGCGAGAGATGTCATGAAGAATCAGGTTCTGTGGAACATTCAGAACGACTCTCTCCTGCCCTTGCAGGGTCACAGCGTGGAGCCTCAGCGCCTCGCCGGCTTTGCTGGCCGTGAACCAAACCTCCTCGCCGCTCGGAGACCAAGCAAGCCCCTGCGGGTTCGGCCACTCACCCGAAAGGATTGTCTTCTTCCCCGCCGGGTCGATGACCGCAACCGAGCCGCGGTTATCCCGGTCGCTGGGGTGATCAAAGAAGGCGACGGCGCCGCCCCTCGGCGAGACGCGTACATAACTTATGTCGCCACCGGTTTGGTATATCGTATTGCCGATGGGAAACTGTAGTTGATGCTGCCCTTCGATCAGGCGCACGACCGCCAGATTCGTCCCGTCGGGCGCCCAGTCGGCCTGTTGCACGTCTTCCATTATCTCGCGCGGCGTGCCCCCGAAGAGCGGGACGCGTGCGAGCGTTCCTCGATCGACGAAGTAACTTACGTTGACCCGTTTGATGAGAATCGCCATCTCGCCGGTCGAGGAGACCGAGAGGACGGTGGCGCCTCCGAGCCCCAGTGACCGGGGCTCGGGGTTCTCCACGCGCGCCGAAAAGATGTCGGTCGGGTTCCCGCTCCAGGCCGCGTTGTAAAAGACGGTCTGCCCGTCGGGCGTGAACCTCGCCGAAGAGACGATGCCGCGGCGAAACGTCAACTTACGGTATGTGAGCAGCGGCGCCCGCGCCGACCTCTGGCCGAAGACAAACGCGCCGATGCCGACTAACGCGCAGAGCGCCGCGGCGAGCAGCAGCGCGAACAAAGGAATGCGCACTCCCACACCGGCCGCGTTCGCCTTCCCCCGGTGCGGGCCGGGAGACGCCTGACCGCCGCACAACTCAAGGTTGAAAGAGAGATCACTCGCCGACTGGAAGCGGTCGCCGGGCGACTTTTCGAGGCAGCGCCGGATGACCCGCAGCAGGAGGGGGTTTATGTTCGACTCCCCTGCGAGTTGGTCAAAGGGGTCATCCTTGAGCACGGCGTTCATCGTCTCAACGTCCGAGTCAGCGTGGAAGGCGCGCCGACCGGTGAACATCTCGAACAGCACCGCCCCGAACGAGAAGATGTCTGAGCGCGGGTCTGTTTCGAGCTCCTTGCCCCGAATCTGTTCGGGTGACATGTAGCCTGCCGTGCCGAAAAGCTTTCCCTCGCTGACCTCTGGCTCGACGGTCGGGGCGTTCGTCTGCCCCTCGTCGTCGGCGGTCGCGTGAAATATTTTAGCGACGCCGAAGTCGAGTATCTTTGCGAGCCCGCCGTTGGTGATGAAGAGGTTCTCCGGCTTTAAGTCCCGGTGGACGATGCCTCGCCCGTGTGCGGCCGCCAGCCCGCGAGCGATTTGAGTCGCATAGTTGAGCGCGTCCTGCGCGGCCAGCCCTCGGCCGCGCAGGACAGTGCGCAGCGTGTGCCCTTCCAGCAACTCCGTCACAAGGTAAGGCGTGCCCTGGTGTGTGCCGATGTCGTAGACGGTGAGAATGTTCGGGTGGTTGAGCGCCCCGGCAGTGCGTGCCTCATTCTCGAAGCGGCGCAGCCTCTCCTTGTCGAGCAGCAAGCTCTTCGGGAGAACTTTGATGGCTACCTTACGGCCGATTTGAGTGTCTCGCGCCAGGTAGACCTCCCCCATCCCGCCGCTGCCGAGCGGCGATACAATGACGTAGCGGTCGAGTTGCGCGTTGGTAACGAGCGTTGAGGACATCAGGGTACGCAGGGCATGGGTTGTGGTTGTCGCGGGCGGAGAAGAACTTTACGAGACCGGCAAGGCTAATCTATGCTTTCGGGCGGCATGAGCGAGCTCATGCTCGTCTAACAGCTAGTCACACCAAGCACCCGGATAAAAGTAGTGGTATGCAGCCCTCGCCGGGCAGAGAAGGAGACTTGGGCGAGTCCCATTTAGATGAGATAAAATAGCAAATCGTTTGTAAAATGTGAATGCCGTGCCCTGCGGAGACGGCCGTGGTGCCGTCTCTGCGGCCGTTGCGTCTCCGCCGATCCATCTAGCCCAAACCGTTTCGGCAGCTACTCCTCATTATGAACCCACGGGTATTAGTCGTAACCGGCCCTGCGCGTGGCAGCGCTGTGGAGCTGGCGGAGAGTCTCTCTGTCGGCCGGGACACAGACAACGCGCTCCGCATCAAACACCTTTCCGTCTCAAGACATCACTGCGTTATCGAGCGGCGTGGCGAAAGCTTCGTGTTGATCGACCGTAGCCGCTACGGTACGTTCGTCAACCACGTCCCCATCAAGGAGCGGCAGCTCGAACACGGCGACGAGATCACCGTCGGCGAGAGCCTGATGGTCTTCCTCTGCCACGAGGATAAGGCCGAGCAAGAGTTGAATACCGTGCAACTGAACGAGGCCGGCGGCGTCACCCTGTCGGCGATACGGCTCCGGCGCGAAGACGTGCCGTACCTGAGGCCGGAGCTGGGCGGGGCACTTCAACCCGTCCCGCGTCTCACGCGCGACCTCGGAACGCTGCTGAGGGCGAGCACGCAGCTCGGCTCCGACTGCGAACTGGGAGCGCTCTACGAACACCTGCTCGACTCGGCGATGGAGACGATCCCGGCCGCGTACGGCTCAGTCCTCCGCGTTGAGGGGGAGTCGCGCGAGTATGTCGTGTGCGCGAGCCGCAGCCGCACGGACGGCATCGCCTCGACGCCGTCCGGCGGGAGCACGTCCGCCGTCATGCAGGTCGTACGCGAGGGCGTCGCCATCCTCGCCCAGGAGATGTTTGAGGGCGCGCGCGCGCTGAAGGGGGCTTCGTCAAACACGACCGCCTACTCCGTTCTATGTGCTCCGCTGCGGAAGGGCGGGGACACGGCGGAGGTCGTCTATCTGGTCTCCGAGGCGGGCGGGTCGTTCGAGGAGAGACATCTTGAGTGGCTGACGGCGCTGGCGGTCATTGCCTCCCCGGCGGCGGAAAACATCCACCGCCGGGAGCTTCTGCAATCCGAGAACAAGAGGCTGCTGCGTGAGGCGGTCGTCAACCATGACATGATCGGCGAGAGCGCCGCCATGCGCGAGGTCTACCAGTTGATCGCGAAGGTCGCGCCGAAGGACTCGACCGTCCTCATACGCGGGGAGAGCGGGACGGGGAAAGAGCTGGCCGCCTACGCGATTCACGCCAACAGTCCACGGGAGGGCCACCCCTTCCTGGCAGTCAATTGCGCCACCCTCACCGAGACGCTGCTTGAGAGTGAGCTCTTCGGTCATGAGAAGGGAGCCTTCACCGGCGCGTTCGCGCAGAAGAAGGGAAGGCTTGAGGTGGCCGACGGCGGCACCTTCTTCCTCGACGAGGTGGGCGAGACCACCCCGGCCGTCCAGGCAAAGCTTCTGAGGGTGCTGCAAAAGCGGGTCGTCGAGCGGGTCGGGGGCAGCCGGCAGATTAAGATCGACGTGCGGCTGATCGCGGCGACGAATAAAGATTTGGAGGAGGCGGTCAGGCAGGGCGCGTTCCGCGAAGACCTCTACTACCGGCTGAACGTCATCGAGCTGAACATGCCGCCCCTGAGAGAGCGGCGCGAAGATATCCCGTTATTGGCGACCTACTTCGCCAGACGTTGCGGCGACAGATGCAAGAGGCGAGTGATGGGCATCTCGCCGGAAGCGATGGAGTGCCTCCTCGCCCACGACTGGCGCGGTAACGTGCGCGAATTGGAGAACTCAATCGAGCGAGCGGTCGTGCTCGGCGGCTCCGAGTTAATCATGGCCGAGGATTTACCGCCCCACCTGCTCGCGTCGAAGCGCACGAGCGCGCCTAAGACGCTTTCGCTGAAGGCCGCCCTCCGCGAGAAGAAGGAAGAGATTATCCGCGAGGCCGTCGCCCGGGCGAAAGGTAACTACACGGAGGCGGCGCGGCTGCTCGACATACACCCTAACAACCTGCACCGACACATGCGCGCCTTGAATCTCAAAGCGCGGATGAAAATTTAGCGCAAGGCGGTTCGGAGGCTCTCAAGTGACCCCTCATGACTTTCGGCTTTCACCACCTGCAAGGAAGCGGGTAACGGTCGTCTTCCATGTGTTGCTCCTGTGGTGGCTGAGTCTCGGAGTCGCCGCGCCTGCCGCGGCGGCGCAAGAAGGGCAGGTGCGCACGCCGCAGAGGGCCGACGCCCGGGCGCAAGCGCGGTCGTCGGGCGTCAGGAGGAGAAGACGCCTGCTCACACGACGCTCGCGGCTGCGCAGAAGACTCTTGTCATTCCAGATGGCCCAGGAGCTTGAGGGAGGTGAGCCGGGGGAGGTCGAGCTGCGCAAGGAACGCCTCGACTGGTTTCTGCTTCAGCGCACATACCCGTCGCCGTACTTCAACCTGCCGCCCCTACTCCGTTCCAACGCGCAGAAGAACTCCTTTTTGCTTGAGCGCAGCGAGGCGGCTTTAAAAGAAGAGCGCCCTTACTGGAAGCCCCTCGGCATCGCGCCCATCGAATCCTACGGCTCTGAGATGAGACCGACGACGGGCCGCGTCACAGCCGTAGCCGTGTCGCCGGCCGACGCCAACGTCCTCCTCGTCGGCAGCGGCACCGGCGGCCTCTGGCGCTCGGACAACGGCGGGTGCAAGTTCGACCCGGTGGCAGACAATCAGGAAGAACTCGCCGTCGGCTCGATTGCCTTTTCGAGAAGCGACCCCTCGGTCGTGTACGCGGGGATGGGCGACCACACCTCGGGTTACATGGGCACCGGCGTCCTCAGATCGACCGACGGCGGGCAGACATGGTGCAAGGTGAGCGGCGACCGCCTTCCTCCTTCGACGATCTCGAAAGTCATCGTCCATCCGAGCGACCCGAAACGGCTCTGGCTTACCGAGTTTAAATTCCTAGACCTCGCCAGTTCCAAGATTCTGCCCGGCGGGGTGCGTCTTTCGACCGACGGCGGCGTGACGTGGACGGAGCCGACCGTCCGCGGTCTCCCGCTCGACCTCGCGCTTCACCCGGGCGACCCGGAGACGCTCTATGCCGCCGTGATCGACCGCCCCGACCGGCCCACAGAGAAGGCGGCGGTGCTCAAGTCGGTGGACGGCGGTCGGAAGTGGAAGGCTATCTTCGTCCCCGCCGAAGCAGATTCCCCCAACCACCAATTCGGCTTCAAGATCGGAACCACCCCGGCCGCCCCCGACACCGTCTACGTGCTCGTCACGCACACGGTACGAATGGAAAATAGTCAGCGCACTACTACCACGTTGATGGTCAGCGAGGACGCCGGGGAGAGTTGGAAGCAGCCCCCCGTGGACGTGAGCGACGCGAGCGTCATCAACTTGGGCATAGAGTTCTTAGCCGTTGACCCGCAGGACGCGGCGACGCTCTACGTCGGGACAGGCGACCTCTACAAGAGCGCCGACGGCGGGCTGACGTGGTCTAACCTGATGAGGAACTGGTTCCCGGATGTCAATCGGCCGTTCCAGCCGGAGCTGGCCGCCTCGCACACAGACCAGCATGCGCTTGTCTTCTCGCCGGCCGACTCAAACCCGAAGCTCTTCTACGTCGGCAACGATGGCGGCCTCTGGCGCGCTGCCAACGGCGGGGACTCGGCTGGCGGGGCAAGGGCCTTCGAGCCGCTCAACAGCCTTCTGCCCATTGCGCAGTTCTGGAACATCGTCGCGCACCCCTCGGACGCGAACACGGTCTACGGAGGGACGCAGGATAACGGCGCGGTCATCCTGAAGGGAAGTACGGGCGTCTGGCGCGAGTTCATCACGGGGGACGGCGGCAACTGTGTGCTCGACACGGAGAACCCCGGCGTCGTCTACGTCAACTTCTACTACGGCGTCATCGGCCGCTTTGGGGAAGGGGCGCCCAGCTCCGGACAGAACGTTGCCACCAACGAGGAGTTCGGCGAGCCGAGCCAGAACCCCCGCATAGGTTTCTTCCCGCCCTTCATCTCAGACCCGCGAACCGACAGGTTCTACTTCGGAACACATAGACTCTTCGTCAGCACGGACGCAGACCACTGGACTGAACTGTCGCCGGGCCAACGTCTGACCAACCGGCCCACGCACGGCTTCGGCCCCGACGTTCTCAGCGTCATCGCCGTCAGCCCGTCGCAGAGCGACGTGATCTACACGGGGTCGGCACAGGGCCGGGTGATGACGACGCGCGACGGCGGGAGGCATTGGCATGACGTGACCCGGACGTTGCCCAAACGTTTCATCAAGAGCATCACCGTCGATCGGGAAGACCCTGCAATCGCCTACCTCACGGTCTCCGGGTTCGGGAAGAGGCACGTCTTCAAAACCACTGATGGCGGCGCGCACTGGGCAGACATCAGCGGCGACATTCCCAACGCCCCGGCCAACGCGCTGCTCATCGACCCGCTGGATAAGAATGTTATCTACGTGGGCACCGATGCCGGCGTCTTCCGCTCGACCGCGAGCGGGATCAGTTGGCATTCATTAAATCAGGGGCTGCCGCCCGTCATCGTCACCGGCTTCGCGGTCAGGGCGGACAAGGCGATCCTCGTCGCCACCTACGGCCGCGGCGCTTTCGAGTTGGTGCGGTAGTCGTCGTCTTCACATATCAATTTTAATAGCGGCGCATATCATTTTTGTTAGGACGCGGGTCGGCGTCCGCGCGCGGCTGCCGGCGAAAGCCGCCCGAAGTGCGTGGCCCGCCGATGGCATACGAGGCGGGCGGACTAAACGCGCCCGACACACGAGCTGGTCTCAAGGTGAGTTGGAGCAGATATCTTTGAGGAGCATCGGCGACGTTTGGAAGAGAATGAAGAGACCTCAAGCGATCTTCACTTCCTCCTCAGCCCGTGCACCTGCTTGAGAGCCCGCCCCTTCATACGCCGGGGCGCGAAGTAGAACTCCGCATGAAATTAATCTTCATTCTGGTGCTGCTGGCCTTCCTCTGTTATGCAGGGTGCTCGGCGGGGGACAAGCCGGTCGCCGCCCGCCCCACTGCCACCGGCGCGCCGACCTCGCCCGCCAAAGCCAAGATCAGCGCCGGGCCACACAACTTCAAGCTTCCAACTGAGCTGCAAATCCGCTCGGACGAAGACCTGATGGTCACAGGCCCGCTCGTCGTCCAGCGCATCTTCTACGAAATCAGCCCCGACGGCCTGAGCTTTGAGCAGAAGACCGAGTCCTACGCCGCCGCGGCCAGACCGAACGACCCCTCTGTCCCGGCCGACAGACCCTCCAAATACTTCGTGCTGAAACTCGAAAAGAGCCTGAAGGCAGGCAAAGAACACTTTTTGAAGATAGATTCCGGCCTCACAAACGTTCTCGGCCAGAAGGTGGTGGCGGAGGGCACTGTGAAGTTCAAGTGCGTCCACGAGGAGGCCGGCGAGCTGCGGTAATCGTCCGACCCTTCGACTTTGACGCTCAACTGCAACGGCTTTAAGGGCGAAACTCGCCGCCGGCTGTTGGCAGTTTTGATAGTGTGGCTATCAATTTTGATTGTACGTCGCACGCTCTGGCGAGGCAGGCCGATTCATGAAAAGGTCTTGCGCCGTGCCTCGCTATGCGGCTTAAGTTCTTTGCTCTCGCCATTGCCTTGGCTGCTGGCGTTCTCACTCGCCGCGAGCCCGCCACCGGCCGACACCTCGCGTAATAACGGCGCGGAGATAGGCACGCGCCGACTGGCACATCAATCGCATGAACGGGCGTAGCCGGCCGCCGCCAACTCCGAGCCCGAAGAAGGTGGCCTTTCACTTTTAGCCGCGGCGGTCGCAACCCAGCCCCAAATCGACAAGGAGTCAAGCGATGCACGAAGCGCAAGCACCATCCCCTAGCGCCCGCACAATGCCCCGCCGAATCACACGCGCGCTGGTCGCGCTCTCCCTTCTCCTGAACGCGGCGCCGGTGGCGATGTCGCAGACCGTCTACGCGCGGCTCGTCGTCATCACCCTCAAGCGCCCGCTCGGCGGCGGGGCGCCCCAACCTCTGGCGGGCGCCACCGTGACGCTCACGAACGAGCGCGGCGCGCAGCGCGAGTGTAAG
>JBJMGQ010000227.1:0-4888 GCA_045807845.1 Pyrinomonadaceae bacterium | reverse complement strand
CGCCGCGGATGGCGCCCGTGCCGCTGTCGGTGTTGAAGTAGACGTTGAGGCGCGCGTGCTCCGGCTTGAAGCGCGCGGCCGGAGCCGGTGTGGGCTGTGGCGCGGCGGGCGTCGGCTGCGCGGCCGGAGTCTTCGCGGCGGCGTCTCGCGCCTCGCGCTTCTTCGGCGTCTTGCCGGTCTTCTCGGCGACGGCGGCGGCGGCTGCGTCGGGCTGCGTCGCGCCCGCGGCCGTGGGAGTGGGCGCGGGCAGCGGGCCGAAGTGCTCGCGGACGTAGAAGCGCGAGCCGAGGAGTCCCTGCTCCTCTCCGCTCCACAGAGCGATGCGGACGGTGCGGCGCGGCTGAAGATTCAGAGCCTTCAAGATGCGCACGGCCTCCATCATTACGGAGACGCCCGCGCCGTTGTCGGTCGCGCCCGTCGCCGTGTGCCAAGAGTCGAGGTGCGCGCCGAGCATGACCACCTCGTCCTTCAAGTCCGTCCCCGGAATCTCGGCGATGGTGTTGTAGCTCATCGGGTCTGTATCGTCGAACTCGACCTGTAGGTTGACGGAAAGCCGTACCTTCTCGCCCTGATGGAGCATGCGCGCGAGACGATTGTAGTGGTCGTTCGAGAGCGCAATCTGCGGGATGAGCTTGGGCGCGTCCTTCTCCCAAGGGCCTTTGCGCTTGTCGAACGGCGTGTCGAAGGGCTGGGGCACGGAGGCCGACTGAACGAACTGAAGCATGCCGCCGTCGCCCGCCGGGCTTGAGCCGACGAGGAGCGCAACACCCTCCTCGTAGTAGAACTGCGTCTTGCGGTCGCCCCAGCGCGCGGCGGCGATCTGCTCGGGCGACGGCTGGCGGCGCGGGGGGCGGGGCAGGAGCGAGGGGTCGGGCGCGTCCGCGAGTTCGAGCAACTGCTTGTCGCTGAGACGCGTGGCCGTCGGCTCGAAGCGCGGCTTGAGCTGGCGCTCGGTGCCCGTGAGCACGATCTTGCCGCGGAGCTGACCCTTGTACTTCTGCAACTCCTCTTCCGTTTTCGCTTCGACGATGACGAGGTCGGCCGTGAGCGGCGCGTCGAGCCCCGGCGACCAAGCGCGCGGATAGGCGAGCAGCGGGAACGCCTGCGGCTCGACCGTTTCGGCCGAGAAGCGCTTGAGCGTCCAGCCGCGCCCGAACGGCCCCCACGGTTCGAGGTGCGCGTTCTGCAAGCCCCACGCGGTCAGACGGTCGCGCGTCCACTCGTTGGCGCGCTTGAGCGAGGGCGAGCCCGTCAGGCGCGGCCCGATCACGTCCGTCAGATATTCGAGCGTCTTCATCACCTCGGAGCGGTTGAGCCCCTCGTCCTTGATGCGCTCGATCACGTCGGGCGAAGGCTGCGGTTGTGCCTGAGCTTGCGGCTGCGGCGCCACGGTGACCACAGGAACACCCTGCTGCCGCGCGTGCAGCCGCGAGGCGTTCGGCGACAGCAAAGCGAACAAGAGCAGCGCGGCGGCTGTGTGTCGTCTCGTCATAAAGTTGTACGTCCGTCCGAAGTTAACGCCGGATTGAAGTGCTCTCACGCTCTACGCTCCCCGGCGCGGGCTTGCGCGGGAGACGTTCGTCGAGCATGGCGGTCTGGTAGATGAAGGCGGCCATGATGACGGCGGCCTGCTTCACGTCGTCGGGCTGGATGCGCTCGAAGGTGTCCTGCGTCGAGTGGTGCGTGCGCGTGTTGTACTCGACCGAGTCCTGTATGAACTGGAAGCCGGGCAGGCCGATGTTGTCGAACGAGGCGTGGTCGGTGCTGCCGGTGTTGGCGAGCGTTAGGGTCTGCGCGCCGAGGTCGGCGAAGGGCGCGAGCCAGCCGCGGAAGTATGTGCGCACACCTTCGTTGCCCTGCATGTAGACGCCGCGAATGCGCCCCGTCCCGTTGTCGAGGTTGTAGTAGGCCGAGAGCTTCTCATACTCCGGCTTCGTCAAGAGACGGCCACGCGGCGTTGGTGCGGGCGCCGGAGCTGTCGCGGCGGGCTGACCTTCGGACGCACCCGGCGGCGCCGGTCGAGGCGTGGACGGCGGCGTCTCAAGCTTGCCGAAGTGCTGCTCGACGTATGCGCGAGAGCCGAGAAGTCCCTGCTCCTCTCCGCTCCACAAAGCGATGCGGATGGTGCGGCGCGGCTGAAGGTTGAGCGCCTTCAAGATACGCACCGCCTCCATCGCGACGGCAACGCCCGCCGCGTTGTCGGTCGCACCCGTCGCGCCGTGCCAAGAATCCATGTGGCCGCCGAGCATGACGATCTCGTCCTTGAGGTCGGTGCCGGGAATCTCCGCGACGGTGTTGTAGGCCGTCGGGTCTTCGTCGATGAACTGTGTGTCGAGGTTGATCGAGACGCGGACGTGCTCGCCGGCTTCGAGCATGCGCGCGAGGCGGTTGTAGTGCTCGATGGAGAGCACGACCTGCGGCGCGAACTTCGGCGCCGTCTTGTCCCACGCGCGCACCTGTCGCGGCGCGTCGGGCGCGCGGTCGAGGAGCGCGTTGAGCGCCTGCGGGTTGGTCGGAAGCGGCTGCGGCACCGTCGCCTGCTGGACGAAGATGTTGCCGCCGTCGCCGCGGCTCGGGTCTACGACGAGCGCGGCGCCCTCCTCCTGAAAGAAATTCCACTTCTGCGAGGCGAAGCGCGCGGCCGTGCGCGCTTCGGACGGCCCGCCGCGCGGGCGTGGGGCTTGGGTCGCGGGGTCGGGCGAGTTGGCGAGGTCGAGCAGTTGCTTCTCAGTCTGGCGCGTGCCCTCGGGGTCGAAGTGCGCCGCGGGGTCGCGCACCGCGCCGTTGAGAACTATCTTACCGCGCAGTTGTCCTTTGAACTTCTGCAACCCCTGCTCGTCCTTCGCGTCAACGTAGACGACCTCGGCCGTGAGCGCCCCCGCGGTCGCGGGCGACCAAGCCTTCGGGTAGGCGTTGAGCGGAAACGTCTGCGGCTCGACCACGTCGGCGGAGAACCTCTTTAGAACCCAGCCACGGCCGAACGCGCCCCACGGTTCGAGCTTCGCATTGACTAAGCCCCACCGTGCGAGCTGGTCGCGCGTCCACTCGTTGGCGCGGCGCATGTTGGGCGAGCCCGTCAGGCGCGGGCCGATGACGTTCGTCAGGTGGTTGAGCGTCTGCATCACCTGCGAGCGATTGAGCCCCTCGTCGCGTATGCGCTGGATGGGGTCGTTCGGGTCGGGCGTCGGCTGTGGGCGTGGCACTTGCGCCGGGGCGCTCTGCGCAGGCGTCGTCTGGCGCGCGTTAACGGGAAGGTTCGAGAAGAGCAGCAGGGCGCACAGTAGCGCCGCCGCGTTCCGGCGTCTGGGATTCATCTTGACGAGTTCTCCTGCGAAAGTCTCGGACAGAAAGTTAAGGGTGACTTAAATGTAAATTGACGGGCGGCAAAACACAAACGGAGGGCGCGACAATCAAGTCGCGCCCTCCGTTTGTCCGGCGTTAATTTATCTTAGCTCGCGACGCGGCCTTCGCTTCCCGTGCGGCTCGCGGTCGGCGCGGGCGCGCCTGTCGCGGGCACGTCCTCTTTGTAGCCGCACTCCTCGCGGACGCAGGAGCGGGTCGTGCCCTTCTTGGTCGTCTTCTCCAACAGGAAGGGCGCGTTGCACTGCGGGCAGGCTTCGGCGACGGGCTTGTCCCAGTAGACCGTGTCGCACTTCGGATATTCGGAGCAGCCGTAGAAGTACTTTCCACGCTTCGACTTCTTGACGACGATCTCGCCCTTGCAGCCCGGGCGCGGGCAGGCGACGCCCGTCGTCTCGCGCTTGATGTACTTGCACACGGGGTAGTTCGCGCACGAGATGAACTCGCCGTAAGGGCCGTGCCGCCTGACGAGCTGCGCGTCGTCCACGGGGCACGTCTCGCCCTCAATCGGCACGGGCGCGGGCGCGACCGCGCCGGTCTTCTTCGAGACGCGGCGGATGTTGCGGCACTCGGGGTAGCCCGTGCAGCCGAGGAACGGGCCGAAGCGACCACGCTTCATCGCCATCGGCTTGCCGCACAACTCGCACGTCTCCGCGACCTCTTCCGCGGCGCCGTCCGTCGCGCCCTGCGCGCCACTCGTCGCGCCGTCGCCTTCGGCCTGCGGCTTCGAGACTTCGCGCGTCGTGCGGCACTCGGGGTAGTTCGAGCAGGCGAGGAACTGTCCGAAGCGGCCGAGCTTGATGACCATCGGCGAGCCGCAGTTCTCGCACTTCTCGTCGGTCGGGATGGCCTGCTGCTTGCGCCCCTTGACGTAAGTCTCGAAGGCTTTCAGGTCGCGCGCGAACTTCTCGTAGAACTCGGAGAGCGCATCCGTCCAAGCGAGCTTGCCCTCTTCTATCTCGTCCAGCTCCTGCTCCATCCGCGCCGTGTAGGTCTCGTTGAAGAGGTCGTCGAAGCCTCCTTCGACCAGAAGGTCGTTGACGGTCATCCCCAGCGCCGTCGGGTGGAAGCGCGACTCGACGCGCTCGACGTACTCGCGATCCTGAATCGTCGTCATGATGGCCGCGTAGGTCGAAGGCCGCCCGATGCCCTTCTCTTCGAGCGCCTTGACGAGCGTCGCCTCGGTGTAGCGCGGCGGCGGCTCGGTGAAGTGCTGCTCGGGCGTGACGCCGTTGAGCTTGAGGTTCTCGCCCGCCTCGACTAAGGGCAGCTTGCGCGCGGCCTCCTCGTCATCCTCTGCCTTCTCGTCGCGACCCTCCTCGTAGACTTTGAGGAAGCCGTCGAACTTCAAGACCGACCCGGTCGCGCGGAAGAGGAAGCGGCCGGCCTCGATGTCGATGGTCGTCTGGTCGAAGATGGCCGGGTTCATCTGCGAGGCGACGAAGCGCTGCCAGATAAGACGGTAGAGCTTCAGCTCGTCGCGGTCGAGGAAGCGCGCGACCGACTCGGGCGTGCGCGAAACGTCCGT
>JBJMGQ010000226.1:0-6653 GCA_045807845.1 Pyrinomonadaceae bacterium | reverse complement strand
GTGCAGTCGGGGTCATAAGTTCCTCATTCATTTTTCAGGGGAGGGCGCGAGGATTATAACAGTAGGCAGTAGGCAGATGGCAGTAGGCTGTTGAAGACAAACAGGGGTTTGAAAAAGACGGGGGCGGCGAGTGGTGAATCTCGCCGCCCCCGTTCGTTTGGCCCCTTATCTTATTCGCTAACTGCCTAGTGCCGTCTGCCTACCGCCTACTGCTTCATGCGCTGACGGTGGCGCCGGGGTAGTCGGCGCCGAGCTTGTTGCGGTCGCCCTCGGCGAGCATGTTGACGAGTTCGTGGTCGAAGTAGTCGTAGCGGCTCGACACCTCGGGCCGCACGCGCTTGTCGTACATCTGGCGCGAGCGGTCGATGTC
This sequence comes from Pyrinomonadaceae bacterium, assembly GCA_045807845.1. Lineage (GTDB taxonomy): Bacteria > Acidobacteriota > Blastocatellia > Pyrinomonadales > Pyrinomonadaceae > QHXN01. The sequence continues at coordinate 6,283 of JBJMGQ010000226.1, read as the reverse complement.
TTCGCGCAGGCGCTCGTAGAGGTCGGAGGCGTCGCGCCCTTCGCGCACCTTCTGCTCGTTGTAGAGCTTGATCTCTGAGACGAGCAGGCGTGCGAAGCGGCGCGCCTCGTTGTGATAACGCTTCTCCTCTTCGTTGACTTCGACGGGGAAGTCCATGTCCATCGAGCCGTAGCGGCGCGCGCTGCCCAAAGGCGAGATTGGCTGCGCGGGCGGCTCCGGCGCGGGCGCGGGCGGAGGCGTGGTGAACGACTCCGTGTGCGACGACTCGGGCTGGACGCCGAAGGAGGACGCGTGCTCCGGCGTCGTCTTGAACGAAGACTCGGCCGGAGCGTTGAACGAAGGCTCGGGCTGCGGCTCCGCACTGAACGAGGGCTCGGGCTCGGGCGCTGTGGGTTGAGGCTCAAACCCTGTGGGCTGCGCTTCGAAGGAAGACTGCGACCGCGCGGGCTCCTCCTGCGGCGCCGGCTCTTCGCGTTGCGGCTCTTCGTGACGCGGCGGCTCGGGCGGCGCGGGGCGCGGGGCGGCGGGAGCGGGGCGCGCGGCTCCTGCTTCGGCCGTCGGGCGGCGCGCGGCCAGCAGCTCGACCGCCATGCCCGCGACGCGCACGAGCGTCTCGATGGCTTCGAGGTTGACGGCGTCGGCGTCCTGCCCGGCGCTGTCGGCGTAGAGCACGGCCACCGCCTTCTCGCGCGCGATGAGCGGGACGGCAACGATGCGCTGCGGCGGCTCGCCGCCGAAGTGCTGATAGATGGTGTGGTCTTCGGCGTGCGACCCGGGCTCGCCGGCCCACGTCGAGCGCGCGCGCACGACCTCGCCCAAGAGCGTGTCCGAATCGATTGCCAGCGACAGCTCGCGCACCGAGTCGTCGCCGATGGTGCCTTCCAGTCCGCGCGCGCGCCAGCCCGTCGCGCGCTCGCTCTTGATGACGAAGAAGGCGACGCGGGGCGCGAAGGCGGCCGCGCGATTGACGAGCGCGTTCAAGACCTCGGCCTGCGTGTGCTGCGCGTCCAGCTCGTCCACCGCGGCCTTAATCAACGCGATGTCGGAAGAGGCGCGGGCACGTGAAGACTCGGCCGCCGCGGTCTCGATGCCGAGGTTGCGCGCGTTGCGCAGGTGCTCGGCGACGGCGACGGCCAGCGGCGCGTCCGCAGAGGCGGCGGGCTCTTCGAGCCGCTCGCTCATCCCCGCGAGGGCTTCGTTGAGCTGCGCGCGCAGACGCTCCAGCTCCTCCTTCAAACCGCTGGTGCGCTGTGCGACGTAAGACTCCACGTCGGCGCGCAAGCTCTTTTCCAAGTCAACGCTGGACACGTTCACGGTCTCCTTTGAAAGGCGTGGTTTGGTTCGGCGCGGAGTCGAGGCGCCGCGGGAACGGCTTAAAGAGGGGGGCGTCTCGCCCGTCTGTGCCCGGCGAGGCCCGCCGGCGCCCGCCGAAAACGCCCGGGCCGCGGGCACTTCGGATTATGGACGCCGCGCATAAAGGGTGTCAAGAGACTCATTTTTGGCCGTTTCGGATTTGCGATTTTTCATTTTCGATTTATCATCTGTGGCCGACGGTCGATGCGCACGCGGCGCACGGCACACACTCGCCGAGAACGCATTCAGGTGGACTTCCCGACAATGTCCGAAAGCATTCTCATCGCCGACGACTACGACGACAACAGGGAGCTCCTGCGCCTGATGTTGGAGGGCGAAGGCTACCACATCCGCGAGGCGCGCAACGGGCACGAGGCGCTCATGGCTGCGCTCGAAGAGGCGCCGGCCGTCGCGCTCATCGACCTCTCGATGCCCGCGCTCGACGGCTGGGGGCTTCTGCGCGAGATGCGCGCCGACGAGCGCACGCGTGCCGTGCCCTGCGTCGCCGTCACCGCGTTCGCCGCCAATCAGGACAGGCACCGCGCGCTCGAAGCAGGCTTCGACGCCTACATCTCGAAACCCTTCCGCGCCAAGGAACTGATCGAGCTGGTCAACAGCTTCACGCGCCGCGACGGCAACTCCGACTCCGACGGCGGCCCGACCGGCGCCGGTCAACCTTCCTGAAGTTTTACACACATGACGGAGAGCGATAGAGCCGAAACGGAAGACGTGCCGTCGGCGGGCGTCATCCTCGTCGCCTTCGAGAAACTCTTCGGGGGCGGGCGCGGCGTCCGGCGCTTTCGACAGTCGGGACTCCGACACGTCGAGCTCCCTTCGGGCGCGGTTCTCATCGAGCAGAATCCGAAGAAGTCGAGCGAATGGGCCGAGCTTGCACGCGCGGGGCGCCGCGTCGCTTGGGTCATGCGCGACGGCCGCTATCTCGCGCGCGTCGTGGACGGCGAGGTCACGTTCCTAGAACGATGAAGTAGGAACGCTGAACGATGAACTGAAGCCATCTCGTCTTACAGTTCATCGTTCAGCGTTCCTCCTTCATCGTTTGAAACGGTGCGTGTTGGAATCCCGCCCATGAAAGTCCCGTCCTACATCTGTCGCATCGATTAGCGCCGCGCTGAAGTCCGTTCTCCCTACAAGCCAAGTCTAATCTTTATCTCGCCCGTTCAACCGGAGGGCGCTTGGGCGCGGGCTGGTCGAAGTCACAGAGGTCTCGGAGGGCGGCAGCGCCCCGAGGCGACGAGCGCCGACGCCAGCAGAAGCCCCTGCGCGGCCCCGAGCAGGTTCAGCACGGCGAGCAGGTTCAAGTAGGGAAACATCCGGTGAGTCCGTTCTAAAGCGGTCTGCGTGCGACTTCATGCGCGCCGTTCGAGAACGAGACGCGCGAGGCCGCGAAGCATCGGCGTCGGGCTCTCGCAACGCTCAAGCGCGGCGCAGGCGCTCTCGTAAACTTCCCGCGCGCGCGTGCGTGCCGCTTCGAGGCCGTAGACGGCCGGGTAGGTTGCCTTCTGCGCGCGCGCGTCCTTACCCGGCGTCTTGCCGAGGTCGGTGGCGGTCGCCGTAACGTCGAGCAGGTCGTCCGTGATCTGAAAGAGCAGCCCGAGGTCGTGCGCGTAAGCGTTGATGGCCTCGACCTCATCTCGACTCGCGCCCGCGATGAGCGCGCCCGCGCGCGCCGCCGCCGCGATGAGCGCGCCCGTCTTGCGCCGATGAATCAGCTCAAGCTCTTCGCCGCGCACGTCTGTGCGCGCTTCGGCCGCGAGGTCGTGCGCCTGTCCCGCGACCATCCCTTCGGGCGTCCCCGCGGCGCGCGCCAGCTCGGCGACGAGACGGACGCGCATGGAAGCGTCGAGCGTCTCGTCTTCGGCGAGGGTCTGAAAGGCGAGGGTCTGCAAAGCATCACCGGCAAGGATCGCGGTGGCCTCGCCGAACTTGACGTGGCAGGTCGGCCGCCCACGGCGCAGGTCGTCGTCGTCCATCGCGGGTAGGTCGTCGTGGACGAGCGAGTAGGTGTGCAGCAGCTCGAAGGCGCAGGCGGTTCGGATTAACTGAAGGGGCTGCGCGCCGAACGCCTCGCCCGAGGCTGTGACGAGCAGCGGGCGAAAGCGCTTGGCCGGCGCGAAGAGGCTCCAACGGACGGCGGCGTGGACGGAGGGCGGGTCGGTGGACTCGGCCGGGACTAAGCGGTCGAGTTCCGTCTCGACGGCCGCGCGCACGCGCTCTGCGTAGGCACGTACCTGCTCGGCCGAAGCCTCGCGCGTGCTTTCGAGTTCCGTTGCGGCGGGCTCGTCAGAAGACGCTCTCGTCATCCGCCTCCGGTTCGTCCTCGATCAACTCTTCCGACTCGAACGGCACGGCGATGGTTGCGCCGTCGCCGCCGCGCAGCAGCACCTCGATGCGCCGCTCGGCCTCGTTCAAACGCTCCTGACATTCGCGCGAAAGCTTCACGCCCTGCTCGAACAGATCGAGGCTCTGCTCCAACGGCAGGTCGCCGCGCTCCAACTCTCTCACGATGCGTTCCAGCGTCGCGAGCTGCGTCTCGAAGCTCGTCGGCGCCGCGCTTTTAGCTTGTTCTCGTTTCGGCATCTCTTCTTTACCGCCCCTTGTGGCGCGGTTGGTTCTGCGGCTGCTGCGGCGGCGGCGTGGTGGAGAGGCTCGCGGCGAGGCGCGTGGCGATGTCGGCGGCGAGCTGGGCGTCTTTGACCGTGACGAGTTTCCAGCGCTCGCCGTCGCGGCGCATCGACAACTCGACGGGACGTTCACCCGCTTTGACGTTGACGGTCGCCGCGTCGCCGCGCTCGACGACCGTCGCAGCCTGCCGCACACCGAGCGCCTTGACGAAGAAGGGCAGGCTCGAAGATTCGTTCTGCGAGAGCCCCTTCATCGCGCGTGCGATCTCGTCGCGCATCGTCTCGCGCACGCGCGGGAGCATCACGGGCAGCGTCGCCGTCAGAGACGCGCGCGCCTGCGGCGGGAGCTGCGACCCGGCGCCCGTGAGGTTGTCGATGACCTGCGGGACGAACCCCTGCGCGATCTGGTCGGCGTCAATCATCGTCTCGACCGCCTGCACGTCGTCATGCTGCGCCGCATCGACGAGCAGCGCGAGACTGTAGGGCGGGCTCTTCTTAAAACTCTGATACCACGCGTACGAGCCGACGAGCAGCACGAGCAGGGCGCCGATCACTATCAACCCCGTCACGCCCAGCACGCGCCCCGCGCGCCCGAAGCGACGCGCCTTCTTCGCGCGCGCCTCGGCCTGCACGCGGTCAACGTCGATGACGATGCGGCTCCTGCGTCCCTGCGACATCAGTACTCCCCCGGCCCCGTCGTTCTTCAGTTCTCCGAAAGCCCCTCGGCCTCTTCCACGCGGCAGCGCAGAGAGCCTTCCGAGAGACGCACGCGCACGCTCTCGCCCACGCCGACCGCGCGCGCCGCGCGCAGCACGCGCCCGCGCTCGTCCGTCGCCAAAGCGTAGCCGCGCCCGAGCACCGCCAGCGGCGACATCGCGTCGAGCGAAGCGGCGGCCAATCCCAGACGCCTGCGTGCGTCTTCGAGCCGCGCGCGCGCCGCCGTCTCCAACGCCGCGCCGCCCACCGCCAAACGCACGCGCGTGCGCGAAGCCGACGCGGCCACACCCGCGGGCGAGAGCTGTCCCCTCACCGCTTCGAGACGGCGTCGCGCGACTCTGCTCAAATCCCCCGCCCGATTCTCCAGACGACAACGCGCATCGTCCAACTCCTCGCGCGCGACGCGCAGGCGCATCCTGACTTCGTCGAAGCCCGAAGACATCGCCGCCTCCTGCACGCGCGCGCGCTCGGCGAGCACGCGGTAGCGCGCGGAGTTGAAGAGGCCGTGCGCGAGCCGCTCGACGTAGTCGCCAATCTCGTCCTCGCGCTCGGCGACAATCTCGGCGGCGGCCGTCGGCGTCGCGGCGCGCACGTCGGCGGCGAAGTCGGCGATGGTGAAGTCCGTCTCGTGCCCGACGGCCGAGATGACCGGCACAACCGACGCGCGGATGGCGCGCGCCACCTCCTCGGCGTTGAAGGCCCACAGGTCTTCGGCGGAACCTCCGCCGCGCCCGACGATGATGACATCCACCAGCTCCTCCGTCAGACCTTCTTCGAGCGCGCGGAGGTGGTGTTCGTTCAAAGCTTGGATGGCGCGTGCGACCTCTCCGGCGGCGCCCTCGCCCTGCACGCGCGTCGGCGCGAGCAGGATGCTGACGGTGCGCGTGCGACGCTCGACGGTGCGGATGATGTCGCGGATGGCGGCGCCCGTCGGGCTCGTCACCACCCCGACGCGGCGCGGGAGCAGCGGCAGCTCTCTTTTTAAAGCTTCGTCGAAGAGACCTTCGGCGGCGAGCCGCTCCTTCAACTGCTCGAAGGCGACGCGCAAAGCGCCCGCGCCCACGGGGTCGAGCGCCTCGACGATGAGCTCATATTCGCCGCGCGGCTCGTAGACGGTCATCCGCCCGCGGACGCGCACGAGCAGCCCGTCCGAGGGGCGGAAGCGGATGCGCGTGTTGACGCCGCGGAAGCAGGTCGAGCGCAACTGCGCGCCCTCGTCACGGACGGTGAAGTACCAGTGACCCGACGCGGCCTGCTTGAAGTTCGATATCTCGCCCTCGACCCACACGGACGCGAAGCGGTTCTCCAACGCCCCGCGCACCTGCGAGGTCAGCTCGGAGACCGACAGCGGCCGGCGCTCCGTCTCGTCGAACAGAGACATGAGAAGTGGGCGAGACATAGTAGGGATGAAGGATGAAGGATGAGGGGGGAAAATTCAAGTAGGCAGTAGGCAGAGGGCAGTAGGCAGTTGAAAGCGCCGCTGTCGGGAATCTTGAATTAACTCTTCAATACACTTAACGCGAAGCGACTGCCTACTGCCCTCTGCCTACTGCTTACTGCTCTCCATCTTC
>JBJMGQ010000225.1:0-13794 GCA_045807845.1 Pyrinomonadaceae bacterium | reverse complement strand
CGAGGGCGGGCATTACCTGATGATCGAAGACCCGATCCCGGCCGGCTGCGAACAGGTCGAAGAGGTGAGCGGCATCGACCTCAACCACACGGATAAGGATTGGAGCGACTGGTACAGCCAGCGCGAGTTCCGCGATAACCGCGCCGTCATCTTCCTCGACCACTTCGACGGGAAGGCGCAGTTCCAGTATGCGATGCGCGTGCAGGTGCCCGGCCAGTTCCACGCCGCGCCCGCGCGCGTCGAGCGCATGTACGAGCCCGACGTGCGCGCCAACTCGGCCACCACGGGGCTGACCATTCTCGACAAGTGAGCGCCGAGACTGACAAGGAAAGACGACGATGATTAAAGAGTCATTTGCCGCCCTCGGGGCTGCCACACGCGACCTGTTCCGCAACTGGCGCGGGCTGCTGCTGCTCGCGGCCCTCTACGGGTTGCTGCTGGCAAGCGTCTACTACTTCTTCGCGACGGGCGTGGCGAACGTGTGGCAGCTCGTCGTCACGGCCCTGACGGCCGTGGCCGCGCCGCTGCTCTTCTTCCTCTTCCAGTCGGCCGCCGCCAACGCCGCGCTGCTTGAGGCGACCGCCGGCCGGATAGCACGCCGCGCGCCGCGCGATCTGTTGAAGGTGCTGCTGTTGGCCGTCCCCGTCGCGGCGGCGGCGGTGCTCTTCGTCTACCTGCTCGGCAAGCTGCAAGGTTGGCTGCCGGCGGTGGACGAGCCGCACACCTCTGTGGTGGCGGGCGTCACGGGCGCGAGGCCGGTGCCGCTGCACTGGCAGGAGGCGCTCGTCTCCTCTTCGTGGCTGGTGCTGCTCGGCGCGGTGCTGCCGCTCACGGCGGCGCACCTTTGGCTGTCGGCGGCGCGCGTGGGACTGAAGGCGACGCTGAAGGGCTTTCATCGCGTCTTGGGTCGCGCCTTCGCGCCGCGGTCGGTGCTCGTCTACGCCGTCGGCCTCTTCGTCTTCGGTTTGATGCCCTACTTCGTCCTCTTCACGCGCACGGGCTTCACGAACGGTTGGACGGAGGTCACGCTCTTCGGCCTGCGCCTCGCGTTCGCCTTCGGCCTGACGCTCGTGGGCTGGGTCGTCACGCTCGGCGCGCTCGCGCGCGTCACCCCGCCCGAGACGGGAGCCCCCGTCGTCGCCGAGCCTGCGCCCTCGGAGCCCGCGCCGGCCGAGCCCGTCGCAGAGCCGCAGTTGCAAGCTTGAGTCTTGATGAAGTACCGGCGGTCTGTCCTGTCGCTCGTGCTCGCGCTGCTGGCGTGTGCGCCCGTGCGCGCGCAGGAGCCGGAAGCAAGTCCGGCGAAGGACGAGCGACTTGAGCGCATACTCGAAAGAGTCGGCGAGGGCGTGGCGCGTTACCAGACGGGACTCTTCAGCATCGCCTTCAAAGAGACGCTCAGGCGCGAAGAGCTGCGCGAGGAGATGACGGCGAAGAAGTCGAAGGAGTACGTCTTCGACACCGTCGTCTTACGAGAGGATCTGTCGGCCGAGGAGGAGGACTACTACCCGCTGCCCGTCCGGCGCTTAAAGACCATCGACGGCAAGCCCTCGAAGACGCGTCTCGGGCCGGAGGTCAACTACTTCGTCTCCTCGCTCGGCTTCCTCCTGCCGAAGCATCGCGCCCTCTTTCAGTTCACGTTCGACGGGGAGGTGACGGAGGCGGGGCGCAAGCTCTATCGCATACGGATGCTGAGCCCGGGCGAGGGCGAGCCGCGGGTCGAGTGGCAGCATCGCGCGGTCGGCTTTCGGTTCCGCGTGGTCGCGCCGCTCGTCTACATGATCTGGGTGGACGCCGAGACGTTCGACGTGCTCCGCCTTGAGTCGCACCTCGCCGCGCCCTTCGAGTTCGACGGCCCGCGCGCTTTCGGCTTCGGACGCTTCGGCCCCTCTCGCCACTTCAAGTACGCTGCACAGGACTACTTCGTGAGCTTCCGCCGCCAGCAGTTCAAAGACCCCGAGCAGACGTTGCTCGTGCCCGACTCTGCCGAGTGGGTCACCGTCATCGAAGGCGCGAGCAAGCCGCGCACGCGCGCCACGCTTCGCTTCTCCAACTACCAACGCTTCCGCTCCGGCGTTAAAGTTATCGAAGACGCGGACAACTAGCGGCAGCGCATGGAAACTAAAAAGGCACAGAGCACAAGTGAAGACGGAGGCCGTCGTGGCCTTCGTCTTTCACTTGTGCCTTTCCTGTGCCTCTTGCCTCTCGCCTTACTGTTCGGCGTTCCCTTCATGCGGAGGGAGGCGACGGTGCCTGCGCCTCTCAACGTCGAAGAGGCGGACGAGGTCTTGCGGCGCGCGGCGCAGACGGCGCTCGGCGGGCGCGAGGGCGCGGTGCTCGTGCTCGACGCGCAGACGGGGCGCGTGCGCGCGTCGGCCGGTGGGCGCGCGGCCTTCGAGGTGGCGACGCCGCCCGGCTCCGCCATCAAGCCGTTCACGATGCTCGCGGCGCTGCGCACGGGCACGCTCGACGCCGACAGCCGCCGCGCGTGCAAGCGACACTACGAGCACGAAGAGTTCAAGATCAACTGCTCGCACCCGCGCTACCAGACCGACTTCGGCCCGGCGGAGGCGCTCGCCAACTCCTGCAACTACTACTTCGGCCGCACCGCCGAAGCGCTCGACGCCGAGGTCTACACGCGCACGCTGCGCGAGTTCGGCTTCGGCGCGCGCACCAACGCCGCGGACGAGCGCGAGGCCGCAGGGCTCCTGCCGCGCGAAGCGGCGCGCGTGCCCGAGATGCTCGGCGAGAGCGAGCTGCTGCGCGTCACGCCCGCGCAGCTCGCCACCGCTTACGCCGCGCTCTTCAACGGCGGCGCGCTGCTTGAGCCGCGCGTCGCGCGTGTCGAAGGCTTCGCGCCTGCGATACGTGCGCGTGTTCAAGTCGAGCCCGCGCACCGCGCTCTGTTGCTGGCGGGGATGCGCGGCGCCGTCGCCTACGGGACGGCCGCGCGCGCGGGGCTGGCGACGCTGCCCGTCTACGTCTTCGGCAAGACGGGCACCTCGACGCCACAGGGCGGCTGGCGCGCTCAAGGCTGGTTTGTCGGCTTCGCCGCCGGACTCGCCGCGCCGGGTGAGGGCGAGGCCGCGGGCGTTCGCGACGTGCCGACTGAAGAGGTGAAACTCACAGTCCTCGTCCTTCTCAAACGCTCGCGCGGTGCCGAAGCGGCCGAGGCCGCGCGCACGGTCTTCGAGGCATACGCGCACACGCTCGGTGCGGCTTCAGGCGTGGACGTTCAAGGGACACGACTCTCAAACTCAACCGGCGAAGAGGGCACGAGCGACGACGAAGACGAAGGCCGCACCGTGCGCGTGCGACTCTCGCGCGGCGACACGACGCTGCGGCTCCCGCTCGAAGACTACGTCTTCGGCGTGCTGGCCGCCGAGGGCAGCGTCGAGACGGAAGCCGAGGCGCTCAAGTCCCTCGCCGTCGCCGCGCGCACCTACGCCGTCCGAAATCTGCGACGCCACGCGCGCGACCGCTTCGACCTCTGCGACACGACCCACTGCCAGCGCTTCATGCCCGTGCGCGACGAGTCGGCGCGCCCGGACTTCTACGAGCTTGCGCGCCGCGCCGTGCGCGAGACGGCGGGGGAAGTTCTGCGCGACGGGTCGGGGCACGTCGCCGAGAGCTACTTCAGCGCCGCGTGCGGTGGACGCACGGCCGACGTTGCGAAGCTGTGGGGCGTGTCGAACGCGCCTGCGTACCTGCGCGGCGTGAGCGACGAGTCGTGTGCGGTCGCCTCTGAGAGTTGGACGGACGTGATTCCCGCGGCGCAGTTGTTAAGAGCCTTGCGCGCGGACGAGCGCAGCGACGTGGGGGCGCGGCTCGAAGGCGTGCGCGTCGTGCGTCGCGACCAGACGGGGCGCGCGGAGTTGGTTGAGCTTGAAGGGCAGCGGCGTCGTCGTCTGCGCGGTTGGGACTTCAAGATCATCGTCGGGCGCACGCTCGGTTGGAGCGTGCTCAAAAGCTCTCGCTTCGAGGTGTCGCGCGCGGGCTCGGCCTACGTCTTCCGCGGGACGGGCTTCGGCCACGGCCTCGGGCTCTGTCAGGCGGGCGCGCACGTCTCGGCCACGCGCGGCGCGTCCTACAGACAGATACTCGCGCGCTACTTCCCCGGCGCGGGTGTCGGGGAGCTGCGGGACGCGGATTTCGGATCGCGTGTTGATGAGAGTGCTGCTGTCGAACATCAACCCGCGCCCGATTCATCGTCGCCGGTCTTTCAAACGGCGAGTTACGTCTCGCAGCCTCCGAGTCTTAACTTGCAACCCGGGGGCGGCAGTCAAATTCGCAGCGAGCACTTTCGCGTGAGCTATCCGGCGCGTGCGGCGCGGGGCGAGGTCGAGACGCTGTTGCGTACTTTTGAGGCGGCGTACGCGGACGTGTCGGGGCGTCTGGAGCGGGCGGGCGTGGGCGCGCGCGTGCCTCTGACGGAGGTCGTCGTCTACGAGACGACGGGCGAGTTCGCCGGCGCGACGGGGCGGCCCGCGTGGGTCGGGGCGGTGACCGAGGGGCGGCGCATCAGCTTCCAGCCGCTCGGTGTGCTGCGAAGGCGCGGGTTGTTGACGACGACGCCGCGCCACGAGTTCGTACACCTCGCGCTCGAAGCCGTGGGCGCGGGGCGCGCGCCGCTGTGGCTGGTCGAGGGGTTGGCGGCGCACGTCGCGGGCGAGGGGCCGTCGCTCTCTTTGGCGCTGCCGCGCAAGCGGCTTTCAATCGAAGAGGTCGAGCGCAGGCTCGCCGACCCCGCCTCGCAGCAGGAGATGCGCGCGCTCTACGCCGCGGCCTACGCGGAGGTAAGCGCACTCGTCCGCCGCGAAGGCGAGTCGGCCGTGTGGCGGAGGGCTCTGCGGTAAAGGCTCGGTTTGATTCGGCCCCGGCGAGGCGAGATAATCATTTCGCTCTCTCATGGAAGTCAATAGACAATTTGCGAGATATGCGTGGGTCGTGACTGGGTTGACGCTGGCCGTCATCCTGTGGGGCGCGTTCGTGCGCGCGTCGAAGTCGGGCGACGGATGCGGGGCGCACTGGCCTCTGTGCAATGGGTCGGTCGTGCCCGACGCGACGCAGACGAAGACGCTCGTCGAGTTTGCGCACCGGGCGACGAGCGGCGCGGCGTTCCTGCTCGTCGTCGTGCTCTGCGTGTGGGCGTTCCGCGCGTTCAAACGCGGCCACGCGGTACGCGCGGCGGCGGCTGCTTCTGGGTTCTTCATCGTAACCGAGTCGCTCATCGGCGCGGGGCTCGTGCTGCTCAGGCTCGTGGGCGGGAACGCTTCGGTCGCGCGCGCCGTCTACCTGTCGGTGCATCTCGTCAACACGTTCCTGCTCGCGGCGGCGCTGGCGTTGACGGCTTGGTGGGGCGCGAGGGGCGTGGCGGAGAGGCCGAGGCTGTTCGAGTTCTTCCGAGGGCGCATGGGCGTCGCTCTGCTGGGGTCGCTGGCGCTTGGTGTGAGCGGAGCGGTCGCGGCTTTGGGCGCGACGCTCTTCTCGGAGGGTGGCGCGACGGCCGATGTTGAGGGGATGAGCGCGGCCGCGCGGCTTCTCTTCAGCTTGAGAAATTACAAGCTGCACCCGGCGCTGGCCGTGCTGGTCGGTGGGTATTTGATCTACTTCGCGCTCTCGACGTTGAAGGCCAGTCAGGAGTTATGGGTGAAGCGTTGGGCGCGGTCGGTCGTAGCGTTGGTGGCGGTGCAGTTCGCGGCGGGACTCTTGAACGCGGCGCTGCTCGCGCCCGTCTGGTTGCAGATTGTGCATCTGCTGCTGGCAGACCTGCTCTGGCTCTCACTCGTGCTGCTCTCGGCCGCGAGCCTTGCCCCGAATGAAGTGCGACGCGAAGAGTTTAAGCTAGTCGAATTCAGACCCGCCGTCGAAATCTAATCTTCACGTTCACCAGCGCACGTCGTAGTGGGCGAGTCCCGCGCGCCATTGGCCTTCGCCGAGGATGGGGAGGTGGCCGTCGTATGAGAGCGTCGCGTCAGAGGGGCGGCGGACGCGGTAGGTGTGTCCGTGGGGCGAGGCGACGTTGAGGACGACGCGGGCCGCGTCGGGCTCGAAGGAGGCGACGGTGGCGGCGCGCCAGTCGGCGCGGCAGCGCAGGATGAGGCGCGCGCCCACGGGGAGCGAGCCGAGCGTCGCGGGCTCAGTCAACGCAACGTCAACGGCAGAAAGAGAGAGGCCGTCGGGCGGCGCTGCTTGAGCGCACGCTGCCGGCGGCCTCTCGTGTATGACCTCCACGCGCTTCAGTCCCTCAGACTCAGACTTCGAGCGGCGTGTCCTCGAACGGCAGGTCGGGCTGCGTCGGGCTCTCCTTGCCCGCGACGTAGGCGCGCAGCCCGAGCGTCAGGATGGCAAACGCGACGACGATCCAGAAGAGCACCCAGAAGATGGAAGGGACGCCCGTCGCTGCCGCCATGTTCGCCGCGTCCGTGTGCGCGTCCGAGAGCGCTGAGGCGTAGAGCACGTTCCTCAAGTCGAAGACGGCGTTTAAGACACACTGCACGGCGAGGAACGAGACGAGGAAGGCGGCCGCGCGCGGCTTCAAGTACTTCGCCGCGGCGAAGAGTCCCAAAGGCAGCACCACGCCCGCGACGAGCGTGAAGAGTCCGGGCAAGCTCATGTTCCACAGCGGCGCGAAGAAGCCGAAGATGGTCGCCAGCAACAGCACGAGCACGCCCGAGGCGGCGAGCACCACTTTCGCCTTGACCCTCAGCCGCACCAGCCAGAGCAGCAACGCGCCGAACGTCATCGCACCCAGATAACCGGCGCTGGAGACGAACATGCTGGAGAGCAGCCCGCCGTCGGTCGAGTAGACCAGACCGCTGCCGTCGGGCGAGACCGTCAGGCTGTGCACCGAGTTCCCCGTGATGAAGGCGGCCAGCGCGTGCCCGCCCTCGTGGATGAAGGTGACGAAGATGCGGAACGGGTAGGCCAGAAACTCTGCGTAGGGGAGGAACCAGAGGCAGAGGCTCAGGGCCGTCGCGAACAGGAGCGTCGTGACCTGCGGGCGGGCGTCGCGTGCGATTTGGAATTTCATCTGTAAGTCTCCGGTGCGGGCTGCTTTCGAGTTCACCTCAAACTGATACGCCATTCTAACCGGAAGCGTTCGCGGAAAGAAAGCCCGCCGCCGCTCGTCTCACTTCGAGTCCGAGATGAGGACGACGCCGCTCGAAAGGCTTCCACGCGAGAGCGCGAGCCGGCGGCCGTCCGCAGACCAGTCGAAGGCGTCGATGTGGTCGGACTTGAAGTCTGTGACGGGGAAGGGCGCGCCGCCGTCGAGCGGCAGGCAGACGATGTTCGAGACATCCTGCCGCGTGTCGATGTGGCAGACGGCGCGCGAGTCCGGCGTCCAGCGCAGTTGCCGGACGGGCGCGCCCACCGCGTCGAAGACCTTGACGGGCACGTCGCCGCCCTCGAAGGGGAAGATGGCGATGCGCCACTGCGCGCCCGGCTCGGCCGTGCGGTAGTTGTATGCGACGAGGCGGCCGTCGGGCGAGATGAAAGGGCCGGTCGCCTGCCCGCCCTCGGGCAGATGCACGCGTTCTGGCTCGCCGCCTTCGAGCGGCACGCGCCAGACGGTGACGGGGTTGCCGACCTTATAGCAGATGACCCAGCGCGAGTCGGGCGAGATGGAGGAGAGTGCGCCGTCGCGCATGAGCAGCTTCGCGTCCGAGCCGTCGAGGTTCATGCGCCAGAGTCCGCGGTTCCCCTCCGGCACGTCGGAGGAGTAGACGACGAAGCGGCCATCCGGCGACACGTCGGGGTAAACGTTGGTGCCCGCCCCGCCGGTCAACAGGCGCTGTCCACTCCCGTCGGCATTCATGATCCAGATGTCGTCGTTGCCCCCCGAGAGCGAGTGGTAGACGATGCGCCCGTCGGGCGTCCACGCGAGCCCCCGCTCGCCGTCGTTGCGTCCCGCGCCGTAGGTGAGCTGCGCCGGAGGAGTCGTCGCGCCTGTGCCCGCGACCTTCGGCGCCACCGTCCAGATGTTCTGGATGATGTTGAACTGGACGGTGGCGAGGACGGTTGAGTTCGACGAAAGACTGACGTTGGCATAGGTGCTCACGTCGTTCGTGAGGCGTTGCGCCTCGCCTTCGGGGAAGGGGAGCCGCCAGAGCTGAAACATGTCGCCGCGTTGCGAGGCGGCCACGATGAGCGTGCCCGAGTCGGCCGTCCACTCGAACGCGCTGGCCGACTTCCACTGCTCTCCCGTAATCTGTCTGACCGAGCCGTCGGCGACGTTCACCGCTATAAAGACCTTCAGGCCCTGAAACGTGCCTTGAATGAAAGCGATCTGCTTGCCGTCGGGCGACCACGCCGCGCCCGAGATGAACTCGGGCAGGTCGCGCCGGTAGAGGACGCGCTCGTCGCCGCCGCCGACCGCGAGGTTCGCGACGACGAGCGAGCGGTTGAGCTTCTCGTCGAGGCGCGTGAAGGCGACCTGCCGGCCATCGGGCGACAGAGCGAAGTTGCTGTGCGTGTCCTGTGCGCTGACGGCTTCGATGAGCTTCGTCTCGCCGCCGCCGAGCTTCGGCACGCGATAGAGCGTGCCGAGGTGCACGAGCAACGGGCCTTTGAGGTAGTAGACGAACGCGCCGTCGCGCGAGAAGAGCGGCGAGCGGATGCGTTGCCCTTCCACGGCGGGAACTATCTGCACGCTGCTGAGCGCTGAGGTCTGCCGCAGCCAGAGGCTCTGCCGCCCGGCCTCGTCCTTGACGTAGGCGACGAACTCGCCGTCGGGCGAGAGCGCCGCGTCCACGGCCTGCCCCGTGTCGCCCAACTGCCTCACGCTGAACTTCTCGAACGGCGTCCGCGGCGGGGCCGTGGCGCGCAGAAGACGGTAGAGGCCGAAGCCACTGGCGACGAGGGCGCACGCGACGACGGCGGCGACGACGAGCGCGCCCCGCTTGTGCCGTTTCAACTCGCCGAGCAGAACCTCCGCGCTCGAAGTCTGGCGCGCGGAGGGCTGGCCGGTCTGCGACTGTGCGGGGTCGGCGCCGGTCGTGCGCGCGGGCGGCGAGCCGGCGCTCACGGGCGCGGCCGGTGCCGCCTCGGTCGTCGCGCCGTCGCCCGAGCGAGAGACCGCGGCCTCGAACTCCAACTGCTGCTTCAGGCGCTTGAGGTCTGTGAGCAGCTCCTTCGCCGTCTGATAGCGCCCCTCCCTGTCCTTCGTGAGCGCCTTGGTGACTATCCATTCGAGCGCGTCGGGCGCGGTCGGCAGGTAGCGCGCGAGCGGCGCGGGCTCCCTGTCCACGATGGCGGCCAGCACGTCGGTCGGCGACTCGCCACGGAAGGGCGCGCGCGCCGTCAGCGTCTCATAGAGCACGACGCCGAGCGACCAGATGTCCGTGCGCCCGTCCACGTCGCGGCCCCGCGCCTGCTCAGGCGACATGTAACTGACGGTGCCCATGACGACGCCCGGGTCTGTCTTAAAGGGGAGGAGCATCGGCGCCTGCGAAAGGTGCGCGCTGGCCTCTTCGTTGAGTTTGGCGAGGCCGAAGTCGAGAACTTTAACGAAGCCGTCGGGGCGGAGCATGACGTTCTCGGGCTTGATGTCGCGGTGGACGACGCCCTCTGCGTGCGCGGCGGCGAGCGCGGCTGCAATCTGCGCGGCCACGTCGAGCGCCTCGGGCGGCGCGAGCGGCCCGCGTGAGAGGCGCGCGCGCAGAGTCTCGCCTTCGATGTACTCGGAGGCGATGACGCTTGAGCCGCCCGTCTGCTCGATGTCATAGACGGTGACGATGTTTGGATGGTTGAGGCGAAGGACGGCGCGCGCCTCCTGCTGGAATCGTTGGACGCGCGACGCGTCGCCCGTGAAGTGTTCGGGTAGGAGCTTGAGCGCGACCTTACGCCCGGTGCGCTCGTGGACGGCCAAGTGCACCTCGCCCATCCCGCCCGCGCCGAGCCTTGAGACGACGCGGTAAGCGCCGACCACGTGCCCCGCCAAAGACTGCTCGCGCTCGCGCTCGGCCGCGAGCAGACGCGTCGCGTCCTCGACCCCGGGAGCGCCGAGCGTCCCGCCCCTCTGGTCGTGCGCGACCAGCGACAAGACCTCCTCACGCAGCGCCTCGTCCTCACCGCACGCGCGCTCCACGAACGGCGCGCGCTCGCCCGAAGGCAGCTCGATGGCCGACTTGAAGATGGTGTCTATCTGTCGCCAGCGTTCGGGGTTCATAAAAGAAGTGACGAGTGACGAGTGACGAGTTGAAGACAAGCTCTTAACTTGTCACTCGTCACTCGTCATTTTCTTTCCATCTCTCGCAGCAGGAAGGCGCGTGCGCGGCGCCACTCGCGGCCGACGGTGTCGGCGGAGACCTTGAGCACCTCGGCCGACTCTTCGACGGAGAGCCCGCCGAAGTAGCGCAGCTCGACGACGCGCGCCTTGCGCGGGTCTACCTTCTCCAGCGCGGCGAGCGCCTCGTCGAGCGCGACCAGCTCGTCGGCGCGCTCGTCCGAAAGCAGCGCGGCCTCGTCCAAGGGGAGCGCGCGGGCGCCGCCGCCGCGCTTCTCGTAGCGGTGCGCGCGCGCGTGGTCGATGAGGATGCGGCGCATCGTCTGTGCGGCGATGGCGAAGAAGTGTGCGCGGTTCTGCCAGCGCACGCGGGTCTGGTCGCAGAGCTTGAGGTACGCCTCGTTGACGAGCGCGGAGGTCTGAAGCGTGTGCCCCTCGCGCTCGCGGCTCATGTAGTGGTGCGCGAGCCGGTGCAGCTCGCGCTCGACGAGCGGGAGCAGTCGGTCGAGCGCCTCGCGGTCGCCGTCGCTCCATGCGGCGAGCAGCTCGGTCATCTCTTGCGGAGAAGGTGTCGAGGAAGTCATCGGAGGAGAACTCTACACGCGCGCTTGGCGCCGAAGACTCGGGTCGGAAAAAGCGGACGGATTGTAACACCTGCGTTTCGACGCCGGAAAATTTTTCCGGGCGTCGTGCGTGTTACTCAAAGGGTGCTCAAAGCGTAAGTCCGACCCACTCGCTACCGCGGGTGGTACCGACCGCTATTGCCCCAGAGACTCGAAGCTCAACGCGCACCTGCCGAGCACCGACGCCGACTACAACGAGATGATACGGGCCTTCCTCGTCTCGGCCGAATACCGCGGGCGGCTTGGTCTGTGAGGACAGTAAGCAGTAGGCAGGTGGCAGTAGGCAGTAAGAGTTGAGCCCCGGAGGCACGACTTTCCGCCTCCGAGACTCAACTCTTCGCCCCGAGCTTCAAAATTCACTCTTTTTGGCGGAAAGTTGGGTCTCTGAGAGTCAACGTTCCGTCTCTGAGAGTCAACGTTCCCTCTCAGAGACCCAATTTTCCCTCTCAGAGACTCAAACTTCCATCTCGGAGACCCAACTTTCCCTATCAAAGACTCAATTTTCCCTCTCAAAGACGGAAAGTTGGGTCTCCGAGACTCAACTTTCCGTCTCGGGGACGGAAGCTTCCCTCTCAGAGACCCAACTTTCCGTCTCGAAGGCCGGTTTCGGCCCCTCGCGAGCCGTTATAACTGCCTACTGCCTACTGCCATCTGCCTACTCTCTCTTCCACACGCCGGACTTGCCGCCGGTCTTCTCTTCGAGGCGTACGTCAGTGATGGTCATGCCCTTCTCGACGGCCTTGCACATGTCGTAGACGGTGAGCGCGGCGACCGCCGCGGCCGTGAGCGCCTCCATCTCGACGCCGGTCTGTGCGTTGGTCGTGGCCTCGGCCTCAAGGTAGACGCCGTCGTCGCGCAGCTCCGCGCGCACGTCGGCGTGCGTGAGCGGGAGCGGGTGGCAGAGCGGGATGAGTTCGGCCGTGCGCTTGGCGGCCATGATGCCCGCGATGCGCGCCGCCTCAAGCGGGTCGCCCTTCGGCGTCCGCCCCGCGCGCAGCGCCGCGACCGTCTCCGCCGACATCAAAACGCGCGCCGAGGCGACTGCACGCCGCGCGGTCTGTGCCTTCCCCGAAGTGTCCACCATCGCCACGCGCCCTTCGGCGTCAAGGTGCGTCAGGTCGCTCATCGCTTCTGCCCTTTGAGATGCCGTTCGAAGAAGTCGGCCCCCGCCGCGTAGGCGCGGAGCCAGTGGCGGTGGAGGAGAAAGTCGTGCACGTCGTCGGGAAAGACGAGCTGCTCGAACTCGACCTTCTGCTCGCGCAGGCGGCGCGCGAGGTCTACCGTTTGAGAGAAGGAGACGTTGCGGTCGTCGTCGCCGTGGATGAGCAGCACGGGCGAGCGCCACTTCTGGACGGAGCCGACGGGCGACGCTTCGAGCGCGACCTTCTGCGCGTCGCGGCTGCTGTAGTCGATCCACGAAGCGCCCGAGATGCGCTGCGACCAGTCGTGTACGCCGTGCAGGTCAACGCCCGCGGCGAAGAGGTCTGAGTCGCGCGCGAGCCCGAGCGCCGTCAAGTAACCGCCGTACGAGCCGCCCCAGAGGCCGATGCGCTTATCGTCTACGTCGTCGCGGCTTCTGAGGTAGCGAGCGGCGGCGAGCACGTCCTGATACTCCGAAGCGCCGCGTGCCCCGCGCTTCGGCGCCATGCGAAACGCGCGGCCGTAGCCGATGCCGCTACGGTAGTTCACCGACAGCACCACGTACCCGAGGCTCGCCAAGTACTGATTGAAGCCGTAGGCGTTGTGATAGTAGTACATGTAGTGCCAGCCCGTGAGCATCTGCCGGCTCGGGCCGCCGTGCATAAAGATGACGGCGGGCAGCTTCGCGCGCGTGCCCTGCGGGAGGAAGAGCTGGCCGTGAACCTCAAGGCCGTCTTCAGCTTTGAAGATGACCTGCTGCGGGACGACCAGTTTGGCGGAAGGGAAGTCGCGCGGGAGCGCCCCCGGCGCGAGCATACGCCCCGCGCCGCCCGCGAGCGGCATCGCGTAAGGCATCGCGGGGCTTCGCGCGTCCGAGCCGAGATAGACGACAGTCGAGCCGTCGCCGGTCACGACGGGGCTCCACTCGATCTTCTCGCCGGAGGTGAGAGAGCGCGGGCTGCCCCCCGCGGTGTTGACGAACCAGAGGTGTCGCCGGTCTATGTCGCCGCAGTTGGATGAGAAGACGACCGTGCGACGGTCGTTCGTGTACGTGATGTGCTCGACCTCGCACGCGCCGGGTGTGAGCAGCTCCGCGCGCCCGCCCGAAGCAGGAATCGTGTAGAGGTGCCGCCAGCCGTCCTGCTCCGAGAGGAAGACGAGCCGCCCGTCCGCGCCCCACTGAAGAATCTCTTCATCGGCCGGAGGCATCGAGTCCTGTGCCCCGCGCCCGCTCTGCCAGACCTCGCGCGCCACGCCTTCCGGGTAGTCGGCGACCATGACGGCCCAAGGGTCTAACTCGTCGCCGAGGAAGGTTGAGGGCTGGTTGCCGAGCGCCGGGCGCCGCACGAAGGCGAGCCGCCGCCCGTCCATCGACCAGCGCGGGTTCGAGTCGCGGTCAACGGACGGCGAGACAAAGCTGACGGTCTTCTTCAACGTGTCGTAGACGCCGACGAAGCTGTGATCGCCGCGCGTGCTGACGAAGGCGACGAGCCGCCCGTCCGGCGACCACTGCGGCGAGTCGTTCGAGCCGCGCGCCTGAAAGAGCCGCCGCGCCTCTCCGCCCGTAGGGCCGAGCGTGCCCGCCCAGAGCTGTCCCTCGTAAGAGAAGAGAACTTGCGCCCCGGCGGGCGACGGCGTGGGCGTCTCGCCATCGCCGAGCACGCGCACCTGACCCGTCATCCAGTTGGCGGCCAAGACCTGCTGCGTCACGCCCTCCGGCTCGCTCGAAGGGTTCGGGAACTCGCCCGAGCGGTTGCGCCCGCCGCCGCGCACGTAGACGACCCAGTTGCCGTCGGCGCTAAACGT
>JBJMGQ010000224.1:0-8351 GCA_045807845.1 Pyrinomonadaceae bacterium | reverse complement strand
GGCTCGACTCGACGTGCTTGAAGCCCAGCTCCATCCCGGCCTCGCGCCAGCGCTCGAACTCCTCGGGCGTGACGTAGCGCTCGACGGGGAGACGGCGCGCGTGCGGCTGTAGATACTGCCCGATGGTCATGATGTCGCACGAGACCGAGCGCAAGTCCTCCATCAACTCGACTACTTCGTCGAACGTCTCGCCGAGTCCCACCATGATGCCGCTCTTCGTCAGCATCCCGCGCCTCTCTCGGTCGCGGCGCGCGGCGGCGCGTTCGAGGAGCGTCAACGTCTGCCGGTAGTTCGCGTCGGGTCGCACGCGTTTGTAGAGGCGCGCGATGGTCTCCGTGTTGTGATTGAGCACGTCGGGCTCTGCGTCGAGCACGGCGTTCAAGGCGGCTTCGTCGCCGTTGAAGTCTGGGATCAGAACCTCGACGCGGCATTCGGGGTTGTGTGCGCGCACCTGCCGGACGGTCTCGGCCCAGTGCGCGGCGCCGCCGTCGGGCAGGTCGTCGCGGTTGACCGAGGTGATGACGGCGTGCGCGAGGTTCAAAGTCTTCACCGCCTCGGCGACGTGGCGCGGCTCTTCGGGGTCGAGTGGTATGCCCGCGCCCTTCGAGACGGCGCAGAAGCCGCAGTGGCGCGTGCAGATGTCGCCGCCGATCATGAAGGTCGCCGTTCTGTCCGTCCAGCACTCGAAGATGTTCGGGCAGCGCGCCTCCTGACAGACGGTGTGCAGGTTCAGGTTCTCAATCAGGTTCAGAACGTAGTTCTGGTTGGAAGGGTCGCCGAGACGTATCTTCAGCCACTCGGGCTTCGGCCCGCGCGGCGGACGTGTCGGGGGATTGTTGATGACGCGCAGCTCTCGGCTCAAGACTCTTTCGCTCCTTGTTCTACTGTTTGACTGAAGCGATTTTAACACCCGCCCCGGGCTTTGTCCTGCGGCGCTTACGGCCGGGTGGCCGAAAAATTCTGTTGCGCGGCGTGCGCGCCGGATAGTAGATTCAAAGTAGGGGTGCGCCGCGTGCCTCCACTCACGAGCACGGTCGTCACATCCCGGCTCCCGCCCTCTTCATCCCGTTCACACGGCCCGACCTCCCACCAACGAAGGAGCCCAAGCCATGTTGATTAGCGTTAAGTGTCCGGCCTGCGGGCTGGTCGATTGGAACGTCGGCAACTGTAAGCGCTGCGAGACGCCGCTGGCGGGACTCAGCGCGGATGGCGACGGCGACGGCTATTTCCAAGGGGTGTCCGAGTGGGCCGCCGAGGCGCGCACCGTCCGCACGGCGCGTCTCGTCATGGCGGTCTGCGCGTTCGTCGTGCTCGGGCTGACGGCGCTCGGCGCGCTCTACCTCGCGCACAGCCCCGCCAACGGGCAATGGTTCTGGAGCTTCTATCGTAACGAGCCGACGGTCGCCGAAATCTTCGCGCACAACCTGAAGGTGAGCGGCGGCGCCGAGCGGCTCGCGGGACTGCGCAGCTTCAGGGCCACGGGACAGATCGCCTTCAGCGACGGCGAGTCCGAGCGCCTGTCGGCGACCGGCAAGCAGGTGACCTTCGTCATGCACACGAAGCAGCCGGACAAGGTCGAGACGGAGATTGAGATCGGCGCGGCGAAAAAATCGGAGTCGGCCTTCGACACGCCGCCCCCCTCCTTCTCGCCGGCCGCGCCCGAGGTCACGGTGAGCCTCCGCAGCGGCTTCGACGGCACGCGCGGGTGGGAGTACATCGAGCGCACGATTCTCGCGTCGGGCTCGACCATCCCCATCAAGCAGCACTCGTCGCGCGAGCTGGACGACGACGAGCTTGAGAAGATGAAGCACTATGCGAAGACGACCGGCGTCCTCCGGCTCTCCGACGAGTACACGGCGCTCAAGTTCATCAGGCGTGAGCCCATCACTTGGGCCGGCGCCAGCGGGCTCGACCTCGTGACCCGGAAGTTGGATACGGACGCCCTGCGCGGGCACGAGGCTTACGTCGTGAGCGGCGTCAACCGTGAGGGCAAGGACGAGACTTTCTACTTCGACACGATAACCGGCCTGCTGCTCCGCGTAGACTTCGAGGCCGAGGATAAGGAGGGCGCGACGGCTCGGGTCGAGTGCCGCGTCGGCGACTACAGAGAGGTCGGCGGGCTCAGGCTCCCGCACCGCCTCCTCTTCAAACGCGGCGAAGAGTCGGCGACGCTCACCTTCGAGCAGTACTTCCCGAACGACCCCGTCCCCGATTCGACGTTCGAGTCGCCCGAGTAGGCCGCGCCTCAACTTCAGGCCAACGTCGGGTGGACGAAACGCGCGAGCGCGTCCGGGTCTACGTTGCCGCCGGAGAGAAGGACGCCCACGCTCCCGGCATCTTTCGGGAGCTTGCGAAAGAGCGCGGCGGCCGCAGCGACCGCGCCCGTCGGCTCGACCAGAATCTTCATCCGAAAGAGCAGGAAGCGCATCGCTTCGACTATCTCGTCTTCGGAGACGGTGAGCACGTCCTCCGCGTTCCTTTGCAGCACGGGAAAGGTGAGCGCGCCCGGCATCTGCGTGCGCATGCCGTCGGCGACCGTCGCGGGCGGCGGGATGCGCACGCGCTCGCCCTTGCGGAACGACTGGCGCGTGTCGTCGGAGAGTTCCGACTCGACGGGGAAGCAGCGCACGCCGGGACGGACGGCCTTCGCCACCGTGGACGCGCCCGCGAAGAGACCGCCGCCGCCACAGGGCGTGAGCAGTGCTTCGAGTTCCGGCACGTCTTCAAACAACTCCAACGCGCAAGTCCCCTGCCCCGCCGCGATGTAGTAGTCGTCGTAAGGCGGGACGACAACCAGCCCTTCGCGTTCCGAGATGCGCCGCGCGACCTCCTCACGATCTTCGCGCTGGCGGTCGAAGGTGACGACCTCGGCGCCGTACCCTTTGGTCGCATCGAGCTTCGTGCGCGGCGCGTCGGTCGGCATCACGATAACGGCGCGCACCCCTGCGTCGCGCGAGGCGAGCGCCACGGCCTGCGCGTGGTTCCCCGACGAGAAGGCGACGACGCCGCGCGCGCGCTCCTCCGCGGAGAGAGACTGAATCTTGTTCGTCGCGCCGCGCATCTTGAAGGCGCCCGCGCGCTGGAAGTTCTCGCACTTGAAGAAGACGCGGCGCCCGGCCGCCTCGTCGAACGTGTGCGAGGTCATGACCGGCGTGCGATGCACGAACGGCCGCACGCGCTCGGCGGCCTCGCGGATGAAGTCGATTGTCAACATAACGAACTCGTCGCGATTCTCTCCTCTTCCGGCGCGGACTCGAAGACTTCGGCGAAGCGCGCAATGACGCGCTCTTCAACTTCACTCAACGGCACGTCGCGGCCGAGCAGCTCCTTCATCGAGGTGACGGGCTCGCCCTCGCAGGCGACGATGAGTTTGAAGTAGGAGAGGTCTGTATTGACGTTGAGCGCGAAGCCGTGCGTGGTGACCCAGCGCGCGATATGGACGCCGATGGCGGCGACCTTGCCGCGCGCGGTGTGGACGCCCGTCAAGCCTTCGATGCGGAACGCCTCGACGCCGTAATCAGACATCGCGCGCATCAAGACCTCTTCAAGGTCGCGGACGTACTTGTGCACGTCCTCGCGGTCGGGACTCAAATTTATAACGGGGTAGCCGACGAGCTGGCCGAGGCCGTGATAGGTCATCTTGCCGCCGCGGTTCGTCTCAAAGACCTCGACGCCGCGCGCGGCCAGCTCCTCGGGCGCGGCGAGTATCAGCGAAGGCGTGGCGCGGCGACCGACCGTTAAGACGTGCGGATGCTCGACGAGGAGCAGCGTGTCGGGCTCGCGGCGGTCGCGCACCGCGAGTTCCATCTCCTTCTGGACGCGGTACGCTTCACCGTATTCCAGACGCCCCAGGCGGCGAACTCTCAGTCGTCTCGCGTGCATCGCAGTGTGCGGAACTGTTACTCTTCCCCTTCGGCCACATTGTAGCAGACGGCGCGCGCCGCCTTGACGTTCGTGCGGCAGACGCGCGAAGCTTGGGCCGCCCCGACGCTTTGAGTCGAATCCCTAAACGACGGAGGAAGGAAACGTGAAACCGCTCATCGCCAAAGCGGCCGTGTGCCTGCTCATCATCACTTGCGTCGCGGCGCCCGCGCCCGCGCAGACGCGTACGCGCCGCTCGGTCTCGACCGCGCAGAAGAGGCGCACGACGATGCCAGCCACGCGGCTCGACCAGACGCGCTTCAACACGCAGCGGCTCGAACTCGCGGGGCTCTCGAAAGATTTGACGCGCTTCCTCTATCTCTACGGGAGGTTGTCGAAGGATTTGGAGTTGACGGCCTCGCAGTCGGGCTCGGCCGACGCGGCGAGTCAGGCGAAGGCCGGGCTCATCCGCAGCATCGGCGACATGCGCGACCGCCTCGACCAGTTGGAGAGCCACTTCCGCTTTGAAGAGGGTTTGCGGACGCAGTACCAGACGCTGCAAGGCGTCTCGGCCAGCGCCGATCAGGCCACGCAGCAGGCCAACGCCAACCGCTTCGATCAGGCCGGCCGCATTCTCCTCGAAGTCGCCAACAAGCTGACCGACGTGCTGTTGGAGATGCAGTAGTCAGTAGAAAAAGAGGCGGCGCGTCTTAACCTTCAGGTCAAGCGCGCCGCTTCGTCTTCCTACTGCCTACTGTCTACTGCCTACTGCCTACTATCCCTTCTTAAAGTACCCCTGCCGGGCGCGGATGCGTGTGTCGGGGCGGGCGGGGGTCGTCACTTTAATGCGGAGGAACTTGCCCGCCGTGGCCTGATTGTTCGAGAGGTATTGGAGTAGATATTGCGCGCGCAGCTCGGCGGCGATCTGGCGGAAGATGGCGTCGAGTTCCTCGTTGCGCGTCGGGACGTAGGCCGTGCCGCCGGTGGCCTCCGCGACCGACTGCATGCCGGTCTGCGCGCGCATGCTGATCTCGTTGAGTCTGACGGAAGGGCCGCCCGGGTTGATGGAGTAGAAGACGGCGTCGGCGCCCTGCACGGCGCGCTGCACGCTCGCGACGGCGCGCTGGTGGCGCGATTGGAGGTCGCGGCGCGCGGCGGCGCGCTCGCCGACGGGGCGCGCAGACTCCTGCGCCTCGGCCTTCTTCAGCGCCTCGTACTCGGCGACGGTCTGCTCGCGCACGGCCGTGCTGAAGTTGTCGTCGCCGTCGGTGACGGCGAGGATGACGCGGCGGTGGCCGCCCGGCGCGTTGTCGCCGAGATACTTCGCGGCGAAGCTCACCGTGTCGTAGAAGGCAGTCGGCGTCGCGCGCGTCGCCGCCGGAATCTTGAGAATGGTCGCGGCCGCCGTCTCGGCCGGTGCGAGCGGCTGCGCGAGCGCGGGCTTGTCGGCGATGGTGATGACGGCCGCGCGGTCGGCGGGCTTCATCACCAGACGCAGGAAGCGCGCGGCGGCCTCCTGCTGCCGCGCGAAGAAGTCCTTCGCCGTCACGCTCGAAGAGATGTCGAAGAGAATGACGATGTCGAGCGGCACCTCTTCGGCCGTCCCGACGGCCTGAAGCTCCTGCGCGCGCCCCTCCTCTTCGAGCAGAAAATCTTCCCTCTTCAAGCCCTGCACGGCGTTCCCCGAAGCATCGGTGACGGCGACGGGCACGACCACGAGGTTCGAGGTGACGCGCACCACGTCCGACTCGTCGAGCGTGTCTTCGACGGGCTTGGGCTTGGGCGTCGGTTTAGGCTTCGGGGTCGGCGTGGGCGGAGGCGGCGGGGGCGCCGTGTCGTCCTGCGAAGTGGGAACGTTGATGATGGCCGGCGTCGGCGTCGGCGTCGCACGCTGCGGGAGTCGGGGGACGACGACGGGCGTCGGCCGCGGCTTCGCGCTCGTGTTCGTTTGGCGGGTCTGTGCGCCCGCCGCCACGATGACGGAGAGCGCGACGGCCGCCAGCGTCAACGTCAACAGAAATCTTCTCGCCGCGTCGGGTAACGAAAACACTGTGTGACTCCTCCGTGATCGGAAGGATGAAGTAGGAACGCTGAACGATGAATTGAAAGCCGCGTGCCTTCACTTCATCGTTCAGCGTTCCTACTTCTGACTTCGAAGCGAAGCGCTAGTTGCCGCCGCCGGGATTCTCGGTCGGGCGGGTCATGTTCGGCGCGCCCTGCATGAGGCCGCGGTTGACGAGCACCTTGACCTCGACGCGGCGGTTCTGCTCGCGCCCCTCGCGCGAAGCGTTGTCGGCCACGGGCTGCGCCTCGCCGTAGCCGTAGGGCGTGACGATGCGACGCAGCGGGATGTTGTGATTCTCGACGAGGTAACGGATGACTGTGTCGGCGCGGCGTTGCGACAGGCGGCGGTTGGCCTCCGTCGAGCCGTCGGCGCTGGCGAAGCCCGAGACCTCAAGCACGTAGCCCTTCGCTTGCAAAGCCTGCTGCGCGATCTGGTCGAGCTTCGACTTGCTGTCGGGCAAGAGCACGGCGCTGCCGACCTTGAACAGGATGCTCGTGTTGTTCTGCACCTGATAGTCGTCGAGCGCGGAGATGCGCTCGTTGGTCGCGTTGACGCCGTTGACGGCGAGGTCGGCCGTCTCCTGCGCGGCCTTCGCGCCGCCGCGCGCGGCGTTCGAGACTGCGGCCAACTCGTCCAACTGACCTGACAAACGCGTCGCATTCTGCTCGACCTGACCGATGCGCCCCTCGGCCGCGCCGACGCGGTTCTCAACCGGCGTCACGTTGGCCTCGACCGTGCGCGCCGTGCGGAGGTCGCCCTCCTTGAAGCGCACCCTCTCGGCGACGAGGTTGGTGCCGTCGCCGCGCCCCTCGACTTCGAGGTTGAGGCCGCGCAGGATGGCGGTGACGCCGAAGTTACTGCCGCCGCGCAGGAAGCCGCCCGTGGTCTTGACGCTCGTCGCGTTCGTGAGCGTCACGGTGGTCGAGACGCCGTTCGCGTCCTGCACGACGAAGCTGTCGGGCTGGCGGCTGGTCACCACGCCCTTGATCTTCATCTTCTGGCCCGAGGCGACCGCGCGCGTGTTGCCGCTGGTCTGGTCGCCGCCTTGCGCGAGCGCGGCGGGCGCCGCCGCGAACGCCAGCGCAAAAGTAAGTGCGATCAATCTAACCCTCTTCGAAACGTTGCTCATCTTTATCCTTCTCCGTTCGTGCGAAAGTCAGCCGGGAAACTTCGCGCGCCCCACGGCCGCTGCCCTGCATCTGCCGGCGAACGCCCGCGCCCATTCTGACCTGTCGGGTCAGCGCCCAAACTCTTGGGCGGCCGGAGCGCTTGGGTAAGTCCCTCCGAGTTTATCTGCCTTGCGAGGTTGTTCTCTCCGAATCTTTCCCGAATGGCCCGGATTCTGAGCGAACCGCGGAAAGCAAGTCAAGCCGTTTGAGTAAACCTCGGGCGAAAATGGTTGCGCCCGAGCGATTTATCATCCAATCGCTACGACTCCGCAACATTTTTCAGCGTCGAAGCCACGCCCGCCCACGCAACGCGCATGCAACACACACGCGCAGAAGACCAACCGTATCGTGTCTGTGTGTCCACAATATGGTGCCAACGGAACGCTTTTATTACAGGCCCCGGCATGTGATGAATGAGGCCGTTTCGTTTAACTCAACTGCCTGTAACCTTAAGCCGGACGAGCCGCAATCACGTCGCGGCGGCATGGCCTTTGCGAAGCTAATCAGGGAATAACTTTTAACGCAACGGAGATGTAATAAACGTGAACGCTCATCCGAATAAGATCAAGCTGTGGCCTCATCTGACAATCGTCTTCATCGTCTGCGCCGCGCTCGGAGGCGTCGCCGCCGCGCTCTGGATGAAACATGAGCCGAAGGCGGAGGCGCTCGCACTTCCACGCGCCGCGCGCGTCGAGCGCGTGGACGGCGAGGTGGGTTTGAGCCGCAATCTCGCCTCCGGCGCGAACGATGAATCCAACTGGGTCGAGCTGACGCCGAACACGCCGCTCACCGTCGGCGACCGGCTCTACGCGCGTGACGACTCGCGCGCGTCGCTCGCCTTCACGGGGCGCAACTTCGCCACCATCGACCCCGGCTCCGCGCTCGACGTGGTCTCGCTTTCAGACCGGCGCACGCAACTCGCTCTACGCGAAGGCTCGGCCATCTTCGACATCGGCGCGCTCTCGCCCGACGAGATGTTCGAGGTCGCCACGCCCTACGGCGCCGTTGACCTCCGCGAGCCCGGTCTCTATCAGGTCGGCTACAACGACGACGGCTCCGCGTTCGTCTCGGTGCTGAGCGGGCTCGCACAGGTTGCAGGGCTCGCGGGCAGCGGCCAGATAGGCAAGGGCGAGATGCTCACACTCTTAGGTCAGACAGCGGCGCAGGTCGCGCTCTCGCGCCTGAGCCCGGACTACGCGGGCGGACTGCTCAACAACTACTACGGCTACCGCTATCCGGACTCTTACGACGGGCGT
>JBJMGQ010000223.1:0-13281 GCA_045807845.1 Pyrinomonadaceae bacterium | reverse complement strand
GGCTGGTACTCGGTCGGGCGTTGTCCCGCGACCCCTTCCGTGTGCGCGCCCTCTCCGAGCGGCGAGGTGCCGCCGAGCTGCGCCGCGGCGCCGGCCTGCGCACCTTCGTTGAGGAGTTGCGTCGGGGCCTCGCCGCCCGTCAGGGCCGCGCCCACAGGCGTCCCGCACCGGCGACAGAACTGCTGTCCCCCGTACAACTCCGCGCCGCAGTTAGCACAACTCTCAGTCATAAGAACAGAAGGCAGTAGGCAGATAGCAGTGGGCAGTTGCTCCGCGTTGATTCAGTTGAAAGATTAATTCAGAGTTCTCGACAGCAGCTCTTTCAACTGCCTACTGCTATCTGCCTACTGCCTACTTCCCTTCAGCTAAACATCGGCTGCCCCTGCGTGTCGTCGGGGTTGAAGGTTTCGATGGCGCGGTAGCGCTCGTCGAAGGTGCGGTTGAGGTCGTCGGCGGCGCGCTCGATCTCGGCGGCGGCGGCCTTGAGGCCGTCGGGGGTCGAGCCTTTCGACGACAGCTCGCGCGCCTGCCGCTCGAACCCTTCGACCTTCTCGACGAGCGAGAGGTCGAAGCGGTAGATGCGCTCCAACTGCGGCTCCTCGATCTTGGCGGCGTCGAAGAAGCCAGCGTAGCCGTAGGAGGCGAAGCGGACGCGGTTCTCAATCTGGTCGAGCTTCTTCAACACGCGGTCGACGGGGCCGACCTCAAACAGCCGGCCCGAAGATGACAGGTCGCGCATCAGGTCGTTCAAAGGCTGCTTGGCCAAGCGCAGGCGCTCGGCCAGATGCTCGCGGTGCAGCTTGTCCACATCGCGGCGCCGCTCCTTGGCGACGTAACCCGCGTAGCCCGGAATCTTATCGCCTAAACGTTCAAGCCAGTTTCGCTGGTCGCTCATCGGTGTCTCCAAGAGGCTTCGGTTCCAAAGTCGTCGGTCTATGTACGTCGCGGCGCGCCGCGGGGTTCTGGGGTAGGGATTCTAACACCGCGAGCGGGGCGATAGTAGTTGCGCCGCCAACGCACCGCCGACTATTATACCTGCGTCCGTCATCCCCAAGCCGTCGAACAACTTCAGAGAATATATGAGCGCCGAAAACGAGACGCCGAACGCCGCGCAGACGCCCGAAGGCAAGTACGTCTACTGCATCATCGAATCGCCGCAGCCGCGCAGTTTCGGCCCCATCGGCATCGGCGGCCGCGGCGACGAGGTCTACACCGTCCACCACGACGGGCTGGCCGCCGTCGTCTCGAACACGCCCATACAGGTCTACGACCCGACGCGCGAGAACGTCTTCGCGCACGAGCAGGTCAACGAGACCGTCATGCGCGAGTTCACCGTGCTCCCGATGGCCTTCGGCGTCTTGTTCCGCACCGAGGACGACATCATGGAGCTGATGCGCGGCACCTACGACGCGCTGCGCGACGTGCTGGCGAAGATGGCGGGCAAGGTCGAGTTCGGCCTGAAGGTGAACTGGGATCGCGAGCGCGTCATCGGCGAGCTGGAAGAGGAGAGCGAGGAGATACGCAACCTCAAGGAGCAGATCACCTCGCGCGGCGCGGGCTCGACCTACTTCGCGCGCATGCAGTTGGGGCGGCTGGTCGAGACGGCGCTGGCCGAGAAGTCGGACGCCTACGTCCGCGAGGTCTACGATTATTTGAGAGACACGGCCGTCGCTTCACGCGCCAACAAGCCCATCGGCGACAAGATGATCATGAACGCCGCCTTCCTCATCGAGCGCGACCGCGAACAGGAGTTCGACGTGAAGGTCAAAGAGATCGCCGCCAAGTACGAGGGCAAGCTCTCCTTCAAATACACAGGCCCCTGGCCGCCCTACAACTTCGTCCACATCCGCCTGAAACTGGAGCGCGGCGAGGGCGCCGCCTGACGCGGGCGCCCGCCACCGACAAGAGAGCCGCACAGACTTTGGAGGCTCACGCAATGACAGACGAAGAACGCCAACGCACCATAGACTTTATCCTTCAGCAGCAGGCGCAGTTCGCCGCCGGCATGCAGAAGAATGAAGAGCATATGACAACACTCAGACGGGTCGTCGTAATGATGACGCGTCAATTTCGTAGCGAGCGCGGAGACTTGCGCGAGCGCATCGCCGCGCTCATCGCCGCGCAGATGAACTCGGAAGAGAGGCAGGCCCGCACGGAAGAGTGGCAAGCGCGCACGGAAGAGTGGCAGGCCCAGATGGAGAAGAGTTTTGCCCGCTCCGATGCGAGGATGACGCGAGTGGAGGCCGACGCCGAGCGCACCCGCAGAGACCTCGACGCGCTTAAGTACGCCGTGGAGTCCCACGATGACGACATCAACGCGTTATTCCTTATCAACAAGAGTAATGGCGAAGCCATCGCAGGGCTGGCCGCCTCGAACGACCGTAACAGCGAAGCCATCGCGCAACTCGCGGAGATAGTCGCAGAACTAGGGCGGCGACGGAACGGCGGCGACTCTTAACGACAAACGTTGAGCGCGGGAGGGTTGGGGATGAAGAATCCGTGTCGGACTTTGAAGGACTGGCGGCGTCGTGGGCTTGAGCGTGCGCGCGCGAAGGGCAGCCTGCACGTCTTCTGGTTCTACCTGTCGATGGGGCTCGCGTGGAGTGTGTTCATGGTCGCCGTCTTCACCGCCCTCGACTTTTACGACGAGCGCTCGTTCAACCCCGAGCACTTTCAGACCCAAACTCTCATCTACTTCGTCGGCGGCCTCCTCTTCGGGTTGGTGGTGTGGGTGTTGGAGGAGATGCCCGGCACGGGCCGCCGCGACATGCAGCGCTGAAGGATACGCCCGCCATGTTCATACTCGACGACATCCTGCTCGCGCCCGTCAACGGCTTCAAGTTCATCATGCGGCAGATTCAGCAGCTCGCCGACAAGGAGCTGAACGACGAGTCCGTCATCAAGGAGCAGTTGCTCGAACTCCAGATGCGCTTTGAGCTGGAGGAGATTTCCGATGAGGACTACGCCGAGGCCGAGCGCGAGCTGTTCGCGCGCCTGCGCGCCATCAAGGCGCGGCAGCTCGAAGCGTTGGGTCAGGTGCACACGGCCGACTCCTCCTCGATGGTCATCGAAGCCGGAGGCGACGACACGGGCGGCGACTTCTACGAGCCCGGCGGCGGGCGCTGAAACAATTTTTGATTTACGATTTTTGATTGGCGATTGAAGTCATGGAACGAACCCCGCGCGCCTCTCCAAATCAAAAATCAAAAATCAAAAATCAAACATCTACACTCCCCGCGGACTTTCCCTCCACACGTTACATCTTCTTCGGCGGCAAGGGCGGCACGGGCAAGACCACGGCCGCGGCTGCGACCGCGCTCGCGCTGCTCGACGCGGCCGGGGCCGGCGAAAGCCTTCTCCTCTTCTCGACCGACCCCGCGCACTCACTCTCCGACAGCTTGGGCGTTGACGTAGGCGACCGCACGGCTCTGGTCGCGCGGCGGGGCCGGCGCGAGGACGCCCCGCGTCTCTACGCGCGCGAGATGGATGCGGCACGCGCGCTCGACGCGTTCAAGGAGCAGCACCGCGCCGTGCTCGCCGAGATTGCCGACCGCGGCACCATCCTCGACGAGGCCGACATCAACGACCTGCTCGACCTGAGTCTCCCCGGCATGGACGAGGTGATGGCGCTCTTCGAGCTGAGCGAGGTCGAGCGCGGCGGCGACTTCGCGCGCGTCGTCGTGGACACGGCGCCGTCGGGGCACACGACGCGGATGCTGCGTCTGCCGGAAGTCTTCGCGCGTTGGGTCGGCGCGCTCGACGTGATGTCTGAGAAGCATCGCTACATGGTCGCTCACTTCGCGCGCGGTCGCGTGAGAGAGGACGAGGTTGACCTCTTCCTGCGCGACCTCGCCGCGCGCGTCGCGGCCGTGCGCACGATGCTCTTCGACCCCGCGCGCGCGAGCTTCGTCCTCGTCACCACGCCCGAGGCGATGGCCTTCGAGGAGACGGCGCGTTACTTCAAGTCGCTCGGCGCAGAGGGCGCGCCTGTTACAGACCTCGTCATCAACCGCGTCGAGCGCGAGCACGGGGCCTGCCCCTTCTGCCGCGCACGCGCGCGGATGCAGTCGCGCTGGCTCGACAAACTCACAAAGGAGTTTAAGACCCTCCGGCAGCACCGCGTCCCCCTCTTCCCTTCCGAGGTGCGCGGAACGGAAGCCCTCCGCGAGTTCGCGAGCATGTTGTGGCAGGCGGCGGGCAGTAGCTCGACCGTGAGGAAGGGACTGCGTCCTCCTTCAAAGCGCGCGACGGGAGACGCACGCCCTCCCTCACGGTCGGGCTTCAGCCTTGAGCCCCGGCGGCTCGTCATCTTCGGCGGGAAGGGCGGCGTGGGGAAGACGACGGCCGCGGCCTCTTACGCGCTCGCGGTCGCTGAAGAAGACGAGTCGGCGCGCGTGCTCGTCTTCTCGACCGACCCGGCGCATTCGCTCTCCGACAGTTTCGACGAGCAGGTGGGCGAGTTGAAGGAGGGCGTGGGGGGCGCATCGAACCTCGACGCGATGGAGATCGACCCGGCGGCGCGGTTCGAGGAGTTGAAGGAGCGCTACCGTCGCTGGACGGACGAGCTGTTCGAGTCTCTGACGGGCGGCTCGCGCTGGGAGGTGCAGTTCGACCGCGAGGCGATGCGCGAGCTGGTCGCGCTCGCCCCGCCCGGTATCGACGAGATTGCCGCCCTCTCGACCGTCAGCGACCTCATCGACGAAGGGAGATACACGACCATCGTCTTAGACACCGCGCCGACCGGACACCTCCTGCGCTTCCTTGAGCTGCCCGAGGTGGCGCTCGCTTGGGTGCGAACTTTCATCAAGCTGCTCCTCAAGTACAAGAACGTGGTACGCTGGGGCGGCGTGGCCGAGGAGCTGGTCGCGCTCTCGAAATCAATCAAACGTGTTGCGGCGCTGCTGACCGACGCCGAGGCTTGCGAGTTCGTCGGCGTCGCCATCCCCGAGCGGATGAGTCTCGAAGAGACGGCGCGACTGGCCGCGAGGCTCGAAGCCTTGCGCGTGCCGACGAGGCGGCTCGTCGTCAACCACGTCCTGACGGAAGAGGCCGCGCGCGCGTGCGACTTCTGCGCGGCGCGGCGGCGCTCGCAGACGCCGGTCGTCGAGGAGTTCCGGCGGCGTCTCCCCGGCGTCGAACTCTTCCTCGCGCCCGAGCGCCCCGGCGAGGTGCGCGGCCCCGCGAGCCTGCTCGAACACTTCCGCGGCTGGCGCCCGCTCGACTGAGACGACCCCACGACGATGGGCAAGAGAACGAACAACGCGAGTCAGCAAGAGACGGCCGACGCAGGGCGCGGCTTCTACGTCTACTGCGTCGGCGAACGCGATGAGCTGGCGCCGCTCTTCGACGCCGAAGTGCCCGAGGCCATCGAGGAGGGCGCGGGGCTCGAAGCCGTCGAGGCCGCGGGGCTGGCGGCGGTCGTGAGCGCGGTGCCGCTCGAATCTTACGGCGAGGGCGCGCTCGCCGAGCGACTCTCGGACGCGACGTGGATGGCAACGCGCGCGCTCCGGCATGAGCGCGTAGCCGAGCACTTCTCGCACAGGACGACCGTCGTGCCGCTGCGCTTCGGCGCCATCTATCTGCGACGCGAGGGCGTCGCGTCGATGATTAAAGAGCGCGCCGCGCAGTTCCGCGAACTGCTCGCGCGTCTCAACGGGCGCGAGGAGTGGGGACTGAACGTCTACGTCGAGCGCGCGCGTCTGCGTGAAGAGGTGACGCGCGTGAGCGCGCGTCTGCGCGAGATGGCCGAGCGCGCCGACGCCGCGACGCCGGGTCAGGCGTACCTTCTCCGCAAGAAGATAGAGGGACTGCGCGACGAAGAGGCGCGCGCCGAGACGCGCCGCATCGCGCGTGATACGGAAGAGACGGTCGCCGCGTCGTGCGACGGCGCCGCGCGCCTGCGCGTGCTCAAGGACGAGGCGACCGAGCAGGGCGAGCTGGCCGCGCGCCTCGCCTTCCTCGTCCGCCGCGACGCCTTCGACGCCTTCCGCGCCGCCGCCGAACGGCTCGCCGCCGAGTACACGCCGCTCGGTTTCCGCTTCGAGCTGACCGGCCCGTGGCCCGCTTACAACTTCGCCGTGGTCGAAGCAGAAAGTCAGGTGTAAGGGATGCCCGCAGATGAAGAGTTCGAGATAGACGAGGACGAGGAGCTGTCGCTGTTGGAGACGCTCGATCACCTGCTCGACCACGGGCTGGTGATTGCGGGCGAGGTGACGATATCGGTGGCGGGCATTGACCTCGTCTTCCTCGGGCTCAACGTCCTGCTCGGCTCGGTCGAGACCGTAGACCGCGTCCTCGGCGAGCGCGAGCGGCGCACAGAGCTTCTGAGCGAGCGAGGCGCGGGCGCGGGCGAGTGACGATGAGCCTGTACGTCTATTGCCTAAGCGACGATTTGAGCGGCGCCGCGTTCGAGGAGTTGGCCGGCGTGGGCGGCGCGCGTGTGCGTGTGATGACGTTGGGCGGGCTCGCGGCCCTCGTGAGCGAGGCGTTTGAAGAGGCGACGGCCGCCAACGAAGAGAATCTTCTGGCGCACAACCGCGTGAACGCGGCGGCGCTCGCCGTCTCGACGCCGCTGCCCTGCCGCTTCGGCACGCGCGCCGCGCCGGAGCGACTCGCCGAGTACGTCTCGACCAACGAGGCGGCGCTCACAGCGGCGCTCGCGCGCGTGCGCGGCTGCGTCGAGATGAGCGTCAAGCTCATGGCGAAGGCAAAGATAGAGAATGAAGAGGCGGGCGCCGTCGAAGTTGCGAAGGGCGCGGGCACGGCGTTTCTGTTGAAGAAGCGGCGCGAGCTTCTGGGCGAGGAGGGCGCGCGGCGTCGCGCCGAAGAGGCCGCGGCGTGGCTCGCTTCGGGCGTGGGCGAACTCGCGCGCGAGACGGCGACGCGCCTGAGCCCTTCGGAGGCGATCTTCGTCCGCGCGTCGCATCTGGTCGAACGCGCGCGCGTCGCAGAGTATCGCACGCACCTGCGCGAGCTGGCCGCCGAGCGCAGGGACTTACGGCTCCTGACGAGCGGCCCTTGGCCGCCGTACAGCTTCAGCGAAATATCGGGTCAAAACCATCCACGGTAACGGGTGGCTCTGACTTGGCTTCTGATACAATGTGCGCTCCCGAAATCAGTTGTGGACACGTTGCGCGTTAACGGGGTACTCTTGTGGAGCCTTCCCCCTTTGATTCCCCAACCCCGGCCGAGCCGGAGGTCGAAACGGAACACCCGGCGGAGTTCGTCGCGGAACTCCGGCGTGTGGCCGACCGGCTGCCCGAGCGCATCAACATCGACGCCGAGGGGGTCGAGCAGGGGCTGGCGAAACTCGTCCTGACTTTGATCGAGCTGATTCGGCGGCTGTTGGAGAAGCAGGCCGTGCGCCGGATGGAGGGTGGCGGCCTCTCGCCCGCGGAGATCGAAGACCTCGGGCTCGCGCTGATGAAGCTCGAAGAGAAGATGGCCGAGCTGAAAGAGCACTTCGGTCTTGAGGACGAAGAGCTGAACATCGATCTGGGCCCCATCGGGAAGTTGATTTAGAAGACGGCCGACGAGCGCCGACGTTCATTAAGGGAGAGCATGCGAATTGTCTAGCGAGAGAACGAGCCTCATTACGGCGCGGCCGCCGGGTCTGGTTGACGTGCTCGACCGGATTCTGGACAAGGGGCTGGTCATCGCCGGCGACATCAAGGTCTCATTGGCGAACGTCGAGCTGCTGACGCTCCAGATTCGCCTGCTCGTCTGCTCCATCGACAAGGCCGAGCAGATCGGTTTGAACTGGTGGCGCTACGACACGAACCTGACGACGCGCGCGGCCGTCGCCGAGGCCGAGAACGTCGAGCTGCGCGAGCGCGTCGCCGCGCTTGAGCGCGAGATCAGACAGCTCGACGGGGCACCGGCTCGGGCCACGAAGGGCGCGGGCGCCAGAATCCCGAGGCCGCGCTCGGCGCGCAAGGGAAAGAAGTAACGAGAAGGGTGTTGGATGAGGGCAACGGCGCGGCCGTCGGTTCTCATCCCTCCCTTCTTCGCCCCGCCGCGCGCTTGACGGCGAGGCGGCTCAAAGTTTCATAACATTCCCGGAAGAGAGGAACCGTTCACATGGCTGTTGAGAGGGCACCCGGCGGAACCAGCCTGATTGACGTGCTCGACCGCGTGCTGGACAAGGGCATCGTCATCGACGCGTGGGTACGCATCTCACTCGTCGGCATCGACCTGATTACGGTCGAGGCGCGCGTCGTCGTCGCCTCTATCGACACCTATCTGAAGTACGCCGAGGCCGTCGGCCTGACGCCCGCCGTCTCGCGTCCGGCCATGGGGCCCGCCCCCGAGCCGCTCGCCGAAGAGCCGCGCCGCCGGACGACGGTGGACGTGGACAGGAGTTGAGCGAGAGTAGGCAGTAGGCAGTAGGCAGTGGGCAGTCGCTCCGCGTTAAGTCAGTCGAAGGGTTAACCCGGAATTCTCGACGCCGACGGCTTTCAACTGCTGACTGCCCTCTGCCTACTGCCTACTGTTTTATGGAGCACCGCACGGCAGAGATCGCGCAGGCGTTCGGGGCCCCGGCCGAGGGGGCGGAGGGCTTGCTGTCGCTGCACCAGTACGAGCTGCTCTTCGAGATGACGACGCAGCTTCTAGCCGCGCAGAGTCTCGACGAGCAGACCTTGCTCGTGCTCGACACGCTGACGGCTGGGCTGGGGTACGCGAGCGCGGCGCTCGCACTGGTCGAGCGTCCCCGCGGGGTCTTGCGCGTGCGCGGCGCCGCCGGGTTCGCCGACGACGAGGCGCTGGCGGGGCTTGAGCTGCCGCTCGACTCGAACGCGCCGCACGTGCGCGTCGTGCACGACGGGCGACCCGCTTGGCTCGCGCGCAACGACGAGTCGGCCGCCGAGTTTTTGCGACAGGT
This sequence comes from Pyrinomonadaceae bacterium, assembly GCA_045807845.1. Taxonomy (GTDB): domain Bacteria; phylum Acidobacteriota; class Blastocatellia; order Pyrinomonadales; family Pyrinomonadaceae; genus QHXN01. Next base: position 4,400 of record JBJMGQ010000223.1, on the reverse strand, counting down.
CGGCGGCCAGACGGATGTGCTCGCGCTCCCGCTCTTCGGCGGGCAACTACACGCCGAGCCGCGCGCCACGGGCGACCTGACCGGCTCGTTGCGCGCAGAGGCTTCGGAGCGCTTCTGGCTCCCGCAGTCGCTCTCGACCGGCGCGCTCTACGTCGGCGCCCGCCGCGACGAAGCGGACAAGTCGCAGATCACACTGCTCACGCGCTACGCCGGCCGCATCGGCGCCATCCTCTCACACACCGCCCACGTCGAGCGCCTCAGCTCCTCCGTCTACAAGCTCCAGCGCGAGCGGCAGTGGGTCGAGTCCATCATGAAGTCGGTGGCCGACCCCATCGTCCTCACCAACATGGACAACGAAATCCTGCTTCAGAACCGCCGCGCCGAGGAGTTGTTCAGCGACCGCCGCGACGCGAACGAGGGCAAGCGCCGTGCGCTTGAGATGAACGACCTGCTCTTCTCGGCCTACCTTTCAAGCGCGGCGGTCGCTTCGGAAGAGGTGGTCGGGCGCGACCTCATTCTCGTAGACCCCATCGAGGGCTCGGACATACACTTCGAGGTCATCTCCACTCCGGCCCTCAACGCGCGCGGCGAGCGCATCGGCCTCGTCTCCATCTTCCGCGACGTGACCGACCTGCGCCGTGCCAACGAAGAGCTCGCGCGCAACTTCGTCAAGCTTCAACAGGCCGAGAGTGAAGCGCGGCGCGAGCGCGACCGTCTCGACCTCATCCTCGAACACGTCGGCCAGCCCATCGCGGTCTGCGACACGTCGGGCAAGTTCATCCTCTTCAACCAGCGCGCCGAACTCCTCTTTCAGGAGCGCGACGGGATGCCGCGCGGCGCCCTGCGTGCCGTGCGCAACAACTCGGTCAAGCTCACCTCGTTCATCTCCGCTCTCGCCTCGGGCGCGGAGTCGGGGCGTCAGGCCGAGATCGAACTCATCGACCCGCAGACGACCAACTCGCTGCCGATGGAGATTACGTCCGCCGAGGTGATGGACGCGAAGGGGCAGGTGACGGCCGTCGTCTCCGTGCTCCACGACCTCTCCGAGATACGCGAGCTTGAACGGCGCAGGGTCGAGCAGCAGCTCTTCGAGTCGGAGAAGCTCGCCGCGGTCGGCCGCCTCGCCGCCTCCATCGCGCACGAGGTCAACAACCCGCTCGAAGCCATCAAGAACTCGCTCTACTTGCTCTCGTCGGGCAAGAACATGGACATCGAGAAGAACTCGCGTTTTCTGGAGGTGGCGCGCAAGGAGACCGAGCGCGTCTCGCACATCATCCGCCAGATGCTCGGCTTCGCGCGCCGCTCGGGCGAGGTCGAGTGGGTCGCGGCCAACCAGATCATCGAAGAGACGCTGATCCTCGTCGAGAAGAAGATGAAGCAGGCGCGCGTCGAGGTCGTCCGCCACTTCGACCCGCAACTGCCCAAGGTGCGCGCGCGCCCCGACCAACTGCGACAGGTCTTCCTCAACCTCCTTCTGAACGCGCAGCAGGCGATGGAGAAGGGCGGGCGCATCACGGTGCGCACGTCCCGTTACGAACAGGCGTTGCAGCCGACCATCTCCGTCCAGATCAGCGACACGGGGCGCGGCATTTCGGAGGCAGACCTCGCGCGCATCTTCGAGCCCTTCTTCTCGACGCGCTCGAAGGGGACGGGGCTCGGGCTCTGGGTCACGCAGGACATCGTGCGCCACCACGGCGGCCGCATCGAGGCGACGAGCGAGGAGGGCGCGGGCACGACCTTCAACGTCATCCTCCCCGTGGACTCGCCGACCCTTTCGGAGGTCGATGCCGGAACTAAGCACTGAAAGAGACGCATCGGCCAACGGCCGCGCCGCGCCGCGCCGGTATCGGGTGCTCGTCGTGGACGACGAGGAGAACGTGCGCATCACGACCGCCGCCATCCTCGAACAGGAGGGCTACGACGTTTCGACCGCGTCGGACGGGCGCGAGGCGCTGGAGATGGCGGCGCAAGTCCACTACGACCTCGTGCTGACAGACCTCCGCATGGACGACATGGACGGAAGCACGCTCCTGCACGAGCTGCAACAGCGGCACCCTTCGGTCGTCACCATCGTGCTCACGGGCTACGCCTCCATCGAATCGTCCATCGACGCGCTGCGGCAGGGCGTCTACGACTACCTCGTCAAGCCCTGCATGGTCGAAGACCTGAAGCGCACCGTCGGGCGCGCGCTCGAACACCGGCTGCAGAAGCAGCAGATCACGGAGCTGTCGAGCCCCGTGGTCGAAATCTGGGACTGTGTGCTCTTAGTCCCGCTCGTCGGCACGCTCGACGACCGGCGCGCGACGCAGATGTCTACGGCGCTCCTCGACGCCGTGCGCAAGCAGTGCGCGCAGGTGGTGCTGGTGGACATCACGGGCTGCACGGTGGTAGACACGTACACGGCCGCGCACCTCATCAACACCGTCCGCTCGGTGCGACTCTTGGGCGCGGCCACGATCATCACGGGCGTCAGCGCGCACGTCGCCTCCGACCTCGTCAAGCTCGGCGTCGAGCTGGAAGACATCACGACGCGCCGCCGTCTGGCCGACGGCCTGCGGCTCGCGATAGAGATGGTGAAGCAGGGGCTGGACGGATGAGTCTTACCGGCATCGAACCCCTTATGTCTGACGAGACGACAACGCTCGAACCGGCCGCGCTGCCGGCGCGTCTGCTGGTCGTGGACGACGAGGAGAACATCGTCCTCACGATCAGCGAGGTGCTGCGTCTCGAAGGTTACAAGGTGGACGTGGCTTCGAGCGGCCGTGACGCCGTCGCGCTCCTTGAACGCGGCCCCGAGTATGACCTTGTCCTCACAGACCTCCACATGGACGAGGGCGACGGCCTCTCACTCTTACAGGAGGTGCGCGCGCGCACGCCGCTTACCATCGTCGTCGTCCTGACCGGCTTCGCCGCGGTCGAGTCGGCCATCGCCGCGCTGCGCCACGGCGCCTACGACTATCTCACCAAGCCCTGCATCATCGCGGAACTCATCCACACGGTCGCGCGCGGCATCGAGCACCGCCGCCTGATGTTGGCCGAGGGCGCGGCGCGCCTCGGGCTCGAAGAGTTGAACCGCGAGTTGGAGAGCCGCGTCGAGGAGCGCACGGCCGAGCTGAGCCGCGTCAATCGCGAGCTGACCGAGGCCAACCGCATGAAGGATATCTTCCTCGCCACGCTCTCACACGAGCTGCGGACGCCGCTGACGCCCGTGCTCGGCTGGGTCAACCTCCTGCGCTCGGGCGCGGCCACAGACTCGCAGATGCTCACGCAGGGCCTCGACGCCATCGAGCGCAACGCGCGGCTACAGGCGCGGCTCATTGACGACCTGCTCGACATCTCGCGCATCGTCTCGGGCAAGCTCCGCATCGAGTGGGAGCCCGTTGACCTCTGCGCCGTCGTCAGCCTTGCGACCGAGCCCGTCCGCGCAGAGGTGTCGGCGCGCGACATCAAGCTCTCGTTCGAGCAGCCCGCCTACCCGCTCGTCGTGCAGGGCGCGCCGCTCCGCCTGCAACAGATCGTGTGGAACCTTCTGTCGAACGCCGTCAAGTTCACGCCGCGCGGCGGGCACGTGCACGTGCGCGTGTGGCGCGAGTCGGGCGAGGCGCGCGTCGAGGTGTCCGACACGGGCATCGGCATCCCTTCGGAGTTCCTGCCGCACGTCTTCGAGAGCTTCCGGCAGGCCGACGGCTCGACGACGCGCCAGTACGGCGGGCTCGGTCTGGGCTTAGCCATCGTGCGCGCGCTCGCGGAGCTGCACGGCGGCTGGATCGTCGCGGAGTCAGAAGGCGAAGGGCGCGGCTCGCGCTTCACCTTCGGCGTCCCCTGCGCCCTCGCCTCCGCGGAAGAGGCTGAGCCGGAACCCGAAGACCTGCCCGAGTCGGCGGAGGGCGTGCCCGTGCTCGTCGTGGACGACTCGACCGAGACGCTGGAGCTTTTGGAGATACTCTTCACGCACAAGGGCTACGAGGTCTTCGGCGCGGGCTCGGCGGACGAGGCCGTACGGCGCGCGCGCGCGCGGCGCCCCGGGCTCATCATCTCCGACATCAGCATGCCGGGCACGGACGGCTACGCGCTCCTCGCCGAGCTGCGCCGCATGCCCGGCCTCGAAGCCGTCCCCGCCATCGCGCTCACAGGCCACGCGATGGACGAAGACCGCGAACGCGCGCTCGCCGCAGGCTTCTCCGTCCATATCCCCAAGCCCGTTGACCCCGACGAGTTGCTACGCATCGTCCGGCGGTTAACGGCATAAAGAAGTAGGCAGTAGACAGTAGGCAGTAGGCAGTAGAAAAGAGAGGCGGCGCGTCCGAAGCCTTCAGGCCGGACGCGCCGCTTTGTCCTCCTACTGTCTACTGCCTACTGCCTACTGCCTACTTCCCTCACTGTACACTGCCGACGACGGT
>JBJMGQ010000222.1:0-4151 GCA_045807845.1 Pyrinomonadaceae bacterium | reverse complement strand
GGCAGCTCTCTTTTTAAAGCTTCGTCGAAGAGACCTTCGGCGGCGAGCCGCTCCTTCAACTGCTCGAAGGCGACGCGCAAAGCGCCCGCGCCCACGGGGTCGAGCGCCTCGACGATGAGCTCATATTCGCCGCGCGGCTCGTAGACGGTCATCCGCCCTCGGACGCGCACGAGCAGCCCGTCCGAGGGGCGAAAGCGGATGCGCGTGTTGACGCCGCGGAAGCAGGTCGAGCGCAACTGCGCGCCCTCGTCGCGGACGGTGAAGTACCAGTGACCCGACGCGGCCTGCTTGAAGTTCGATATCTCGCCCTCGACCCACACGGACGCGAAGCGGTTCTCCAACGCCCCGCGCACCTGCGAGGTCAGTTCGGAGACCGACAGCGGCCGGCGCTCCGTCTCGTCGAACAGAGACATGAGAAGTGGGCGAGACATAGTAGGGATGAAGGATGAAGGATGAGGGGGGAAAATTCAAGTAGGCAGTAGGCAGAGGGCAGTCGGCAGTTGAAAGCGCCGCTGTCGGGAATCTTGAATTAACTCTTCAATACACTTAACGCGAAGCGACTGCCTACTGCCCTCTGCCTACTGCTTACTGCTCTCCATCTTCGCGTAGTAGCCCTGACGATAGGAGAGGCGGAGGTCTTGCTTCTTGAGTTGGGGATTGTTGAGGTCGATTTGGAGGCGGCGGTAGGAGCCGTCGCGGGCGCGGTTGGTGGGGATGTAGGAGATGAGGTATTGCGCGCGCAGCTCCTGTTCGATCTGGGCGAAGGCGGCGGGGAGGTCTTCGGGGCGCTTGGGGAAGAAGGCGCGACCGCCGGTCTCTTCGGCGAGGTTGCGGAGGAAGTCGGGGCGCATCTCGCCATAGGGAAACTTCTTGTCGCGAATGCCGATGGCGTAGACGACCGTGTTGTGGCGGCCGGCGTACTCGACCGCTTGATAGAGACGCACGCGGCTGCTCGTGTCGTCGCCGTCGGAGAGCAGGATGATGGCGCGTCGCGTCCGCTCGGGCGTCTGCGCGAGCACCTCGCGGACGGAGAGGACGATTGAGTCCCAGACGCCCGTCAGGCAGCGCAGGCGCAGGTTGTCGGGCGCGTCGCGGTCGTTGCACTCGGGGCTGCGGTCAGTCCAACGCACCTGAAGCGAGCCCACGGCCGCGAGCAGAGATGGAGTGTCCGAGGTGAGAGGCTGTTCGAGCCGCGTGATGCCTGTGAAGGAGACGACGGCCGCCGAGTCCTTCGTCGGGCGCAGCACCGAGCGGATGAAGCTCGACGCGGCCTCCTGCTCGTCCTTCAAGACCTTCTCCTGTGAGGCGGAGGTGTCCACGAGCAGGACGAGCGAGAGCGGCGCATCCGTCTCGCGCTCGAAGGAGGCTATCTTCTGCTCGACGCCGTCCTCTGTTAAGCGCAGGTCTTCGGCGCGCAGCGTCGTGACGAAATGACGCTTCTTGTCCGTCGCCGACAAAAGCACGTTCGTCAGGTCTGTGTCGATGCGCTCGACCTGCTCAGTCTCATCGGGCGTCGGAGTCGGCGTAGATGTCGGACTCGGTGTTGGTGTGGGTGTAGGGCTGGGCGTCGGCGTCTGCGTAGGGCTGGGCTGTTGAAGTTCCTGAGCCGGCGCGGGCTCCTGCGCCCTCACAGCCGCCAAGCCGATTGACGCGAGGAGCAGCGCGAGGAGGAGGTGCCTTCCGCGACGCACGACAGAAGAAGGTAGAAACATCTCGCCCCTTGTGCTTGGAGAAACTACTGCGTGGTCGCCGTCGCGGCGGCAGAGACGGCGACGGCGGGGCTCAGGCGCACGCTCGCGCCCTCGCGCGCGACCTTCACACGCACGCGCGAGTCGGGGCGCGCGTCCGCACCGGTCTCGTAGGTGATGGTGTAGGCCGTGCGCAGTTGCGCGGCCACGTCGTCGTATGCGCGCTGCAACTGTTCGAGCCGCGTGATGGGGTAGTACTGGCCGCCCGAGACTTCCGCGAGCCGCGCGCCCTCCTCCGACGCGCGTGAAGTGAGTTCGAGGAAGCGCGTGCGCGTCGGGTCGAGCGTCGCAGACGCCGCGGGCGCGCTCGAAGAGGGGATGAGCCCCGAAGGAACGTAGAGCGGATAGATGATGGCGCCCGTCTCGTAGACCGCGTCAACGATGACGGGGAACGAGAGGAACGAGCGGTTGTCGTCGCCGTCCGAGAGCACCACGATGCCCGTGCGCTCGCCGCGCAGGGGGCGCAGGACGTGGACGAGCGAGTAGCCGAGCGCGTCGTAGAGCGAGGTGGCGCCGCCCGCCTGAATGTCCTTAATGCGCTCGGTGAGCACGCCGCGGTCGGAGGTGAACTCGGAGACGAGCTGCACGTCGTCACGGAAACTGACGATGGCGATGCGGTCTTGCGGGCCGGCCGTCGAGAGGAAGGCGAGCGCGGCCTTGCGGATAAAGTCGATGCGCTCTTCGAGGCTCCCCGATACGTCCAAGAGGAGGACGAGGTTGAAGGGCGCAGTCGTCGGCTGTACCTCGCGCACGGCGCGCTCGACGCCGCCTTCGGTGACGGTGAAGTCTTTGGCGGTGAGCCCCGTGACGGCGCGACCCGTGCGGTCTGTGACGCGCGCCTGCACGCGCGCGAGCGAGGCGCCCGCGGAGGTGCGCACGTCGAACGGGCTGCTGTTGCGCGTGCCGAGCGTGGGGCCGTCGCGGCGGTCGCCGAGCGTCTGTGCGTACTCGCCGACGAGGCGGGGCGCGACCTTGCGGATGGCGTCGGTCAACTCCGTGTCGCCGCTGCGGATGATGGCGCGGGCGGCGTCGGTGAGCGTGCGCTCGCGCAGATCGGAGGGGACGCGCGCCTCGTCCTTGACGCCGAAGAGCACGACGCCGCGCGCCGTCTCAAGGCTCAACTTTATCTGCGTGTCCTTCAGAGCCTTCGCGGCCTCGGCCTTCGCGGCCTTCGCCTTCTCCTCGCGCGCCCTCTTCAGCGCCTCCTCTTTTTTCTTAGACTCCTCTTCCTTCTTGGCGGTGTCTACCTTCGTCTCGACTGCGGGGCTCTCCTCAACGACCGTTGCGTCGGGCTCTTCCTCCGGCGGCGCGGGCTCGTCCTTCTTCTTCCCCTTCTTCTCCTTCTCGTCGGGGAAGCGGCCCGCGATCTCGAAGACGCCGCCGCGCTTCTCCTTCACCTTCGGCAGCTCGACCTCAGAGAAGAAGCGCGGGCGGCTGAGCGTCCAGCGGAAGCTGTAGCGTAAGGCGTCGAGCGGCACGTCGGCGCGGATGGTGCCCGTGTCGGTCTTCGCCTCGGCCTCCGCGACGTTGCCGACGACATCGACGGCGCCCGCCTCCGTCTCGACCCACACGCGCGAGCGCGCAGGGATGCGCACCGTCAGGTCTATCCGCTCGCGCTCGACCTGCGCGGCGTTCGGCGTCACCTTGCGGCCGTCCGCGGGTCGCGCGGCGCCCTCGCGCTCGACCTCAATCACTATCGCCCCGGCCGCGGCCATCACGCGCACGTCCCTCTCCGTCACCGCCACCCCCGCGGCCGACATCGCGCGAATCGAGACACGCTTCGACTCCTCTTCGGCCAGCACGGTCACACGCCCCGTGCGGTTCTTCACGCGCAGTTCGACGGGCGACGACGCGTCGAGGTCGCGCTCGAACAGAGCACTGGGCTCCTGCGCCGCACGCGCGCGCGGCAGCGGCGCCGCCAGCACGAGCAGGACGAGAAGGATTGTCTGTAGACGGAAGACGCGGCTGGACGACTCCGCGGAGGGGACTCGGTAAAACATAGACTGAAATCTTGCCCGCCGGGGGCGCGGGGGTCAAGGGGAGGGATGAAGTATGAACACTGAACGATGAACTAAAAGCTAGTTGTCTTCAGTTCATCCTTCAGCGTTCATACTTCATCCTTGTCTCTTGTGTATGTACTCGCCGATGGCGTCGCGCAGTTCCGCGGCCTGCTCTTCGGAGAGGGTGCCGGTGACGGCGCGCCCCTCTTGGAAGCCGATGACGGTGACGCGGCCGTCCATCTGGAAGTTGAAGGTGAAAGTGCTGCCGTTCTCCAGCTCGAAGACGAGCGCGGGCGAGACGCTGGCCGCGCTGTTTGACTCAAGTGGCATCTCTAAGCCTTCTCCGCCTGCTTTTCGGGATTCTCGGTCGGGAGCGGGCGCCCCGGAGCGCCCGCGCCATCTT
>JBJMGQ010000221.1:0-9477 GCA_045807845.1 Pyrinomonadaceae bacterium | reverse complement strand
CGGTGAGCCGCCTGAGCGGCCTCACGATGCGTTCGGCAAGGAAGAAGGCCAGCACCAGCCCCGCGGCGACAAGTACGCCAGCCATCAAGAGTGTGAGGTAGAACCAGCGGCGCGCGACCCCGCCTGCCGCCTCGGACTTGGCGAGCATCGCCCGCTGGTTGAGCTGCAAGAGGTGGTCGCATTCGGCGCGCAGGCTGTTGAACTGTGGTTCGAGCCCCGAGAAATATTCGTTCGTCTCGGAGTTTGAAGACTTCGTGCCGGGAGTCGCGGGTTGTGCGCTGCCGCGCGTGTCCTTGATGCTTGCCAGAAACTCGTCGAACGTTCTGTAGTAAGCGTCGCGGTCTCGTCGGATCGCCTCGATGACTTCGGCCTCCCCCGGCTCCGTGATGTTGTGCGAAGCCTTTTCAAACTCGGCGTCGAACCGGGCGCGGTGCTCGCGCAGTTGATTCGCGGCACGCTCGCGCGCGCCGAGCAGCGCGAAGAGCGCCGCGGAGTCCTGCCGCTCCAGACTCTCCTTCATGTTCTGCGCGGCCACGACCGAGTCGTAGTTGTTCGAGATGATGCGGCGCGACACGTCGCCCATGTCGCGCAGGCGCCAAGCCCCCCACCCGCCGAGCACGACCAGCGCGGCGACGAACAGCATATAGCTGGCTATCAGTTTCGTGCGTAGGCTCATGATGCTGAACGATGAAGGATGAACGCGGAACGATGAAGTGAAAGCCCCTTGCCTTCAGTTCATCGTTCCGCGTTCATCCTTCATCGTTTCCCCCAATGGCACGACGTGCACGGTCGCGTCGCGCACCTCGTCGAGGAAGCGGTTGATGACCGAGCCGTGCAGCAGAATGTCCCAGCGCGTGCGCGCCGACTGGCCGAAGACGACGTGCGTGACGCCCTCGCGCCGCGCGAATTCGATGAGCGCGTCGGCCACCCCGCGCTTCCCCTCCGCCTTGAGTCGGATGACCTTCGCGCCTAAATCTCTGGCGAAGCCGACGTTCTCTTGCAGCGAGGCGTAGTCTTCGGGCTTGATGCGGCCCGGCCCTTCTTGCGGCGTCTCGACGTAAACGGCGTACCAGTCCGAGGCCAGCCGCCCAGCGATGCGCGAGCCCGTGCGCAGGAGTTTCTTCGCGCTGCCGCGAGAGGCCATCGCCACCATCACCTTCTCGGGGATGACGGCCTGCTCAAGCCCTTCACGCTCGCGGTAGTCGTGCGCCTTCGTCGCCTGATCCTGCGCGAGTTGTCGGAGCGCAAGTTCCCTGAGCGCCGAGAGGTTGCCCTTGCGGAAGAAGTTGTTGAGCGACTGCTCGATCTTCTCGACCCCGTAAATCTTCCCCTGCCGGAGTCGTGTGCGGAGCGTGTCCACCGACACGTCCACGTTGACCACCTCGTCGGCGCGCTTGAGGAACCAGTCGGGGACGGTCTCGCGCACACGCACGCCCGTCGTGCGCGCGACGGCGTCGTTGAGCGATTCGAGGTGCTGGACGTTGACGGCTGTGATGACCGAGACGCCGCGTTCGAGCAGCTCCAACACGTCCTCGTATCGCTTGCGGTTCTTCGAGCCGGGGACGTTCGTGTGCGCCAGCTCGTCAACGACCGCGACCGAAGGGCGGCGCGCGACGACCGCCTCCACGTCCATCTCTTCGAGCGTGACGCTGCGATACTCGATCTTCCTCATCGGCACGCGCTCAAGGTCGCCGATGAGCGCGGCCGTCTCCTCGCGCCCGTGCGTCTCGACGACCGCGATGACGACATCGACGCCCTGCCGCCTGAGCTGATGCACGTCCTCAAGCATCTGGTAGGTCTTGCCCACGCCGGGGGCCGCGCCGATGTAGACGCGCAGGGAGGCCCGCTCGCCCTCCTTCAGCTTGGCGAGCAACGATTCCGACGACGGACGGTTGCCGTTCTCCTTCATAAGAGACCCGACCCCGGACTATCTCCTCAAAGGCGTCCTTCCGTCGAGGTCGAGGTTAAGTTCAAGCACGTTCACCACCGGCTCGCCGAGGAGGCCGAACTGCCGCCCCTCGGTGTGCGCTGCGACGACGCGTCGCAACTCGTCCTCCGTCATGCCGCGCTCGCGCGCGACGCGTAGGACTTGAAACTCGGCGGCGGCGGGGGAGATGTGCGGGTCGAGTCCCGAGGCGGAAGTCGTCACCAGATCGACGGGCACGGGCCTGCCCGGATTCTCGGCCCGCAACTTCTCAACATCGGCCTTCACACGGTCAATCAACTTCTGGTTCGTCGGGCCGAGGTTCGACCCCGACGACGCGCCCGCGTCGTATCCGACTGCTCCCGCAGCCGAGGGGCGCGAGCGGAAGTAGCCGGGTGACGAGAACGGCTGGCCTATCAGCGCGGAGCCGACGACAGTCCCGTCGGCCCGCTTTATCAGAGACCCGTTGGCCTTCTCGGGGAAGATGACTTGGGCCAGCCCCGTCACCGCGAACGGGTAGACGAGGCCGAAGATGACGGTCGTGACGACCGTCATTAGAGCGGCTGTGATTAGATTCTTTGTGACTCTCATACTATCTCTTTCAAGCTATGCGGAACCCACCAGAGCGTCTGCGTGGGAGGCGCATCAGCCCCGTTCGCCTCGCCCCACGAGTGACCGGGCCGGCGCGCGTCGCTCCCCCGCAAACCCCTCTCACGCCAGACCGGCGGCGTGGATTATCACGTCGATGAGCTTGATGCCCACGAACGGCACGACGATTCCGCCAAGGCCGTAAATCAAAAGGTTACGCCGGAGCAGTGCCGCGGCAGACATCGGGCGATATTTGACGCCGCGGAGCGCGAGCGGGATAAGCGCGATGATGACGAGCGCATTGAAGATGACCGCCGAGAGAATCGCAGACTGTGGCGTGCGCAGACCCATCACATTCAGCGCGTTCAAGACCGGGAACGCCACGGCGAACATGGCCGGGATGATGGCAAAGTATTTCGCCACGTCGTTGGCGATTGAGAAGGTCGTGAGCGCGCCGCGCGTCATCAAGAGCTGCTTGCCTATCTCTACGACCTCGATGAGCTTCGTCGGGTTCGAGTCGAGGTCAACCATGTTGCCCGCTTCCTTCGCGGCCTGCGTCCCTGTGTTCATCGCGACGCCCACGTCAGCCTGCGCGAGCGCGGGCGCGTCGTTCGTGCCGTCGCCGGTCATCGCCACGAGCTTTCCTTCGGCCTGCTCGCGCTTAATCAAAGCCATCTTGTCTTCGGGTTTGGCTTCGGCGAGGAAGTCATCCACGCCTGCCTCGCGCGCAATCGTCGCGGCCGTCAAGGGGTTGTCGCCCGTAATCATCACGGTCTTAATACCCATTTGACGGAGTTGATTGAACCGCTCGCTCATGCCGCCCTTGACGATGTCCTTCAGGTAGATGACGCCGAGCGGACGCTTGCAGTCGGCGACGACCAAAGGTGTGCCGCCCTGCTTCGCGATGTGCTCGACTATCTCGCGCATCAACGCAGGCGCGCTCCCGCCGCTCTCAGCGACGTAGCGCTCGACGGCATCAACCGCGCCTTTTCTTATCTCGCGCCCGTCGAAGTCAACGCCCGACATGCGCGTCTGTGCCGTGAACGGAATGAAGTGCGCGCCGTGTGGGGCGAGCTCACGCCCGCGCAGGTTGTAGCGCTCCTTCGCCAGCATGATGATCGAGCGGCCTTCCGGCGTCTCGTCCGCGAGCGAGGAGAGCCGCGCCGCGTCGGCCAACTCCTCCTCGGTCACGCCGGGGAGCGGGATGAACTCGGTAGCCTGCCGGTTGCCGAGTGTGATCGTGCCGGTCTTGTCCAGTAAGAGCGTGTTCACGTCGCCCGCCGCCTCCACCGCGCGCCCCGACATCGCGAGCACGTTGTGCTGGACGAGCCTGTCCATGCCTGCGATGCCGATGGCACTGAGCAGCCCGCCGATGGTTGTCGGGATGAGGCAGACGAGTAAGCTGACGAGGACGAAGATGGTCTGCGGCGCGTTGGAATAAATCGCGAACGGTTGGAGTGTGACGACTGCGAGCAGGAAGATGATCGTGAGCCCGGCGAGGAGGATTGCGAGCGCGATCTCGTTCGGCGTCTTCTGCCGCGACGCGCCCTCGACGAGCGCGATCATGCGGTCGAGGAAGGTTTCGCCGGGGTTCGACGTGATGCGAACCTTTATCCAATCGGAGAGCACGCGCGTTCCGCCCGTCACCGCCGAGCGGTCGCCGCCCGCCTCGCGTATCACGGGCGCGCTCTCGCCCGTGATGGCCGACTCGTCAACGCTTGCGACACCCTCGACTATCTCGCCGTCGCTCGGGATGAAGTCGCCCGCCTCGACCATCACGAGATCGTCCTTGCGAAGCTCAGGCGCGTTGACAACTTCAACTTGACCTCCCGGCGTAAGCCGCTTGGCGGTCGTCTCCGTCCGCGCTTTGCGAAGGTTATCGGCCTGCGCCTTGCCGCGCCCCTCGGCCATCGCCTCGGCGAAGTTTGCGAACAAGACCGTGAACCAGAGCCAGAGAGTTATCTGAAGCTCGAAGAGTGTATTGGTCACGCCCGCGACGGGCGCGACTATGCCGCGGATGAGTTGCAGCGTCGTCAGGACGCTTCCCACTTCGACGACGAACATCACGGGGTTGCGCATCATCGTGCGCGGGTCTAATTTCCTGAACGAGTCCCCGACCGCGCGCGTGATGATCTTCGCGTCCCAGATGGAAATCTTCTTTGACTTCTCAGCCATTTACATAACCTCAGAAAGTTTGCCCCGCCTGCATCAGCAGGTGCTCCACAATCGGCCCCAAGCTCAGTGCCGGGAAGAAGGTCAGCGCGCCGACGATGACGATCACGCTCACCAGAAGCGTCGTAAACAGCGGCGACGTGACGGGGAACGTGCCTAAAGAGGCCGGCACTGCCTTCTTGCGCGCGAGGTTCCCGGCCACGGCCAGCATGGGGACGATCATCATGAAGCGCCCGAAGAGCATCGCCACGCCTAGACTTGTGTTGTACCAGTAGGTGTTCGCGGAGATGCCGGCGAAGGCAGAGCCGTTGTTGCCCGTGCCCGACGTGAAGGCGTAGAGCATCTCTGTGAGGCCGTGCGGCCCCGCGTTGTTCAGTTGCGAAGTGCCGAAAGAAGGCGAGACCGAAGAAACGGCCGTGAAGGCCAGAATCACGAGCGGGAAGATGAGCACGTAGAGCATCGCCATCTTCACGTCATAAGCCTCAATCTTCTTGCCGAGGTACTCGGGCGTCCGGCCTACCATCAGCCCGGCGATGAAGACCGAGAGGATGACCATGATGAGCATCCCGTAGAGCCCGCTCCCGACGCCGCCGAAGATGATCTCGCCGAGCGAGATGTTGACGAGCGGAACCATGCCGCCGAGCGGCGTGTAGGAGTCGTGCATCGAGTTGACGGCGCCGCAAGAGGCGTCGGTCGTCGCGGTAGCGAAGAGCGTGGAGTTGGCCTGCCCGAAGCGAATCTCTTTGCCCTCCATGTTGCCGCCTGACTGAGCGGCGCTCACCGTCTGGTCAACGCCTGCGCTCGTTAGGATCGGGTTGCCGCGCGTCTCAGACCAGTATGCGGTTACTAGACCGGCGAGGAAGAGGACGACCATCGCGGCCAGTACGGCCCATCCGTGCTTCTGCGATCCGGTCATGCGGCCGAGCGTGTAGGTGAGCCCCGCGGCGATGGCGAAGATGGCGACCATCTCAAGGAAGTTGGAGAAGGGTGTCGGGTTCTCGAAGGGGTGCGCGGAGTTGGCGTTGAAGAAGCCTCCGCCGTTCGTGCCGAGCATCTTGATCGCCTCCTGCGAGGCGACCGGCCCCTGCGCGATTGATTGGTCTGTGACTACCTGCGTCTGCTTCCGGCTCGTCCCGTCGGGGTTCGTCAGGACGGTTCCGCTCGCGTCCTTCCGGTCAACTTCAACAGTCTGCGGCTCGACCAGTTTCGCCGTGTCGTAGGGGCGAAAGTTCTGCACGACGCCCTGCGAGACGAGCACGAGCGCGAAGACGAAGCAGAAGGGCAGGAGCACGTAGAGATTCGCGCGCACGAAGTCCACCCAGAAGTTCCCGATGGTCTGCGCCTCGCGCCGCGCGATGCCGCGGATGAAGGCGACGGCGAGCACTAGCCCTACGGCGGCCGACCCGAAGTTGTGATAGGCCAGCCCCATCATCTGCGTCAGGTAGCTCATCGTCGTCTCGGGCACGTAACTTTGCCAGTTCGTGTTGGTCGTGAAGCTGACCGCCGTGTTGAATGCCGAGCCGACGAAGCCCGTGCTCGCGTTCGACGAATCCACTCCCGGCAACCCCTGCGGGTTGAGCGGAAGGATTCCCTGAAGGCGCTGGATGAGGTAGAGCAGGAGCAGCGACACGACGCTGTAGAGAAGCATCGCGGCGGCGTACTCCGTCCAGCGCATCTCGCGCTCTTCGTTGACGCCTGTCAGGCGATAGATGATTCGCTCGACGGGTCGCAGCACCGGGCTCAGGAATGTGCGCTCACCGCCGAAGACGTGAGTCATGAACAGCCCCAACGGCTTCGTGACCGCGAGCACGACGGCGAGGAAGAGTAGGATTTGTAACCAGCCGTTTACGGTCATCTCAGAACTTCTCCGGGCGCAGCAGCGCGTAAGCCAAATAGAAGAGCAGCAGCGCCGACGCCGCCAGCCCTAACATTGATTCGAGATTCATCCGAGCGCTCCTCACTGCAACTTCTCGCACCCGCGCACGTAAGCGAGCGCGAGCAGGAAGAAGGCGATTATTAAGACGACGAAAACGAGGTCTAGCATCGCGGCCCTCCGTTCAGTTGAAGTTGTAGCCGAGTTCCAGCAGGAAGAAGCGGAGGCCCGATACGATGCCTACGGCCTGCCACGTCCACCCGCGCTGTCGCGACCAGAGGCATAACTCCTTCAGACGGCCTTCGGTCTCCTTCAACTCTCTGAGCGATTCTTCATCCCTATTCAAGGTCTTCACCTCGGCTCACACACTACGGAGGGCGCGGAGCACGCACATACGCGCCCCGCGCCCTCCGTAGAACGTGAGCCTCATTCGTGCCCTTCTCTGTAAAGCCTGCGGGGTTAGCTGACGGGCTCGGACTGAGAAGTGTCCTACGCCGGAACCACCTGCATGGCAGTTCAACGGCGATGCGCCCCGTGTCCCGCGAGCCTCCGTTTCGGCTGTCGGGACGTTGGTTCCCCCGCGCCGCCCGTCACGCTTCCCCCGAAGGGTTTGCGGCGAACGACTTCGGCAGACAAATTGTCAACGACAAGCGCCACTACCTCTTGCCGGCGACAAGATGCTACTCCCCCGCATATAAGAGGGGGATAAAAGGTTCGTAAATGTTTTATAAGCCGCGGAGAGTTTGAGATGAGTCTAAGAGCCGGGGTCGAAGCGGTAGCCGATCCAGGGTTCTGTGAGGATGTAGCGAGGGGCGGCCGTGTCCGGCTCGACCTTCTTGCGAAGCTGTCCGACGAAGACTCTCAGGTACTCGGTCTGCTCGGATGAGTCGCCGCCCCAGATCGAGGTGAGCAGCGTGCGGTGGGTCAAGACCTTTCCGGGGTGGCTGACGAGATAGACCATCAGGTCGTACTCCTTCGGCGTCAGGTGAACTTCCAAGTCCTTCACCGTCACGCGACGGTTTTCGAGGTCTACGCGGAAATCTCCTGCTTCCAGAACGGGCGACGCGGCGGAGTCCTTCGACGCCTGCACACGCCTAAGCGCGGCGCGTATGCGCGCCAGCAGCTCGTCCATGCCGAAGGGCTTGGTGACGTAGTCGTCCGCGCCCGCGTCGAGCGCCTCGACCTTCGTCTTCTCCGCGCCACTGACGGAGAGCACGATGATCGGGGTTTTCGAGATCGAGCGCAGGTTCCGGCAGAGCTGAAGCCCGTCGGTTCCGGGCATCGAGAGGTCAGTGACGACGAGGTCGGGCGGCCAGTCGCCGAAGGTCTGGATCGCGGCCAGACCCTCGCCCGCCACGCGCACCTCGTAGCCGTGCGAGGTGAGGCTGCGGCGCAAGACGCGGGTTATCTGCGGCTCGTCGTCAACGATTAGTATGCGCTGCTTCTCGTCCATCTTTTCCACCGGCGCTTAATAGCCTTACGCCTTCGGGTGTGCTCTCCTCGTCGTCGCCGACGGGGAGCATCACCACAACGCGGCTCCCGGCGCGGCCGTGCGCGTCTTCGATACGAATGCTCCCGCCGTGGGCCTCTACAAGCCCCTTGGCGATGGCGAGACCCATCCCCGTACCCGGCGGCTGGTTCGTGCCCGAGTCGCCGTCCCTCATCGCGCGGAAGAACTTGTCGAAGACTCGCTCGCGAAGCTCCACGGGAACGCCCGGCCCTTCGTCTTCGACGCTCAGATGTATCATCTGGTCGCCGTCGTGTCTCGCCTCCACTCTGATGCTCGTCCCGGCGGGCGAATACTTGGCGGCGTTGTCTACGAGCGTGTAGACGACTTCGGCCACCGCCTTGGCGTCCACGCGCACGACGGGCAGTTGCGTATCTATCGAGACCCGCACGTCGTGAGCGCGCGTGAGCGGGGCGGCACGGTCGAGTGCCGCCGCGACTATCTCCTCGATTGAGCCCCAGCGGCGTCGCAGGCGCATCTCGCCGGCCTCGATGCGCGCCATCTCGACCAGCCCTTCGATGAAATGGTTCAGGCGGTCGGTCTCCTCGTCTATAATTTCCAGCATCTCGCCGCGCCCCTCCTCGTCGAGCGCCACAGACTCTTTGACTTGCGTCCCGGAGCGGGAGTCTTCGAGCAGCGTGGTGACGGAAGCCTTGATAGAGGTCAGCGGCGTGCGCAGGTCGTGCGTCACGGCGTCGAGCAGCGCGGACTTCAGGCGCTCGCTCTGCTCCAAAGCCTTCGCCTGACTAGCGCGCTCGAAGGCGTCCTGAAGCTCTCTGTAGAGCCGCTCTATCTCGCGCCTTCCTGCGTCGGCCTCCTCGGCGCGGCGCTTCGAGCGCGAAGAGAGCTGGCCGGCTGTCATCGCCGTGACGAGAAAGGCGGAGAGCGCGACCCAGTTGTCCGGCGCGTCGATGCTGAGTCGGCCGACCGGCGGCAGGTAGAAGAAGTTGAAGCAGACGACGCCCAGCAACGAGGAGAGCACGGCCGGGCGCGAGCCCCACCCCGTCGCGACGAAGAGCACGACGATGAGCAGGCCGAGCGCGACCGTCGTCGAATTGACGTGCCCGCCGAAGAGCTTGAGCGCGCCCGTCACGGCGGCGGTGCCGAGCACGGACGCCAGATAGCCTACGCGCCTCTTCTCGAACATCTTTGACCACATGCCTTCATTCTATGACGGCGGCTCATGACAGCACACTCCGCTTAAGGCCGGGTCGATCATCTGTCGATGACTGTTGATACGATGACGGCCTCTCTTAATGCTCAATCCTCAGTGCTGTCCTTTTCCTCGCCGGCCATGTTTCTTCGCTCCCGCCGTTTTACCTCCTCATGGTCGTGCCAGTGTGCGAGGGCGAAAGCGATTGCGAGGAAGGCCACAAAGATGATCGTCCAAAGTTGAGCCAAGTCAGTTCTCCG
>JBJMGQ010000220.1:0-6067 GCA_045807845.1 Pyrinomonadaceae bacterium | reverse complement strand
CGCCCCGCCGCTTCAAGTCGCTCGTAGACTTTCGGGTCGCGCAGACGCCTGAGCACGGCCAAGCCCGCCGTCATCGCCAGAGGGTTCCCCGAGAGCGTGCCCGCCTGATAGACCGGCCCCGCGGGCGCAATCTGCTCCATCAAGTCACGACGGCCGCCGTACGCGCCCACGGGCAGCCCGCCGCCGATGATCTTGCCGAGCGTGGTGAGGTCGGGCGTCACGTTGTAAAGCTCCTGCGCGCCGCCGCGTGCCAGCCGAAAGCCGGTCATCACTTCGTCGAGGATGAGCAGCGCGCCGTGCCTCTCGGTGATGTCGCGCAAGGCTTGCAGGTAGCCCTCGCGCGGCGGCACGCAGCCCATGTTGCCGACGACGGGCTCGACGATGACGGCCGCGATATCCGAGCCGTGCTCTGCAAAGACCTCTTCGAGCGCGGCGGCGTCGTTGAAGGGCGCGGTGATGGTGTTGGCCGCGACCGAGGCAGTGACGCCCGGACTGTCGGGCAGTCCCAACGTCGCCACGCCGGAGCCGGCCTTGACGAGCAGACTATCGCCGTGGCCGTGATAGCAGCCCTCGAACTTGACGATCTTGTCGCGCCCCGTCGCGCCGCGCGCGAGGCGGAGCGCAGACATCGTCGCCTCCGTCCCCGAATTGACCATGCGCACCATCTCGATTGAGGGGACGGCGTCGATTATCTCCTCGGCCATCTCACACTCAAGCTCGGTCGGCGCGCCGTAGCTCGTGCCGCGCCCGAGCGCTTCGTGCAGAGCATCCAAGACCTCCGGCGCGGCGTGGCCGAGAATCATCGGCCCCCAAGAGCCGACATAGTCGATGTACGTCCGCCCGTCCACGTCGGTCATCGTGGCCCCGCTCGCTGAAGCGATGAAGCGCGGCGTTCCGCCCACGCCCCGAAACGCGCGCACCGGCGAGTTCACCCCACCCGGCATCAGCTCGACCGCACGCGCGAATAGCTCCTCTGAACTTCTTTGTCTGCTATGTTCGCTCAAGCTCATTTTTTAGACGTTGCCGCCGGCGAGTTAGGGACACCCTGACCCGCTGCGCGCGTTTCGTGGAAGACAAGGGTCGCGCCCTCACTCTCGGCCTCGGAGTAGTACAGGGCGTTCTTCTGGTCGTCGGCGTAATCCTCGCCCACGACCCACACCGCGTCCTCGACCTCTTCGGGGAGCCACCCCGCCTGTTCGATGTAATGCTTGGCGAGCAGCTCCGCCCCGTCTTGAAGCTGAAAATCAATCCAGCAGCTCACGTAAGCGACGACTCTTTCGAGCGCGAGCTGAGAATCGGGCTTCGGTACGGCCCGGATAGTTAAAAACCACATGGGTGTAAGAAGAACATAGGAAGCCCCCGCGAGCAAGTGCTGCCCGCGCGACTCAGCCGAAGATGCTGCGCCAGCCGCGGTCGAGGGCCGAGCCGAAGAGGAAGGTGACGAGCGAGGGCGACTCGTGCGAGCGGTCATAGCCGACCAGCTCGACGTAGGCGCGGCCTTTGATGTCAACGTCGTTGCGACGCCCCGCGACCTCGCACGCGCCCTCCCAGTAGACGATCATCGTGGAGCCGC
Source organism: Pyrinomonadaceae bacterium (assembly GCA_045807845.1). Lineage (GTDB taxonomy): Bacteria > Acidobacteriota > Blastocatellia > Pyrinomonadales > Pyrinomonadaceae > QHXN01. Next base: position 4,494 of record JBJMGQ010000220.1, on the reverse strand, counting down.
GCGTGTCCAACTCCTGATCTTTGAGGACGGGCGTGATGGTCACGTCAACCCCCGCGCGCGCCACGCGCAGGCGCCAGCCGCCCGGGTAGGTCGCATTGGTGTGCGGGCTGCGCCAGTGTTCGGTGGCTTCCAGCTCGAAGTCTTCGCGCGAGAGGTGCGTGCCGCGCCCTTCGGCGTCGATGAAGGTGCCGCTGGAGAAAGTCGAAGGGCGATTCGCGGCGTCGCGTATGTGGTAGACCATCAGCTCGGTCGAGTCTTCGAGCTGGATGCTGAACCAGTCCCAGCCCTTCTGCCCCCGCGTCGTCGCCCACGTGCCGAACTCTCTGTCCATCCACGCCTCGCCGCGGAAGCGCTCGGTCACGCCGTCGAGCGTGAGGTCGCCCTCGGCCTCCATGCGCGTGTAGGAGAAGTAGCGCGAAGCCTCGCCGTGATCTTTGAAGCTGACGCCTGCGCCCTCGCGCCCGTTGAGCGCGGCGGGCTTCGAGGGGCGCAGCGCGGCTTCAAAGAGAAGGTCTGAGCCTAAGGTCGCGCGGAGCAGGTGCAGGCCGTGCGCCTCGCGCACAGTCCAGTCGCCAAGCCTGAGATAGAGACGGCGCGAGTCGGCGCGCGCCGCTGGGTCGAAGAGGCCGTTGGCGCTCTTGCGATGCGCGTAGCGGAAGCTTTGCCGGGACTCGTCCGTCAGAGCGAAGTGCGCGAGGTAGAGCGGATTGCCGATGAGCCGCAGCGGCACGACGCCGAAGCGGTCGAGGTCTGTCCGCCGCTTGAAGAAGACCAGCTCGAAGCCGAGCCTGCGCCCTGAGTCCGTCAACAAGTGACCCGTGTAGTACCACCACTCGGTCTGCGCGCCCGCGTGCGCGTAGAGGTCGCGCGGAAGCTCCACCCCCGCGTGCTCCGTTCCATCGCGCAACGTCGAAGCAGGCCCCAGCACTGCCTCCGCCAGCCCGTCCAGCACGCTCGCCGCCGTCTCTCCAACAGTGTCGATAAGATTAGTGCTCATACTGTTTTCAGACTAACGGGAGGGCGTCGCGAAAGTGTTCGTCATTTGCAAAGAATCAGGTCAGATGCGTTCGATCTCTTCGGCGGGCTCGATGAGGAGCGTGCGGAAGGAGGAGAGATAAACGAGGCCGGGCGCCGCGCCGCGTGGCTTGGAGACGAACTTGCGCTGCGTGTAGTTGACAGCGACCTTCGCGTCCTTGCCCGCCTGACTGAAGTGCGCGGCGAGGCGTGCGGCCTCGACTAGCGTGCGGTGCGGGATTGGATCGTCTTTGCCTCTGGCGCGGACGACGACGTGCGAGCCGGGATAGTCGGCCGCGTGCATCCAAGTGTCGTAGGAGCGCGCGACGCGGAACGTCAGCTCGTCGTTCTCGCGCGCGCCGCGGCCCACGATAACCTCGTAGCCGTCCGACGAGCGGTAACGCCTGAGCGTGCGACCCTTCTCGGCCGAAGACTTCTTCGAGCCCTTCTCGCGTTCGACCGTGCCTGGACGGCCGCCCCTGTTCTTCTCATCCGACTTCTTGCCGTCGAAGGCCGCAAGCGCGTCTTCGTCGCGCGCCGCGACTATCTGCTCAAGCTCGACCCGTCTCGCTTCGAGCATGGCCAGCTCCGGCTCTATCTTTTCGAGTCGCTCCGCAATCTCGCGCGCCGCGCGCTTGGCCTTCGCATAGCGCGCGAAGCGTCGCGCGGCCTCATCCTGCAAAGTCCGGTTCTCGTCAATCTCAATCTCGACGGTCGGCGCGTTCTCAGCATAGTAGTCGGTCACACGCACCTTGCCGCCCACGCGCTCGGCCGTGCCGATGTTGGCGAGCAGCAGGTCGCCCGCGCGCTTGTGCTCTTCGGCGTCGCCGTGCACGGCGAGATCGCGGCGCAGGTTGTCGCGCAGCTTCCGCAGGTTCGCAATCTGTTGACGCAGCCGCGCGGCTGCCGACCCTGCTCGCGTGTCGAAGGCGCGTTCAGTCTCTTGACGAAGATAAAAACAATCGAGCGCTTCAGAGAGGGAAGCGAAGCCCGCGCGCGGAATGTCCGGGCCGTTGCGCTTCGTCTCAACATCTCGCGGAGCAGCGGCGGGACTCCGCTCGGGTGGGCTGTAGACTTCGCCCTCGGTCTGGCCCGCGCCGCGTGTGGGGCGCAGGGCGATGCGGACGCGCACGCGCTCATCGAGCAGAAAAAGGTTGGCGGAGCGTCCCGTCAGTTGCGCGACGAGCGTCGCCTCGCTCTCGTCTCCGACAGCGTCGGGCACAGAGAACTTGAAGCGCACAACGCGTTCGCCTTCGTCCTTCGTCAGCTCACGCAGCGTCGCGCCGCCGAGCGCCTTGCGCAGGAAGAGCGCGAACTGCGTGGGCGCGAGTGAGGCGCGCTCAAGCTCGCGCACCGTGCGCGCGATCATGTGCAGGCGCGGGCGCGCAGGGTCGGCCGAGAGCAGCAGGTAACGGCCGTCGCCCGTGCGAAAGTCAACCGCCAGAGTGTTGCCGGAGAGTTGGAACACCTTTCCCCACGGCCGCCCCGAGAGCGCGGGCCGCAGCTCCTCCAACACTTCGCCGATTAACTGCTCGTTCATCCGTGTTCGCCTTGAAGAGGTTCGCGCAAAGGCTAACAGACTCCGTTGTGAAGACAAAAAGAGGGGCGCGTCCGTCACAGACGCGCCCCCCGCTGCCTGTTGTTCTGAACTCTAATCCCTGACGACGACGGTGCCGGAGAGGATGTCGTGCGCGGTGCGCCCCTCTGCGTCGAAGAGCGAGTAGAGAAGGCCGAGCCCGCCGGTCGCGAGCGAGAGCATATAGACGATGGCGCGGCGCGCGCACTGGCCCGTCGTCGGCACGCAAGCCTTGCGCGCGTCCACGATGTGGAGCGCGCAGAGCCGCATCCCCGGCGTGCGGCCGGCCAGCGCGACCGCGCACGTGTGATAGAGGAACATCACGAGCGCCGCTATCAACGCCATCGAGCTCGACACGCGCGGGTCGTGCCAGTTGCCGATGGACAGCTCGATGGCCGCCGCGAAGGGCGCGCAGAGGAAGGCGACGGCGAGCAGGTCTGTGAAGGCCGCGGCCATGCGCTTGAAGCGCGGCGCGCGGTCGTCGTACGTCAGCTCCTTCTCTTCGACCTTCGGTAGAAGCTCGATGCCCTGTCGCTCAAGCCAGAACTCGTCGAGCACGCCCGAGATGTGTCGCGGCAGGCGCGAAGAAGTTGACTGAGCTTCCGCCTCGACCGGCGCTTGGAGTTGCGGCGTGGCCTGCGCGACCTCCAGCTTCTTAACTGGCTCGGCGACGGCCTCGACCTCACGCGTCACAGACGTTTGAGTCGCGGGCGTTTGAGCAACAGCCGCGGGCGCCTCGGTCTCTTCGACGAAAGCCTTAGCCGCGGCAGGCTCGGCCTTCAAGGCGGGCGGCGGCTCAACCTTCAAAGGCTGTTTGGGCTGAACGACGACGAGGGGCGGCGGCGGTGGCGCGACGGGCTCGGGCGCCTCCTGTACGAGCTGCTCCTCGACCACGCGCGCGGCGGCCGTGGCGGCCTGACCGCGACCGGAGGCCGAACGCGTGACCGCTTCGCTCGCACGCGCGCGCTCGATGCGGCGCAGGGCGGCGGCGACCAGAGGATTCAGCTCCGGCTCGTCCGGTGTCGGGACGAGGCCGAGTTGTTTGGAGGCGGACTCAGCCGCCCGGCCCTTGGCCGACGCGCGTGCATCGTCGAGGGTCTTGTGAGACTGCTCGGCGGTGTGCGGCGCGGCGTCGCCGTCGGCATCGCGCGCGCGTTTCTGCTGGATTTCGCGAAAGCGCTCGCTCAACTCCTTGCGCCAAGCCGGTCGGTTGCGGTTGGCGCCGGGAAATTCGATGAGAGTCGAGTTGTTTGGAGCTTGCGTGGCGCGGGCCGTGACGTTCGAGTTATCGGTCATATCTGGAGCGTCGGCCTGCGGCGCGGGTTGGGGCGCCACAGGCTCTTGTAATCAACTGCTAAAGCTGCCGCTTCGAGGGGGGTGTCTCTTGGCGCCGACTCCGCTGTCAGGCGTCCCGGGCATTCGTTCAATTCGTCCGTGTACTCTTCGCTGCAAACGGCACACTGCATCGCTGAAAAGGGCGACCTTCCTGTCGTCTGCGTCTCTTGTTCGAGGGGCGAAGGGCACATGCCTGTAAATCCATGCCCACTGCGGAGTCGCGGCGGATGCTATCAGAACTTACTTTAAGTCGTCAACCAGAAAATGTACAAGCCGCTGTATTTGGGAGACGGGAGGGTACAACATTTGGGGGCGCTGCCGCCGCGTCGAGGCGTGAAGGGTTAGCGCAGGAGGGTGCCGATACGGTTCCAGCGAGTGTTTGTGAAGAAGCCTTGAACGAGGCCCGAAAAGCCCTGTGCCTGCGGCGCGCTCAGGTCGGAAGACCAGATGACGAACATGGCGCGGCCGACGATGAGGTCGCGCGAGACGGGGCCCCAGTAGCGACTGTCACGGCTGTTCTCGCGGTTGTCGCCCATCATGAAGTAGTGGCCTTCGGGAATGCGGTAAGG
>JBJMGQ010000219.1:0-3687 GCA_045807845.1 Pyrinomonadaceae bacterium | reverse complement strand
TGTTCAGCGTCGTCGCCCCGGCGAGCCCCACGCCGCGGATGAGACGTGGCTCCGCCGTCACGGAATCGTTCTCCGTTGCATCTTCGGCCCCTGCCGTCCGGCGTTCATCGTGCACGCAAGGAGTTTATATTACTTTCAGCTTGTGAGTAGAGTGGAGGGCGTTTCACCACCGCAGACGCAGAGGACGCAGAGGGGACACAGAGGGTTGCATGTGTCTGCGCATCTTCTGGGCCCCCTGCGTCTGCGGTGGTTAATTCTTCTTCGCTAAGTCCGACTGCAACTCGACACCGGCATCGACGCTGTTCGGCACCCAGAACTCGCCGTCGCGCGTCTCGATCTTCTTCAGGCCGTGCGCGGGCAGGCGGCTCTCGGGCAGCCCGAGGTAGGTGAAGTGCGGGCAGTCGTTCCGCACGGTGCGAAACCAGCCGTGGCGCGCGAGCACCTGACGCACGCGCTCGTCGCCGTACTCGGCCGCGTCGAAGGCGAGCAACGAGAGATGCTGCGAAGCGCCGGGTGCGGCGACCGAATAAAGAATCGACTTGGAAAAATCCTTGCTGAAGTAGACGCCGCCGCGTTCAAGCTCAAGCACCGCGCCGACCTGCTCGCGCACGGGCAGGAGTCGCACGCGCTCGACCTCTTCATCCGTCAGGCGCCCCTGCGCGCGCCAGTATTCGAGCGCGGGCAGCAGGCGCGAGTTCCACAGCCTGACCGTGTCTGCGTAGCCGCGCCGCGCGGACTCCGAGCCGTCGCGCGGCGTGATGTCGAGCCCCTCGACCTGCGCCTCGACGCGCGCCGCGAGCAGAGAGCGCATCGCGGCGGGCTGTAACTCTATCGACACCCCGCCGATCTCCTGCATCTCGATGCGCGCCGCGCGCTGGAACGTCTCGACCTCCTCCGCGCCCGCGAAGATGCAGACGGGCGGCGGCGTCGCACCGCCGGAGGCGAAGAAGACCGCGCCGTACTCGTTCAGGATGCGGCGCGCGACGGGGTCGCGCCCGTCACAGGTCACACGCGCCGCCCCGGCTCCGCGCCGCGCGAGCGCAGTCGAGAGCGCCTCGTCGAAGTCTGCAACCTTCATGTTCGTTGTAGTCCCCCGCGAGGGAGCGGGATTAGGGGTCTTGCCGTCGTTGTCGCCGTCGGCCGCGAGTGCGCGCCCGCCCGCGGCGCAGACCAAGAGGGTCGCTACCGCGAGCTTGAACAGGATGAGCGCCGTGGCTCTTGTGCTGAACGCTGCTCTCATGGCCTTCAACCTTCACCGGAGGAACGCGTCTGCCCGCCGGCCTTGCGCGGGTGCGTTCCCGCTCACCTGTAACGCGTGCCCCGCGCGGCAAACGGATCACCTGAAACGCAGAAGTCAGAACGCGGAACGATGAACTGAAAGCCTTGTGCCTTCAGTTCATCGTTCATCGTTCTGACTTCTGCGTTCCGGAGCGGCTCTTACTGCTTCGTCTTTATGAGGTCGTAGACGGCTTCGAGCATCTGCCGCTGGCGCGCGGCGCCGCCCGTGATGTCCGCTTCGAGGTTGATGTAGGGGATGTTGTTGAAGGAGGCGTGGACGGAGAGCGAGCCGTCATCGACGGAGCAGCCGGGCGCGCGGAGCTGCGCCGCGGGCTTCTGCACGATGACGTTGAAGCCGCGCGCGGCGAAGTGACCGAGCAGTCGCGGCTCTGTGACGATGATGAAGTTGTCTTCGTCGTCTTCGGTGTTCGAGAGATAGACGCCCGCGGCCGACTCCTCGAACGCGCCGCGAAAGGTCGTGCGCGAACGCAAGGGACGGACGAAGGCGACCGCGGAGAGGTCTGAGTCGCGCTCCGTGACCGGGCTCTTCTCCACGTCGCCGTTGTTATGCACGGCAACGAAGAGCGTCTCGTCCTCACGCAGAGTCGCGCCGCCGGGGGCGAAGAGCAGCCCGAGCAGTTCTCCGGCGAAGGCTTTGACCGCGGCCTCCGCGTCGGGCGGAAGGCCCAGACACTTGCGGCCGTTGGCGGTGTAGATGCGGTTTGGGTCAACGCTGTAATTCTTGCCGCCGACGCGAAAGCGCAGGCGGCGTGCGGGCGCACCCGCCTCGTCGAACGCCTCGACCTCGACGAAGCGACCGCCGCGCGCGGCGACCGCATCCTTCGCGGCCTTGAGTGCGCCCAGCTCGTTGTGATGCGGCGCGAAGAGCGTGACTGCCGCGCCCGCGCGCTCGTAGACGTTCACATGCACGTCCGTCTCGCCGAGCTTGAAGGTCTTCACAGTCTTCGCGACTGCTTCCTGCGCGCGCACGGGCGCGGACGCAAGCAGGCCGAAGATGAACGCCGCGAGAAGCAGTCTAAGTAGTCCGCGTGGGCTCACGTTCTTCGCCTCCGTATCGACCGTTTGCATCACTTCTTTGAGACGATGGCCTGCTGCGGCGAGGCTGGCAGTTGGTGTGCTTCGCTGCTTGAGAAGCCTGCGGCGGCGAACATGCGTTCGAGTTCGGGGTAGGTGTAGGCGTCGCCCGCGGGCGTGCCTGCGAGCATCGTCAGGGAGAAGGCGGCGGGGAGCGGCGGCGTGACGCGGTCTGCGTTCGGCACGAATTCGAGCGTGAGCGCCGCGCCGCCCTCTTTGAGCGCCGCGTGGACTTTGCGGAGAAGCTGTTCACAGGTCGGCGGGTCGAAGTGATGCAGGAAGTTCGTCAGCAGGACAACGTCGTAGCCCTCGCCGAAGTCTGCGCTGAAGGCGTCGCCCTCGATGGTCGAATAGCGTTCGGCGACGCCCGCGCGCTGCGCGTTCTCCTTCGCCACTTCGAGCACGCCCGGCCAGTCGAGCCCGACGACCACCGCCTCGGGGTTGTGCCGCGCGAACGCGAGCCCGTAGAGGCCGTGGCCGGCGGCAAGATCGAGCACTTTAAACTTCCCTTCCGTGCCTGCGCCTGCGAGCGGCGGCAGGTGTCCCGCGACCGGCGCGGCCATCGGCGCCATCGCGCGCGCGAACTTCACCCAGAGCGGATTCTCGACGGCGACCGTCCCGCCATCGGGGATGACCGTGCCGCCCGTGCGCACCGCGCCCGCGAGGTCTTCGAAGCCCGCGAGGAGCGTCGGCGCGAGCAGGAAGTCGAGCGCGCCGCCCATGTAGGCCGGCGAGCGACGGTCGAGGAAGATGGCCGAGTCCTGCGTCAGACCGTAGCCGCCTTCGTCCTTCGTCAGGAAGCCTGTGATGACGAGGAAGTCGGAGAGGATGCGCACGCCGCGCTCGGAAGCATTGCAGCGCGCGGCTATCGACTTCGCATCGCGGTTGCCTTCGGCGACGGCGGTAAAGAGTTCCAGCTCGACGGCGGCCTTGAGCGCGGCCGAGCGCTGGTAGGCGGTGACCGCCTCAAAGAAGTGTTCGGGGGAAGGTTGCGGCGTCTGTGCTGACATCTGGTGTATGGTCTCCTGCTCAGTTGGACTTGAAGATGGCGCGGCATCTTAACCGCCAACCGCGAAGGATTCAACCTCGCACCCGTGCGCGACTCTTTACGCGGCGCGCGCGCCTCTCTTATGCTGCGGGGCATGAGAAAAAGAATCGCACTCGCCGCAATGCTGCTCGTCTCGCTGTTCTGTGTCGGGTTCGCGCGCGAAGCGCAGCAGAGCCGCCCGCGCTGGGAGTACAAGACGACCTGCGCCCGGCTCCCTCTCGACAGTCTCGGCGATGAGGGCTGGGAGTTAGTGACCGCGACGCAGG
>JBJMGQ010000218.1:0-21975 GCA_045807845.1 Pyrinomonadaceae bacterium | reverse complement strand
GTCTCCTTCGTCGAGAAGGTCGAAGAGAGCGGCGGCTCATCTTCGGCGAGCCCCAAGGTGCAGAAGCAGATTCTGGAAAAGGCCGACAAGTTCTCGGTGCTCCTGCCGTCCAACCTGCCGCAGTTGGTCGTGCCCGAGTTCGCGCCCCTGATAAATCCCTTCTTCTTTCAGGATCGCCATCACACCTTCTACGTGGAGCCGACGCTCACCGAACAGACCTTCCTTGAATGGCAGGACTGGATCGTCCCGGTCGTCGGGCCCGATCTCGACTTCGACGTGCCCATCACGGCCAGCGATCCCGAATGGCTCGACCCGGGCGGGCCGGTCGAGTTCGACCCGTTGTCGATCTACGAGTTCGGAGACAACTTCGACTGGGCCACGAGCCCCGGCACGCTCCTACAGTTCGGCGACGCGTGGGTCAGCGGCGGCGGCGGCGTCAACGTGCAGCAACTGCCCGCCATGTCCACGTCCGCCTTCGAGATGTTCGCCGACACGAGCGGCGGCATCAGGCCGTCGATGATTGACGGAAGCGGCCTCAACTCCGTCTCGTTGAAGGGCATGAACGTGGGCGGCCAGCTCGGCGCTCAGAAGGGCTTCGGCGGCTAGGCCATGATTCGAACGGCGCTTAACAGAAGAGGAAACTGAACCGTCATGGGCAAACCATTTCACGGCTACTACGACCAGCAGCTCGGCCTCGAAGCGGCGGCCGACATCAATCAATTGCAGGTCGTCTCCGCCTACGGCAAGCAGGTCACCGTCCACCAGCGTTCGCTCAGCTACCTGTTCGCCACGCACTTCCACCCGTACGTGCCGAAGCTCGTCAGGGCCTTGATTGAGAAGTCAGTCAGCGGGCTGCAAGAGATGGACACAGACTACGTGCGCAAGGCCGACGGGACGTTCGAGCTGCTGCCCGACGGGAAGCCGAAGCCCGTGCTCTACGAGCAGCTTTTCTCGAACGCGAAGTACGACCCCTCCGGCATGGTGGCCGAGCCCTACCCGGTCAAGGATTTGGACTTCACTTCGAGCGGCGCCTACTCCGTCTACAACTGGGAGCTCTTCTATCACGTCCCCTTTACCATCGCCATCCACCTCAGCAAGAACCAGCACTTTGAGGACGCGATGCGCTGGTTCCACTACGTCTTCGACCCGACCGACAACAGCGACGGCCCGACGCCCGAGCGCTTCTGGAAGGTGAAGCCGTTCCAGTACACAGATGTAAAGCTGATCGAAGAGATTCTCGTCAACCTCGCCACGGGCGCAGACCCCGCGCTGCAACAGGACACCATCAACAACATCCACGCGTGGAAGGACGCGCCGTTCCGCCCGCACGTGGTCGCGCGCTACCGGCAGACGGCCTACATGTTCAAGACGGTGATGGCCTATCTCGACAACCTCATCGCGTGGGGCGACAGCCTCTTCAGGCAGGACACGGGCGAGGCCATCAACGAGGCCGAACAGCTCTACGTGCTCGCGGCGAACATCCTCGGGCCGCGCCCTCAGTCCGTCCCGAAGCGTGGCTCGGTGCGCGCGCAGACTTACGCCAACTTCAAGGACGACCTCGATGCCTTCGGCAACGCCCTCGTCGAATTTGAAGGCGACATCGGGTTCGACAACTCTCCGTCTCCCGGCGGCACCTCCGATGACGGACAGCTCAACGCCGTGCGCAGCATCGGCAACGCGCTCTACTTCTGCATCCCACGCAACGACAAGCTCCTCGGCTACTGGGACACGGTCGCCGACCGCCTCTTCAAGATTCGTAACAGCCTGAACATTCAAGGTATCTTCCGGCAACTCCCGCTCTTCGAGCCGCCGATTGATCCGGCGCTGCTGGCGCGCGCCGCCGCCTCGGGGCTCGACGTGTCGGCGATAATCGGCGGCTTGAATCAACCGCTGCCGCTCGTGCGCTTCCAGCAGTTGCTTCAGAAGGCCGTGGAGATTTGTCAGGAGGTGAAGTCTCTGGGAAGCGGGCTGCTCTCCGCCATCGAGAAGGAGGACAACGAGGCGCTCACCCTGCTGCGCGCGCATCACGAGCGGATCATGCTCGGCCTCGTCGAAGCGATCAGGTACGGGCAGCTTCAGGAGGCGGCCAAGACGCGCGAGGGACTTGAGCATTCAATCGCCAACGCCGCGCAGCGCTTCACCTACTACGAGCGTCTGCTCGGCAAAGAGGCGGGCGACATCAGTCTCCCCGAGCTCGACGAACTCGACAAAGAGAACCTCCTCAAGTTGAAGTTCAAGCAGGGCGAGCCCGCGCTCGAACCGCGCGACATCGACATCGACGTGAGCAAAGACACAAAGGGCATTACCGAAGGGAAGAAGGTCAGCTCCTACGAGGTCAAGGAGCTTGACCTGTTGCAGCAGGCGCGCTCGCATCAGGACGCGGCCGTCACAAACGAGCTGATCAGCTCGGACATGTCCCTCATCCCCGAGTTCGGCGCGCAGGCGCAGCCGATGGGCGCGGGCGCGGCCGTGAAGTTCGGCGGCATGTTCCTCGCCAAGATGTTCTCGATGATGGCGATGGTCGAGCGCGAGCGGGCCGACCAGTTGACCTTCCAAGCCAACAAGGCCGCGAAGATCGGCTCCTATGCGCGCAGGGAGCAGGAGTGGGCGCTGCAAAGCAACCTCGCCGGGAGGGAGATAACGCAGCTCTTCAAGCAACTGCGCGCCGCGCAGATTCGCGAAGCGGTGGCCGAGCGCGAGTGGACGAATCATCAGCAGCAGATTCGTCAGGCCGAAGAGGTCGAGCGATTTCTGACCGAGGAGAAGAACGGGAAGACCGCGAACAAAGCCTTCTACACATGGCTCCGGCGCGAGGTGAAGGGGCTCTACCAGCAGTGCTTCCAGTTCGCCTTCGACGTGGCGAAGAAGGCCGAGCGGGCGCTGCAACACGAGCTGGGCGACTCGTCGTTGAGCTTCCTACAGTTCGGCTATCTCTCGGGGAAGCAGGGCCTCTTGGCCGGCGAGAAACTGCACCTCGACATCAAGCGCATGGAGATGGCCTACCAAGACCTCAACCGGCGCGAGTATGAGTTGACGCGACACGTAAGTCTGCTCCAGCTCGACCCGAAGGCTCTGTTGCAGTTGCGCGCGGTCGGCCGCTGCACGGTCTTCCTGCCGGAAGAGTTGTTCGACCTCGACTGCCCCGGCCATTACTTCCGTCGCATCAAGTCCGTCTCGCTCAGCATCCCGAGCGTCTCCGGGCCTTATTCGAGCGTCAACTGCACGCTCACGCTGTTGAAGAGTTCCGTCAGGCAGAGCCCGCAGGTCGGCGAGGACGGCTACGCGCGCTCCGGCGCGGAAGACCCGCGCTTCAGCGACCACTTCGGGAGCCTTCAGTCCATCGTCACCAGCTCGGGGCAGAACGACGCGGGGCTCTTCGAGACCAACCTGCGCGACGAGAGATATCTGCCCTTCGAAGGCTCGGGGGCCGTCAGTGAGTGGCAGTTGGAGCTGCCTTCGGAAATCAGGCAGTTCAACTACGACACGATCAGCGACGTGATCATCCACCTTCGCTACACGGCGCGCGAGGGCGGCGTCGGCCTGCGCAACGCGGCGGTCACAGACCTCAAGGCCGGCATCGAAGAGGCAACGGCCGTCGGCTCCGTGCGCCTCTTCTCCGTGCGGCACGAGTTCCCCGGCGCGTGGGCGAAGTTCAAGAGCGCGAGCCCGCAACAGCGCGCGCAACTATCGCTCGACCTCAGCGAAGAGCACTACCCGTTCTGGAGCCGTGGCAACCTTGAGGCGATAAAGTGGGCCGACCTGTACGCGCGGACGACGAAGACCAACGTCGAGGTGACGACGCAGGCCGACGGCTCAGGCCCGAAAGATTCTCTCGTGGCGGACGCCTCGCTCGGCAACCTCCGCGCGGGCCGCTTGAAGAACGTGCCCCTGCCGAGCCCGACGGGCACGTTCCACATCTATCTGAACGACTCGACCATGACAGACCTCTGGCTCGGGCTTGCATGGGGGAAAGAGTAGCGTTCGCATAGACTGAGAACCGCCGCCGCGTGGCAATGCGCTTCGACCTTAATGATGAGGGGGCTCTTTCATCGAAAGAGCCCCCTCGCTGCGTCGCGCATCAGGCGTTAACAGACGGACTAGTACCAGTTGCGCGGCGACAGATAGCCCAGCGGAACAGGGAACTGGAAGAAGCCCGACCGGCGTATTCGAGCCGCTATCATAAATTCTCAATCACCACCCCACCCCTTTTCGGATGAGGGATAGAATCCAAGGTTGACGTATCTCTGCATGTACCGCAAGATGGTTAGGAACCGAGTCTAGCTCACTCCTTTCTCAGCCTCTCCGGAATCAACCGGATCGCCTGAAGTGAATAGCGCAAACGCAGGGGCTGAAGAGATGTTGACCTTACTTGTAATTTTTCCAAGCACAGTCTCTTCATCAGCCGTGGCTACCGACGTGGTCGGGGGTCAAATCCTGTCGCTGCCGTGCGTGCGGTGAGCGGGAGCCCGGCGGCGTGCGCAAGGCTGAAGTTAGAGATGCGTAGATACTGTCACTGGTGCCGGATGAGTTTACGGCTGCGGCACATGCGGTGCCCGTATTGTCGCGACCCGGCTGTGAGTTGGCTGCACGGCACGGCCCTCGGCGTCGTCGCGTTGGTCGTCCTCTTTTTCCTGATGCATGCGTTTTAGTCCCTCCCGCGAACGGGTCGGTCTGGATGCCTAGCTCAGCGCGGAGCAGGGAGAGAAGCACCTGATGTCAGAATCAGATAAGCAGACGAGCGGCGGGTTTTATCGCGAGGACGAAGAGGGCGTGTGGCCCGGGATAGATTCGAGATTCCGACTGGTGATCGTCGCCGCGCAGAGGAGCAAGCAGCTACAGCGCGGCTCGCGGCCTCGCATCGACGCCGACCCGAAACGACGCCGCAGCACGAGCATCGCGCTCGAAGAGGTCAAGCAGGGGCTCGTGCCCTTCATCAACAACACGAAGGACGTGCCGGCCGACGGCAGCGCCGAGTCAGCCACGCCGCCTCTGGTTCTTCCTTAAAGGCATGAAGTCTACAGGGCGCGTCGAGTTCAACTACCTCGTCGCGCTCAGGGCACATCGCCGTGCCCGTAGGACGTAGGCTGCACACATGAGAGACCTGCGAGTTTATGTCGATTCAGTAGCTCCCGGCGCGCGCGCCGACCGCACGTCGTTCTATACACGGCGCGCCGACGGCCCGTTCTATCGCTGGCTCTACGCCGAAGGGTCTGGGCATTGGCGCTACTCTCGCGTCAGCCTGTCGAAGCTGACGCTGCGTGTGCTCTCGGTCGCTCCGTGGGAGGCTCTCCCCGCCGCGTTGCGCGACCGCCTCGACGAGCACTATCTCGAATAGTTCTACCGAACGTCGGCGGTATGAAAGGCGACAACCCTTTGAGCGGCTACGACGATTTCATCGAGCGCCTTGAGGCTGCCCTCGCAGACGACGAGGCGCGCGAAGACTTTCTGGAGTATCTACAAGGTCTCTCGGGCGAGGGGCGTGCGGAGATTCTGGCCGAAGCGGATCGGCGGGAAGCGGCAGCGGAAGTCATTCGAGAAGGATGAAAAGAGATGAGCGCGAGAGAAGAACCGGAGAGCAAAGCGCAGAGGGACTCGGAAGAAGATAAGAGCCGGCGACCGGACGGACACCCGCTCGACGGCAGTGAAGAGACACCGCTCTTTCTGAGAGACAGTAGCGACGGTTGGAAGGGTAACCCTCAGGATGAGAAGGACGAGATTGGAGAATAGCAGGTCATGGTTGGTGAACTAGTAGACCCCGGCGCGGTCATCAAGGCCGGAGACCACGTACGCGCTCTCGACGGTGCGTACAAAGGTAAGGTCGGAACGGCGCTGCGCGTGGTGACGACCCGCGACGAGGGGCGGACTTCGGAGTCCGTGCTGGTGAGCTTCCCCGAAGGCGGGGCCGACTATCTCGGCGCCGACGCGTTGGAGAAGGCCGAAAGCCCGAAGGCGTGAGCGCACCGGCAGGAAGCGTTGATGTAAATCTCGCCCCTGCCGGCCGCGACAAGTCCGCCCCGGGACAAACGCCGAGCCCTCATCGCCCTATCAACCAGCGGGCGCCGTGTAGAGTGTGACGATTCCTCTCTCGAAGAATTAACGCCCCATCAACAGACGACGCTCGCTCCGCACTTCAATGCACCTTCACGCCTTCGGACGGCCGCGAGGTTTAAGAAGAGCGCGAGTGGATGAGACGGCGCATGCGGTCGGGGAAGAGCACGTCTATCTTCTGCGGCTCGACGACCGCCGTCACCTCGCCGACCCCGAAGACGGGGTGCGTCATGGACTGCCCCGCGCGATACGTGTACGAGCTGTCGTAAGGAGCACCCGGCTTCGCCGACGAGCGCGCCGTCGTCCCGGCCCCAACCTTGAACGGGCTGCGCGTGCCGCACTTCGGGCAGCTCACGCGCGTGATGCGCCCGGCCTTCGTGACCGACGCCACGACGTGCCCGCGCTCCTCGCCACACACGGCGCAGAACTTCTCCACCCGCTCGCCGCTCTTATGAATCTGATTTTCCACAATCAACTCCTTTTGCTCACAGACACCTGAAGATAGTGCGCCCCTTGAGGGGACGTACAAAGAACTCAGAGCCGACGCGCTAAGACGCGGCCTCGCCGCGCGTCGCGCGAATAACTTGACTGATGAGGCCGAGCCGCGCCAGCAGGCGTATGACGTAGCCCGACACGTCTATCTCGTACCAGCGCCAGCCGTGCAGCGCCGAGGCCGGGCGCGCATGATGATTGTTGTGCCAGCCCTCGCCGAGCGAGAGGAGGCCGACCCACCAGACGTTGCCGCTCTCGTCGCGCGTCTGATTCGGCCGATGTCCCCAGAGATGGCAGATGCTGTTGACGCACCACGTCACATGCCACAGCGCGAGCGTCCTGATGATTGTCCCCCACAGCACGCCCCGCCAGCCCCCAACGGCGAAGCAGAAGACGCCCGTCAACACCCACGGCATCACGAAGAGGAGCCCGCGATCCATCACGCGCATCAAAGGGTCTTCGCCCGAAACGTCCGGCGCCAACTGATGAGGGTCGGCCAGCTCCGGCGCATCCCGGCGCATGATCCAGCCGACGTGTGAGTGGAAGAAGCTCTCAAGCGGCGAGTGCGGGTCGCCCTCGCGGTCGGCCGCACGATGATGGCGACGGTGCACCGAGACCCACCACGCCGGGCCGCCCTGCAAAGCCGCGCACCCCATCCAAGCGAGCAGACGCCTCATCCACCTCGGGGAGATGAAGCCCCTGTGCGTCAGCAGGCGATGATACCCGATGCCGATGCCGAAGCATGTGACGAGGTAGAGTCCCAAGAAGAGCGCGGCATCCACGGCGCGCGGCCAGTACCAGAGCCCGAGCAGGCTGAGGAGGTGAACGCCGACGACGAGCGTCGTATGAGACGGGTTCCAGCGCGACGTGGAGGCCGCCCCGCGGTCAGCCACTTCCGTCGCTTGTTTCAGAGCAACTGACATTCGTCGCAAACTTACCTCTCCGCGTTCGGCGAAAGACACGACAGCCGACAGACAGAACCCCGGGCCGAAGCTTTTGACTTGGCCCGGGGCTTCTCATAACTCAGAGTCTCCGGCGAGACGGAGAGTGTTACCAGCGCTGACCGCCACCGCCGCCACGACCGCCACCGCCGCCGCCACGGTTGCCGCCGCCGCCGCCGAAGCCGCCACGACCACCGCCGCCGCCGCGACTACCGCCGCGGTCTTCGCGGGGCTTTGCCTCGTTGACGTTCAGAGCGCGCCCGCCGACTTCCTTGCCGTTGAGCTGCTGGATGGCGGCCTCGCCCTCTTCGCGCGAGGCCATCTCGACGAAGCCGAAGCCGCGCGAGCGGCCCGTGTCACGATCTTCGACGACCGAAGCCGACTCGACCGTCCCGGCCTGTGAGAACAGATCCTGCAAATCTTCGCTCGAAGTCTGGAACGAGAGGTTGCCGACGTAAAGTTTCATGGACATGTGTAGTTATACCTCCCCCGCCTGAAGCGGGGCGTCAGGAGAAGCTTCGAATCGAAGTGGCTTCGTCGGAACGGTGGCAGCGAAGAACCTGCGTTCGGATGCTCAACATGTGAGCGGCTTCTGAAGTTGAAATTGAGCCTGCTCTCGAACCATCCAGAACGCCGCCGCCGAACGAGGCGATGGGGCGCATCACCGTCGATGCGCGAGAGAAGGAAGAACCTCGATATGATGCGCTACGGAGGCAGCCCGTTGCAAACGCCGGGACGCACCTCAGCGGCGGCAAGATGTCATCTTTCTGTGTCGGCGAGCCGCGGAACCTTGGCGCCGTGACTACCTCTCCGGTGCGCACGCACTCTTCGGCCTCCGGTAAAGGACGGGAGTTAACCCTCAAAAACCAATTAGCGTCCGTGGACAAGAGTCATCTCCATCACTTGGAGACAAGTCCTTTAAGGCTTGTTCCACCGACCCAAGGCGTGTTGCAGTCTGTGCGACCACTGAACATGTGTGACGCATAGCCCCAGAGTGAGTATTCTTCGCCGGTCACGTCTAGCGCATCATAATAAATTTGGAAATCACCCTGTTCAAGATTGGAGCCGGCGGTGGTCTCGGCCGCCACGTCCGCGTCCGTGTGCCTGTGCCCGCCGTCGTGCATCATGAACGGGCGCATATTCATCAGCATTATCTGCCATGGGTTGCCGGGCCTGTGAGGCAGCAGCGGCAGCTCTTCGTCGTCAATCGTGATCCTTATTCCCCCGCCCTCGGCGCACCTCATGTCTGCGCCGATCTGATCCGCGGTCTTGCCGTAAAGTTGCTGTTCGAGCGCCGCCGCGGACATCCCGGCGGGATTCTCCCGGAGGGGTAGGAGGAACAGATTCTTGGCAGTGAGCGCCGCGGCGTAGAAGACTGCGTCGGAGATATAGGCCATCGTCACGGGATAGGGGGGCGGCTTGAGCTTGATCTGCCCGTGCGGCACGTCCGTGCCTTCGTCGAGGTTCATGGCCCAGCGGAAGTTCTCCTTCTCATCCGTGCTCATGCCGGCCTCGTCGCGCTTACGGTCGGGGACGGGCCCGCGTTCGAAGAAGCCGAGCGGGAACTCACTTTCGTACGCGGGCGTCTTACCTTTCAGAGTCTCGATCCTGATAACGCGCGCCTCGCGCGGGATAACACGCAGGTCGCTCCCGTCGCCCAAGTCGAGGCCGAGTTCGTGCTCCGGGTGGCGCATGTAGCCGACCTCCCACACGCGCGCCCGCGGGTTGAAGCAGCAGATCGCCAGCCCGTCAATCAAAAGCTTGGCCGTCGCACTCTCGTGGTTAAGTGGCATCGCTTCCTCTTTTCACATTAACCTATCGGGGGCGGATCGTAACACAACTCCGCCCTGTGAGCGTCTGGAGCGTCGGTCGTGGGGCCAGTAGAACACCGGCGGGGCGCGCCCTGAGCGGGGCGAATTAGCCTCGCCGAACCGACGCGGAGCAACGCGCGCCGGTTATGAGTCCCGCATCAGGTGAACAGGGGGTCAAGGCTCTGCGTCGTGTCCATAAAAACTGAGTCGCAGTCGGTGCGCCCGCTGAACGGGCCCGTCACGGGCTCGCCCCAGATAACTTGCTGCTGGCCCGTTACGGTGAGCACGTCGTAAAACAGATGGAAGTCGCCCTTCTCATACGGTTGAGCCGGCCCCTGTGCTCTGGGGCACAGGTTTGTCAGAGAAATCTGCCACGGCTGGCCGCGCCTGTGCGGCAGTTCGAGCACCAGGACGCCGTCAATCTTGATGATGACCTTCCCGGTATCGGGGGCGCAGAAGATGTCAGCCGCAATCTCGCCGTTCGTCTTGCCGAAGGTGTGAGATTGAATCTGCGCCTGATTCATCTGGTTCGGGTCGTCCTGCGAGTTGTTGGTGAGGGGCGCTAAGAGCAGATTCTTCGGCGAGAGCGCAGTCGTGTAGAAGACGCCGTTTTGAATGAACGCTCTGGTCAGACGGAAGGGCGGTCTCTTTAACTGGACGTTGCCGAGATCCACATCCCCTGAGTCTTCGAGGTTAATCGTCCACCTGAAGTTCTCCGCCGCGTCGCTGCCGGGCGCAGGAGGATTACCCTTCCTATCGGCTTTGGCTATGCGGCCGAGATCGAAGAAGCCGTTGGGGGAGCCGGGGTAGTTCGGCGTCTGCGGGTTCACCGCCAGGAATTCGATGAGCCTTATGGGGTAGGGCGGAGGGTTGGTAACAATCACGTTGTTAGCGCCATCGTCAGCAACCGTCAGACCGAGATTATGTAAGGGGAAATGGGGGTGATGCAGATAGGCCATGTCCCACATGCTCTCGCTCTTGTTGTAGCAACTGAGGGCCAGACCGTCAACGGTTATCGTGGCGGTAGCAGTATCGTGCGGTAGCGTCATAATCCTCTCTCCTCATTATGTTTGAGCGCAGGTGGTAAGCAACTCCTGTCCAGTCAGCTTACGCGGTTAAGGTCGCAACGCCCCTTGTCCATCCAAACATGATTCGAGCGAGAAATCATTTCACGCCGTAGATAGCGCGCCCGTGTCAGCCGGCGTGTCAGTAGTCGGCGTGGCCGCCGACCGGGAGGAAGGCGGCCCAGTAGAAGGGGGCGCGATGGCGCTCGTCCGAGCCCGCGAGCATCTCCTGTTGGGCGCGGCGCAGGGCGGCGGCCGTGCTCAAGCCTTCGAGCTTGCGCAGGCGGTGGAAGCTGACCATCAGCTCCGCGGTGGCGTAGGAATCGACGGGCCACTGGCTGGCGACGACGAGCGGCGCGCCCGCCGCCAAAAAGGTGCGCGCGATGCCTATCATGCCCTCGCCGTTGTCGTAGCGTTCGAGCTCGGTCTGGCAGGCGGATAGGATGACGAGGCGCGCCTGCGGCAGTTGCTTGCCGAAGACCTCGGCGGCAGTCAGCGCGTCGTCGCCAGCCGCATCCTTGGCGAACAGTAGACGAGAGCGTAGCGGCGCGCTCTCGTCTGCGACGTAGTGACCGGCGAAGTGGATCACGTTGGCGCGCGGGAGGAGTTCCATGAACGTGGCCTTCCGCGCGCCGGTGCCCGTGAGTGCGGGCGCGCCGCCGTAGATTTGCGCCACCTTCTTTGCCTCGACCTCCGCGGCGGGCAGGTCGGGCAGTTGCGGGTACGCGGCGCGGTCGAAGGCGGGGTTGCCAACGCTCAAGAGCGTCTCGTCGTGCGCGACCTGCGCGCGCTGCCGGGCCGTGTGAGAGCAGTGGACGAGCACGCTCGCGCTGGGTGCGAACAACAAGGTGAAGTCCTGTATCAGGTAGCGCCCGGTAGCGGGCGCCACGAGCGCGGCGAAGGGCAGGTGGAAGAGCGCCTTGTCGGGGACGACATAGACCTCGAACGTGTCGCCAAGCAGCGGCGCAACGGGCGCGACGAGCAGATCGTAGAGCGCCTCCGCACGCCGCCTGACCTCACCGGCCTGTGACTCGTCATTGCGCGTCAGCAGCGCCACGTAGTCCATGATGCGCGCGTTCAACTCGGTGGCGGGCACGAGACGTTCGCGCACCTCGAATCGCGTGCGCGAGACGACCCAGATAAGTAACCTGTCCTTCAGGACGGCGTACTGCACGACCTGCGTTCCGGGCGGCAGTTGGGACTGTACCGCTGCGAGGTCGAGCGGCGAGGCCGCGGCCTCGACCGCCACTTCAGGCTCCATGCCCGCCGCGCTGATTTTCGTGCCGTGCGTCAGCAGGTCGAGCAGCGAGCGGCCTCTTGACTGCTCGCTGTAGGCGAACGCCCGCGGGTTGTCGCCCCGCGCGTATGCGTAGCCGATAGCAATGTCGTAGATGTCCTGCTCCGCGTCGAAGAAGCTGTTGCGATTCTGCTCCTCGACGATCTCGGTGCGATCCTGCTCGAAGAGCGCCAGTACACGCGCCAACTCCCCCTCGATGGCCGCGTCGTCGTTGCCGTTCAGATAGCAGAGCAGCCGTCCCTTGTGTGCGTCGTAGCCGTCAAGCTTGGCGATCTCCATGCCGTCATAGAGCCTGAGCGCCTCGTCGTAGCGTTCGAGCGCCGCGCGGCAGTCGCCCGCCTGCCGCGCCAGATGGCCGAGTTGCAGAAGTGAGTAGGCCATCATCTTGCGGCTGACCGAATCATTCTGGAGCGCGCGCGCAACCTCCAGACCGGCGGCGGTCTGCCGGAGGGCCTCGTCGTATTGACCCGTGCCGGCGAGAATCATGCCGAGATGCGTGTATGACAGGTGCGCAAGGGCGGGGTCGCGTGACTCGTCCAGACTGAGGCGTAGCGCTTCGCGCTCGTAGGCGGCGGCCGCTTGATAACGTTTCAGCGCGTAGAAGGTCTGTGCGGCATAGGTGAGATTGCGCCAGTCCTGACGCGGACTTGGCGGGGTGGAGGCGGAGAGCGAGAGCGTGCGCTGATGGTAATCGAGGGCGTTTTCGGGGCGACCCAGTTCGGTGTACTGGAGGGCTAGTTGTGTGAGTAGCTTCTGCTGGTTGTAGCTATCTTCAATGGCGACGGCGATGTCGAGCGCCTGACGATCAAGGGTGAGGGAACGGGAGTGGTCGCCTAAAAGATCGTAACAGTTGGCCAGCCAGCAGAGCGCCTGCGAGAGCAGCCAGCGGTAGTTTCGCTGCCGGCAGAATGCGGCCAGGTCGTCAAGCAGTGCCGCGCCCTCCTCAAGCCGATCTCCTTGGCCGATGCAGTAGGCGAGCCAGTAGTCCGTCAGGCGCGCCTCGGCAGTGTCGCCGGCAGCGCTGAAGAGGGAGCGCGCGTGGGCAAAATGCGCGTGCGCCTCGTCGTGCTGTGAGACTTGGCACAGACGGTAGCCAGCGCCGAGTTCCGCGTGCGCGGCGGCAAGTTGCCTCCGGCTGTCGCTCCCTACCGCTACGTAATAGCTCGCCAGATCGGCGACGAAAGGGTCGTCGGCGCGAGCACGCTCCAGCCTCCCCGCGTATTCCAAGGCGGCGAGGAGTTCATCGGCTTCGACGCGTCTGCCCTCCGTATCAGCCTCAAGCGCGCTGCGCGCGAGTTGAAACGGCACCATCCGCCCCGTGATCATTTCGCGGCTGCCGCTCATGATCTGCCATGCGCGCTCGTCGTCGCGCGCACGGTATGCGCCGAGGAACTCTTGCAAGGTTTGCGGCGTCGCCTCCGAGATGCTGTGCTGCTCTTCCAGCAGCTTCAGGTTACGACGCGCCTCCGCGGCCCAAGGTGAATCAGTATCAACCTCAAGGTAGCGTCGCCAGTCTTCGGCCGCCTGCCTCGGCAGTTTCATGCTCTGATAGAGCAGGGCGCGGTTGAAGAGCGCGTCGGGGAGCAATGCGTCGATCTCAAGCGCGCGGTTGAGGTGTTCGAGGCTGCTCGCGAAATCGGTGAGCGACGCCCCATCGGGCGCGCTCGACGGCTCATTATTGCCGCGCTCCATGAGCGCCGCCCCGAGGTCACTGTGAAGTCGCGCGTCTACGGGGGCGGACTTGAGCGCCGCCTCGAACTGCTCAATCGCCTTGTCATACTGCCGCTCGGACAGGTAGAGCCGGCCCAGTGCATGGAGCGCCGCCGCGCCCCCCTGCTCGTGCGCGGTGTCTTGCAGGATGCGCTCGGCGCGGTCGCGCGCGGCATAGTCGAACCTGTCCGAGGCGCCACCGCGGGTCGCGGCGGCGGGCGCATAAGCGAGCCCGGTGATACGCGCTTCGCCCGGGCGCTGCTGGCGGTAAGCCTCGTTGAGCGCGAGCAGTCCGCGTTCTACGTCCTGACGGCGCGAGGAGGAGCGCCACAACAGTCCACCCGCGACGAGTATCACGAGCGCGGCTGCCAAGCCGGCATAGGCTATTGCGGGCCGGCGCGACCAGAATGAAACGCGCGGCGGTGCCTTAGCGTCGTCGTCCTCATCAGCGCGTGCGCTGGCCGTGCCCCGCTCCCCGCTGCGTGTTTCCGACCGCGCGGAGTGGGGCTCCGTCATGGTCGCGGCGTACCTGTTTAGAGAGCGCGCTAAGACGAGTTTCTGCCTGCGCTCGGTCGTACTCAGGAAGTTTCGCTCGAACCCCTCGCGCTCTCGAACGCTCAGCTCGTCGCAGAGGTACTGCTCGATCAATACATCCTCGGCGACTTCGAACTCTTCGCAGAAATCGTCGTCGATCAGCAGGCGCTCTTCTAGCCCCTGCCGCTGCGCTGCGTCAAGCGGCGCACCGAGCAGGTATTGTCTGAGCACTTGCTGTTCTATGTCTTGTGTCATAGGACGCCGCAGTCCGTAAGGTCGCCCTCACTCATTGTATGCCGCCCGCGACGATTCGTTTCAACTCGACAACTGCGCCACGCAGTCGATGACGCACGGGCGGAGTCGCTTTAGGAGGCGGTGTATCCGAATACGCAGCGCGTTCGTCCCCAACCCGTGTTGCCGGCCCAACTCCTGCCGGCCCTCAATCTTAGTTCGTCCCTGTCCCTGATGATATTGCAACACGAGCGAGCACTCGTCACCCGTGAACAGGCGCTTCATACAGCGCTCCAGGCATGCATCCTCGCGCTCGGCCTGTTCGGTGTCCGGGGCAGGTGGCGGCGGCAGCTTGCTTCTGGATATACGCCGCACGTACTCGCGGCGCACGTTACGCGCGACGGCGTAGAAGTATAGTGCCGGGTCATTGACCCAGCCGGGGGCCACCTCGTGCACGTTCAACTCGACCCGCCTGAGTGTTTCGTCGGCTAAGTCTTCGACCTCCGAACAACCGCGGTTGGCGAATATTTTAATCAAGCGACGGCGAATCTCTTCATAACGCCGCCCGGCCTGCTCACGATCCGGGTTGAGCCAAGCGAGCAAGAGGTCGAACGATTCCGTCGGTGGCGCTGACTCTTTATCCCTCATCTTAAGTCGGCGGGCTACGACCCGCGCTCGCCCGCCTTGAGAGCGGGGGCTTGGGTACTTGCTCGTTGCGTCCGCGCTTCAGGGCAGCATTTAAGAGTGACAAGAGATTGGATCGTCGGGCGCGGGCAAGCAGAGGGTAAGCAGGCCACCCAATTCATGTCAATAACATTCTGCGCAAAGACGAAGCGCAGGCATGCTGAGGCCCCCGCCGCGCGCTCTGCGTCTGCGACAGCGGCGAGCGGTGAAACGTTTTGCCCGCGGCGTCATAAGCGGGGTGAAAGGTTGCCGCGCGCCTCCGCGCACACTTGTCTCCCGGCGCGTCCGCGACACCTATAATGCAATCCGTACCGGCTTGCCGGATCGTGCGAACGCCGTGGTGCGCGCCAGCCTGATTCAATTCGGCGCGTGCCGGGACAGTCAGGAGTCGGCTGACGGCATCAGAAATGGCCTGTTCACCAGCAACTTGCTACAGGTCTGGGGGAACGGCGCTTTCGCAGGCAACTACGGAGAGTTCTTCGACGCAATCGTAAGCCGGATGCCGCCGCAGCAACAGCCGAACTTCTTTAGAGTGGGTGTGCCGAGCGCGGTCTTCGAAAGCCAGAGCCCCTTTAGCCTGTGAAGCGTCGGCCGTCTATAACAGGGCCTTGGACGTTGAGATAGGGAACGATGGTAAGGGATGTCTCCAGATGATTTCAAGACCCGGAGACGGCGTAGAGAAGCAGAATAAACAAGACGAGGAGGAGCAGCACGCCTGCGATAACGGCCCCGGTAATTATATTCTTCTCCTTCCGCTTTATCGCCTCAATTTCGGAGTGGCAAGCCTGCACCTCTGCGTGTAAGTTGTTCGTGGTCGCTAGGTTCTGTTTGAGCATAGGGAGCACGGCTTCCAGTTCGGCAGGCGGGGTGCTGCCCGCGCCGAAAGGTAACTGGAGGTTAGCCGGGGCGCACTGCGGGACGTGGGACGAAAGCTGATTCAGTTCGGCGGATAGCTGTTGCGACCTGTCGAATTCCAGCCACACCCTCTCACGGTCTGTGATGAGCGGGCTCAAGTCGGGCGGGATGACGACGCTGGAGTTTGACATGTCTCTTCCTTTCACCTCATTCACAAGCTGCGTTCGCGTGGTCGATGAGCTCGCTCACGACCGGGAATTTTGAGCGTGCGTCCAAGTTGTACCGCATGTACAGGTCGTAGTTGCTGAAGGCGTTATCCATGTCCTGTTCGGCAAACCGGAGCTTCTCCGCCACCACCGCCCCACACTCGTCGGCCCGCCGCGCGAACCCGTCGGCCGCTGCCAACTCCTTAGCGGCCGACTCCAGAGCCCGGCTCTGCTCCTTCAGCGCATCCCTCAACTCCCCGTCGTCCTGCTCGTGCGGGGTCAAGTATCTGCTGTTGATGGCGCGCGCCGCCTCGTCGTCCCAGACGTGGCCGATATCCTTGCGCAAATCTTGGAGCGAGCGCGCTTGCTGGGAGAGCAACCAGAGGTCGTCTTCGAGCGAGTCCCACGCGGCCCCGGCGCGGGAGTAGGAAGGGTGGTCACTCACGGCTCCTCTCCTTTCCTCTCGACGATCCGCATGGGCAACTGCTCGATGCCCATCCGTTTCGCAAGCCATATACGGTGGCGCCCATTGTCTATGTCGTAAGAGTTTCGGTCTTTGTTAACTTTGACGCAGTCGGCGCCGTAGAACGCGTCGTAGACCCGCTGGTAGCCGTCGGCGAAGTCCAGCCCACGATGCCTGTCATAGTCGGCCCAGTAGTCGGAGCTGGCCCCCACACCGCTCTCGATGAGGGGGCGCATCTCCTGCAACTTGCCGATGCCCGAACGCATCTCCGCCTCCGTCGTCTTCCTGAAGTCGGCGCTGCTCGAAATGCCGTCCGGGTCGGGTAGGTCGGCCACGTTCACGAATTGAACGCCGGTGTCGATCCAGGCGGATGAACGCCTCGGCGCGGCCACGACGCCGGCGCCGTAGTTGCCGGCCCCGGGGGTCGCATCGTAAAGGTCGGGTCGGTTAATCTGATGGAGCAGTTGTAGCCTGTATTCGAGTTCGCGTCTGCCGCCGGTCGCGTACCTCTGGGCGGACTCCTCCGCCCTGTCCGCGGCGCTCAGGTGTGCGGCGGCTTCATCCGTGGAGGAGACGGCCGCGCGCGCGGCCCTCACCATCTGCTCGGCGGCTTCGATCTCTTCCAAGACCTTCTCTTTGGCGACGAGCGCGTTACGTTCCGCAGCCTGCGCGAATTCGAGGCCGCGCTCCGCCGAGTTCACCGCCTGCTCTGCCTGCGATACGGCTTCGCGCGCCACCGCCACCGCCTGCGTCGCGTACTGAACCGCGTTTGAGCAGCACTGCACGCGCGCGCGGGCCGCGGCCACCTCTGCTCTGGCGGCGATGACTTCAGCCTCCGCCTCCCGGAGCCAGTAAATCGCCCGCTGTAAGTTCTGCTGGGCGGAGCTCACGTCTGCGGCTTCGCTGTTGCAGTTTCTGCGGTCTTTGTCATTGAGGCAGGCGCTGTAGCGCGAGTTGGCCCGTTCGAGTTCCCGCTGGCACTGCTCGACCGCTCGGCGGGCGCGCTCGTATTCGTTGAGAGCCCTCTCCAGCCTCGCCTCGGCCCGCTGAAGCCAAGCGAGTGCCTTCCTCAGTTCATCCTCCCAGAAGTTTAGCGTGGAGGTCGCCGCGTCCAGCGACCCGTGGGCCTCGTCGAGCGTGTGCAGGGCCGTGTCTCTGCCCGCGTGACACTCGGTCAGGAGGGCGGCGACGGCGGACATGAGTTTGCCGGCGCGCTCTTCATCCTGCGTGGCCTCGTCCAGAATGACCGAGGAGCGGTGGAGGGAGCGTTCCGCGGCCTCCCGAGCCTGTCGTTGCGTCTGGGACGCGGAGGCCAGAGTGTGGCCGGCACGCGCCGACCACAGCCTCAATTCCTGAAGCAGGTCTTCGAGCGCGACCGCAATTACACGTGGGTCGTAGCTGCCCATCAGATCAAACCGGATTCGGCTCTGTCGGCCTCGCGCAACGCCTCGATGCGCTCCCTCAGCAGCCCCCTTATGCGGTCGGTCTGCTGGATGTACTCTTGAAAGTTTTGCGCCGTGCGCGTCCAGCCGGCGCGAAACTGGTCGGCGGCCTCGCCCTCGTAAACGGTGCTGAACGTCCGCCAGCGCGAGTCGAGGTCGTTGAACTGGAAGTTAAGGTTGGTGGAATGCGAGTCTAGTACAGCGGCATAGTCCTCCAGCCCCTTCAGTAAGATTCGTGAGTCAGCCAAAGAGGTACCTCCTTAACGCTTCGCTCTTGATGTTCAGGAACTCGACATAGTTCGGCCCCTCGGAGCCGACGTAGCGCTTCATCGTCTCCTCGAATGGCCCCCAGACGGCGTCGTACTCCTTGCGCCATTCGTCCTGCCAGTGCGGGGAGACCCTGTCGTGCTGAGCTTCCAGTTGCGAGACCGAACTTTGCAAGGACTCGTTGAAATGGATCAGCAACTGCCGGAAGTTCTGCATCGCGAAGTACTGTTCGTCCATGCTCATTGTCCGTTCCTCCGTTCCGAGAGGCGTTGGCCGATGAGGCGGATGTGGTCAAGCAGTGACTCTCCCTCCACCGCCGGGGCCGCGTCTATGCTGTAGGGCTTGAACCGCACGGCCGCGTCGTTCTCGACATCCACGGACAGGGCGCACACGGGCGCCGGCCCTTCGAGCTGCAACTGCGAAGCCTTTCGCCCCCGCGTGAGCGTGTGGGAATCGTCCTCCGACATCTGAAGGGCGACGCGGTGGCGGAAGCTGAACAGCCCCCGTCGTTCGTCGACGACGTTTACGAGCGGCCTCACGCCGGAGAAGCTGAGCGTGACGTGTATGCCGAGCGGAGGGCCTTCGACGTAAACCCGTCTGAGGTTTTCGCCCGCCGGCGAGCTCGTCAGACCGCCGTAGGCATCGGGCTTTCGCCTCAGCGCTTCGACGGTGTCGAGCTCTGTCATGACGGCGAAGAGGGAGGGCTCACTTATCAACTCTTCTTCGGGCATCGCTTTCCGCCTGTCCAGCTCGGCGGTCAACTCCTCCACGAACGGCTCGGCCTTCCCCGGCTCCTTGTAAAACGCAGCTGTGAATCCGGCGGGCGCGAGGAGCGCTTCGGCCACGGTCTGGAGCACGCCGTTCCAGCGTGAGCCGGCTACGCTCCGGTCATAAATGGCGAAACGGATATGTTCCGGACTCAGGTTTAGAGCGAGGCTGGCAAGGACTGCGGCCAGCATCCCGTAGCGCGCGGTGTTCGCGCCCCCCACTATCACGGCGTTCTCCGACACGCGGCGGCGGAAGACCACCATTGCCTGACCGCGCACGTTGAACTGCTGGCCTAACCAGAGCGCGTGCGGGTGCTCTTCGGGGAACCAGTCCACGATCCCCAGCCCGCCGGCCTCAACCGGCTGTCTGGCGAAAGTGGCAAGCTCCTCCGGCGACATCCACGCCGAGTGGCGCAGCAGGCGCGAGACGTACGGGTTGTCGATGAAGCCGGGCTGCGCCTTCCCGTTGAAGACCACCCGCTGCGGCAGACTCTCGTCCGGGAGCGAGCCCGCACGCTCGCTCAGGGACTCCAAGAGTTGCTCAAGGCGGTGCAGAGGCAGGTACGCGACCTTGCCCGTGACGTTCGCGCCGTCGTCACCGCCGCGGTCGTTGACCACTATTTTCCCGGGCAGGTCACACGTCGAGATTAAAGCCTTCCCGCGTCGGCCGAACTCGGTCAGCGCCTGAACGTCCGCCGCCTTCATCTGCATGGCGAGGAGCAGGTGGATGTTGCCGAAGATGCCCGTCTGGTTGAGCATGCCGGCGGCGCCGAATCGCTGCGACGCCAGAAGCATGTGGATGCCGGCGCTGCGGCCCTGTTGCGAGAGCTGCAAAAGTTGGTTGGACGCTAGGCCGTCTTTGTCGCCTTCGAACAACTCCTGATACTCGTCGACGAGCAGGAGGATGCGCGGCAGGCTCCCTTCGGGCTGGCCCTTCGCACGGTAGCTCGGGAGGTCGTTGACTCCCGTGCGCGCGAACATCTCGTTGCGGCGCTCCTTCTCGGCGATCAGCTCGGCCAGCACGCTCCGCGACAATTCGGGCGAGGAGCGGAGGGAGACGACCTCGGCGTGCGGCAGCACGCGGTAGGGCTGAAACTCGACGCCGTCTTTGCCGTCGATGAGGTAAAGGCGCAGCTCCTCCGGGCTGTAGCGCACGGCGAGGCCGGAGATCAGCGTGTGGTAGAGATTCGACTTGCCCGCGCCGGTCATGGCGCCCAGCATCCCGTGCGCGCACGGCTGGTTGTCGTGGTTCACCCCAAACCACAGCTTTAACTTGTCGCCCCCGCCGCGGGCGCCTATCGGGGCCTCGACTATCTTCGTGCTGCTCTCGCCCCACCACTGCTCTTCCGGCAGGCCGACGATGCCGTCCCAGTCCAGAATCCTTTCCGGAGGCTTCGCCGAACTGAGCTTCTGAAACACGAGGCTCTGCACGTCGGCCGTCGGCGGGCCGTCAACGGTCAGGGATAAATTGAGCCCGGTCAACGACCCGTTGCCCGCAACGTCGATGTGGAAAGCATTCTTGAAGCCGTTCATGCCCATGTCTCTGGGCATCTCGTGGTTACGGTTGTGATGGATGAAAACGTACGTGCCGGCCACGGGGCCTGTGTTGGCTATACTCTGTAAGGCTTCGATGGCGCGCCGGTCGTAGCTGTTCGGAAAATCCGCCGCAAAGACGAAGTGGAACCTCTCGTTGATGCGCATGTCCTGCGGCACGGCCTCGAAAGACGTGATAGAGGCGTCGAGGTAGGTCTCTATTATCCGCTGTATCTGCGTGACGACCTGATCGAGGTCGCGGCGCACGTCGCCCGAGTGCTCCTGGACTTGCGGCAGGAACCGCCGCATCGGGAAGGCGATGCCGTTGCCCGCCGGGTCGAGCAAAGTGTAGCGGGCTTGGTGCGGCAGCATCAGCGCCGTCCGGACGAGCAAGGACTGCAAGAGCGCCGCGCCCTCTTCGACCCTGTCCCCGCTGCTACTGACGATGACAGTTCTGTTCTGCCCTATAAAGGGGATGTGACCGGGGATGCGCAGTCCACCGTTGTGGCGCTGCTCTACAAGATCGCCGACCCGAAGGAAGGAGTCTCCCGCGGAGGTGCCGGGCTCCCAGACCTGCCAGCGTGGCTCGCTCCAGCCGGCCACAAACGGTAGGGGATGCGCTTCCAGTCTTTCCGTGAACCTTTGGGAGTTCGCGTGGAGTATGGAAGCAAAGTGCTCATTCACCCTCACGGCGCTGAGTTTCCCGTAGTCGTGAAGTGCTCTGGCTCTCGATCCGGCTTCCTGAATCTCCTGAGTTAAGGTTGCGATGCGGGCCTCCAACTCGGAGATGCGCAGCTTGTTCTTCTCAAACATGAACCTTCCTCCAAGGCATCCTCAATCTACGGCATACCGCTGGGCCTTAAGGTCTATGTCACCGGACTGGCCGCACCCTTATGAAAATCCGGGACTACCGCCGTCGTCCTGACCTCATACATATGTTCGGTGTTGACGGAGAGGCCGCGCCTAGCTAGCGCGCCGGAATTGCGGGCGTAAGAACTTCGCACCAAAGCGCAACCGGGTTAACTGATTCAGTGCTTTCCTGATGCGGCTGACTAAGTTTGACGTGAGGCTGACGTTGGAGAACAGCGTCAGCAGGAAACGAGCTTCAATTTATATTGGGTGCAGGACAGTACGCGCTCTAACCGCTAGTAAGGATATATCCGGAAGAAAACAGACCAAGAATGAACGCGCGTAAAATAGACCTTCTCAAAGGCGCTGTCAATGATTTTTGAAGCGCCTGTAGGAAGCACATTAGATGTCCGGTCTCAGTAGCACATTAGATGTCCGCTTTCAGGCGGTAACGAGTAGAAGACTAAGGGCTGGAGGTTCAGCCCATGACTCACTACTCGGAGGCCGCCGTGGAGCGGGCCATGAAAGTCCAAGAAGTCATCCTTAGAGCCGTCGCCAAGAAGATCACCTGGATTCAAGCCGCCGAGATTTTAGGCGTGAGCCCTCGTCACATGCGGCGGTGGAAAGAGAAGTACGAGCAGTTCGGCTTCCACGCGCTGTTTGACGGCCGCCGCGGGAGGTTCTAAACATTCTGTGTAAGTGAGTTTGAACTGAGGCCGCCCATTGGCACCCTCCCGTCGAAGAGGATCGCGAACTGGTTGAGCGCCCCGCTCCAGTTCTT
>JBJMGQ010000217.1:0-10826 GCA_045807845.1 Pyrinomonadaceae bacterium | reverse complement strand
GTGCCAGTTCTGCGACGTGCCCGCGGCGTACGAGCGCGTGACGAACTGCTTGACGACGAAGTCGGGCATCTGCGTGGTCGCTTCGAGCGTGGCGAGGCGCGCGCGTTCGAGCAGCGCCGTCGTCTCCGCCTCGGGCGGCAACGGCTTCACCTCCGAAGGGTTGAGGAAACGCCGCTCGGCCTCTTCGAGCACGCGCCGCAACTCCACGTCGTTGCCGCTCTTGGTGGCGACGAAGGCGCGCAGTCCCGGCGTCAGCGTGAATCCGATGCCGCGCCGGCGTATCTCCGCGAGGAGCTGATCTTTCGTCCCCGGCCGCTGCGGAAGCTGTCGAACGAGCGCGAGAAACTCCGCACTCGTCAGCGGCGCCTGCTGCTGCCGCGCCACGCCCACGCTCACCAGCGCCGACGCACACAGCGCGAGCGCCGCGAGACGCGGAAGGAATCTTCGTAAAGGGGAAAACAACATCTATGAATGCCTCGAAACATGGTAGGCAGTAGGCAGATGGCAGTAGGCAGTTGAAAACCTTTCTACCAACAACTCCGGGTTAACCCTTCAAACATGCTTCACGCGGGGCGGCTACCTACTGCCATCTATCTACTGCCCTACTGCCTACTCTCTTTATTGATGCTCTGAGCCGCAAAAGCGTTCGACGGTGCGGCGTAGGATGCGTGCGCATTCGCGTAGCTCTGCGGCGAGGACGAACTCGCCTGTGCGGTGCGCGACGCGTATGTCGCCGGGGCCGAGGACGACTGCGTCGGCGCCCAACTCTGCGAGTTGCGCCGCCTCCGTGCCGAAGGCGACGGTGCCCGCCGTCTGTCCCGTCAACTCTTCGAGCGCCTTGACGAGCGGCGCGTCCGAAGGCGTCTCGGCCCCGCCGTCGAGACGGGTGACTGAGACTTCGCAGTCGAAGTCTGCGTCCTGCGCGCGCAAGCGTTCGACCTCGCGCCGCACAAGGTCTGCGACCAGCTCGGGCTGCTGACCGGGCACGGGTCGCCATTCGAGCGTGAAGCGACATTCGCCCGCGATGATGTTCTTCGCCGTGCCGCCGCGTATGAGCCCGACGTTGAGCGTCGTGTGCGGCGGGTCGAACGCGTCGTGCGCGAACTCCTTCAACTCTTCGGCGACCGTCTCGATCCTTGTGACGAGCCGCGCGGCGCGCATGATGGCCGACGCGCCGAGCGCCGGGTAGGCGCTGTGCCCTTCGCGCCCCCTGACCAGCACCTCCGCGATGCAGTAGCCCTTGCCCGCGCGCATGGGGCGCAAGCTGGTGGGCTCGCCGACTACGGCGTGACGCGCGCGAAAAGGGTTCACTTCGGCGAGACGCTTCGCGCCTAAGCATCCGACCTCCTCGTCTGCCGTCAGCACGAGCGCCAAAGGTCGCGCGAGACTTCCCAAGTCCACCTCTTCCAGCGCCGCGAGCGCCGCCGCGATGAACCCCTTCGTGTCGCACGCCCCGCGCCCGTACAGTTTACCGTCTCGCTCCGTGAGCGTCAGCGCCTCCGCCCACGCAGGGTCGAAAGGCACCGTGTCCGTGTGCCCGACTAAGGCGAGTTCGACCTCGCCGCCGTCCTCAAAATTTTTCGGGTGGACGGCGACGAGTTGCAGCTTCTTCAAGCCCTGCTCGTCGGTGTATGGGAAGAGGCGGGCGCAGAGTCCTAAGCCTTCGGCGCGCGCGGCGAGGTGTGTGACGATCTCGACGTTCGAGCGCGAGGAGGTGGAGTCAATCGCCACCAGTCGCGCGAGTATCTCTTCGACGCTCATTCGTTAAAAGCAAACGCACGGCCGCCGGACGGCGCGGCTGTTGCACCGGGCGTCCGGCGGCCTCTACAAAAAATGTCGGATTGAATCTGCGGCGCGCTCACCAGGGCACGGTGAACTCGCACGAGACGATCTGCCAGCGGCCACCGCGCTTCTCGAAGTGGCGCGTGTAGCCGTAGCGCGGCGTGGTGAACTCGCGCCCGCGGAAGCTCCCCGAGAGCCGCGCCGTGCCGGTCAACAGCGCGTGGCCTTCGCTCACGACGACCTGCACGTCGTCGGTCTTGAGCGAGGTGACGGCGAAGAGCGGGTTCGAGATGAGCGCCAGCCGGTGCTCCTTCTTGACCCTGCCGCCGAACATCGAGAAGTCGTCGGCCAGCACGCGGTCGAGCGCCGCTACGTCACGCTCGACGTGCGCGCGGACGTACTCGCGCTCGACGGCGAGGACGGCGCTCTCGTCCGACGAGCCCGTCCAGACGTAGCCGACGAGGTTGGCCGAAGCGATGCCGAGGACGAAGGTGATTAAAGCCGCGGGGATGCGTGTGGCGTAATATCTCATACCCTTTTTACTCCTTGCGTTGGGCCCCGAGCGTAGCACGCGCCGCGCCGTCGCGACAAGAGTTCTTATCACTCATCACTCCTCACTTCCCCACAGTCTCTTTTGGAGCGAGGCGAAGCGCGAGACGATGTCGTGCTGCGCGAGGTGGCGGCCGGACTCGACGACGAGACGGCCGCCGACGGCCGTCTCGCGGACGGCGGCGCGCGCGAGCGAGAAGACTATCGCGGGCAGGAGGTCTTCCGCGCCGGCTCCCGCGACCGAAGGGTCTTCGAGATCGACGGTGAAGAAGTCTGCCGCGCGTCCCGGCTCGAACGAGCCCGCATGCGCGCCGATGCTCTCGGCCCCCGCGACGGTCGCGCACTCGAAGAGGCGGGCCGCGAGCGCCGCGACTTCGGGAGTTCCTTCACGACGACTTTCATCTTCAACGCCCGCGGGCGCAAGGACGTTGCGCCTGAGCGTCGTCAGCCGCAGGTGATACTCAAGCTCGCGCGCGTCTTCGAGCAGGTCTATCTGCGTGTGACTGTCGGTGCCGAGCGCCACGCGCACGCCCGCGTTCATGAACGCGTCCGCGGGCACGACGCCGTCGCCGAGGTTGCGCTCAGTCGTCGGGCACGCGCACACGCACGCCTTTGCCGCGCGCAACAACTCAATCTCTTCCGGCGTGACGTGGACGGCGTGGACACCCGTGAAGCGCGGCGAGAGGACGCCCTCGTCTGCGAGCAGCACGACGGGCGTGCGGCCGTGTTCCGCCAGACACGCCTCGACCTCGGCCGGCTGCTCCGCGACGTGCATGTGCAGCGGGAGGTGATACATGTACGCGTATGCCCTCAGACCGCGCAGGTATTTGGTGGGGACGGCGCGCACACTGTGCGGCGCTATCCCGAGCCACGCGCCCGGCTCGCCTTCGAGATGGCGCGCGAGCGCATCCGTGTTACGGAGGAATGTCTCGAAGTCGGGCTCGACGAAGCGCAACTGCCGCGGGTCGGGCTCCTTCAAGTAGCCCGCGCGCGCGTAGGCGACGCGCAGCAGCGCGATTCGCAACCCCACGTCGCGCGCGGCGCGCACGACCTCAAGGGCCAACAGGTTCGGGTCGTCGTACGCGCCGCCCTCGGGCGTGCGGTGCAGGTAGTGAAACTCGCCGACCGAAGTGATGCCCGCGAGCGTCATCTCCATGAAGGCCATGCGCGAGGCGTCGTAGATGTCCTCGGGCGTGAGACGCGCGGCGGCGGCGTACATCATCTCGCGCCACGTCCAGAAGGAGTCCGCCGCCGCCGCGCCGCGGAACTCCGTCCGTCCACGGATGACGCGCTGGAAGGCGTGCGAGTGCGCGTTGACCATGCCCGGAAGCAGCGCGCGACCGCGCAGTCGAACCGTCTGAGACTCGCCCGTTAACTCTTCAACGCGCGCGACCGCCGCGACACGTCCCTCCGCGTCGCACACGAGCGCGTGCCCGCGACGGAAGCGCCCGCCGACGTAGAGCAGGTCGGGGATGAAAGTTGTGGTGTCCGGAATTTCGATGTCGGTCGTCGTCACTTGTTTTGCGCACGACCCGTGGCGGGTCGCGCCTTCTGTTGCTTGATCCACTCGTTGACGTTGCGCTCCAACACGTCGAGGGGGACGGCGCCGGAGCCG
Source organism: Pyrinomonadaceae bacterium (assembly GCA_045807845.1). GTDB lineage: Bacteria > Acidobacteriota > Blastocatellia > Pyrinomonadales > Pyrinomonadaceae > QHXN01. The sequence continues at coordinate 6,880 of JBJMGQ010000217.1, read as the reverse complement.
AGGACGATGTCGTGGAACTCGCGCACGTCGAAGCGGTCGCCGAGTTCGGTCTTCGAGCGCGCGCGCAGCTCCTTGATTTTGAGTTCGCCGATCTTGTAGGCGAGCGCCTGACCGGGGTCTGTGATGTAGCGGTCGATCTCGTTGGTCACGTCCAGCTCGGTCTTGGCGGCGTTGTCGAGGAAGTAGTCGATGGCGCGCTGCCTGTCCCACTTGTAGAAGTGCATGCCTGTGTCAACGACCAGACGGACGGCGCGCCACATCTCATAGGTGAGCTGGCCGAACTTGGAGTAGGGGTCGTCGTAGAGCCCCATCTCCTCGCCGAGTGATTCGGCGTAGAGACCCCAGCCCTCGACGAAGGCCGTGTAGCCGCCGTAGCGCCGGAACTTCGGTATCTCGCCCAGCTCCATCGCGCGCGCGATTTGAAGATGATGACCCGGGACGGACTCGTGCAGGCTCAGAGCCATCATCTCCCACTTGGGCCGCGTCTCGGGCTTGTAGAGGTTGACGTAGTAGTAGCCGGGGCGCGAGCCGTCGGCCGCAGGCTGCTGGTAGTAGGCGGTCGTCGTGTCGGGCGCGAGCGTGTCGGGGATGGGGATGACGCCGTAGGGAAGGCGCGGGAGGGTCTTGAAGACCTTGACGAGGTTCGGGTCGATGCGCTTGGCGACCGCGCGGTAGGCGTCGAGCAGCTCTTCGGGTCGCTTGTAGTAGAACTCTTCGCCGGTGCGGAGCTTCTTGAAGAACTCTTTGAGCGAGCCCTTGAAGCCGACCTGCGTCATCACCTTCTGCATCTCGGCGCGGATGCGGGCGACCTCGCTCAAGCCCTTCTGGTGAATCTGCTCGGGCGTCAGGGTCGTAGTCGTGTAGCGGCGCGCGAGGAAAGCGTAAGCCTCCGCCCCGTTCGGCCACTGCCACGCGCCGACTTGGTCGAAGGAGGCGGGCAGGTACTCACCCACGAAGTATTCGCGGAAGCGCCGGAGCGCGGGCATGACCGACTGCTCGATGACCTCGCGGCCCGCGCGTGAGCGAAGCTCGCGGTCGGCCGGCGAGATGTCTTGGGGGAAGTTGCGGAAGGGCTTGTAGAAGCCGCTCTCTTCGGTGCGCGCGTTGAGTTGCCGGTCGAGCTGGGCGGGCACGCGCTGCAAGGTGACCTTCGGCCAGAGCATCTTCGCGCGCACGCCCTCGCGCAGCACTTCGAGAGTTTGATCGACGTACGCCGGGAAGGCGCGCAGGCGCGCGAGCCAGTCGTCGTAGTCCTTGACGGTCTGGAAGCGCAGAAGCTCGGCCAGCTCGTCCGCGCTCTGGACGCCGCCGCGCTGTGTGACGGGCATGAGGTAGAGGCGGAGCTTGTACTCCTCGATGTCGTTCTCAAGCTCTTTGCGGAAGAGGTCGTAGTTGAGCTGGTCTGCCGCGTCGAGGCGCGCGCGGTCGAGCTTACCCAGACGTGCGAGCGTCTGTTGACGGTGCTGCTGTCGGCGCTCGGCGGCGGCGAGGCTCACGTCGTTCAGGCGGTCGTTGTAGCGCCGGTCGCCGAGCGTGGAGGCGAAGGTCGGAAACTCGCGCATCGTCCACTCCCACTCTTCGTCGAAGAGCCGGTTGAGGACGGCGGCCGTTGAGCCCGCGCCCGCCGCGCGGCGCTGCGCGCCCACGGGCACTGCCTGTAAGACGACGGCGGCAACGAGCAGCGACAGAACGATGCACTTCGCACGGCAGCGCATGGCTTTTCGAGTCCTCCGTGGATGAATCGCGGAATGGGTAAGACGGGAGACGCGTTGGAGGATACAACACGGGGACTGGCTACTGTCTACTACTTTCCCGCATCCAACTCTCATCATGAGTGTTTCCACCAAAGAGCTGAGGACTTATACGAGTTTCGCGCGCAGGTTCGCGGGCAAGTTCATGCGGGAGCGTTTGGAGGAGCGGCGGGTGCCGGTGCTGCCCGCGCCGCACCGGCCGGAGCCTTCGACGTGGAGCAACGAACGTCTGACGGTGGCGTGGCTCGGGCACGCGACCGTGCTGATAAATTTTTACGGGACGTGGCTGCTCACAGACCCGGCGCTGCGCTTGCGGGTCGGCGTGCGCGTCGGCGGGTTGACGCTCGGGCCGCGGCGTCTGGTGCAGCCTGCGCTCGGCGTGAAGGAGCTGCCGCCGCTCGACGCCGTGCTCGTCTCGCACGCGCACATGGATCACACGGACTTGGGGACGCTCAAGCGTCTGCCGCGCCGCACGCGCGCCGTCGTGCAGGAGGGGAACGGCGACCTCGTGCGCCGCTTCGCGCGCGTGGACGAGCTGAAGTGGGGCGAGGCGACGGAGGTGGGCGGCGCGCGGGTCGAAGCGATTGAAGTCAACCACTGGGGCGCGCGTCGTCTGACCGACAAGCACCGCGGCTACGGCGGCTTCCTCGTCGAGAAGCGGGGCCGCGCGCTCGTCTTCGGCGGCGACACGGCCTACACGGGCGCCTTCGCGCGTCTGCGCGGGTCGCGCGTAGCGCTCGCCATGCTCCCCATTGGCGCCTACGACCCCTACATTAACGTCCACGCCAACCCCGAGCAGTCCTGGCGCATGGCGCGCGAGATGGGCGCCGAATACATCATGCCCATGCACCACTCGACCTTCCGCCTCAGCCGCGAGCCCGCCGACGAGCCCCGCCAACGCATTCTCGCCGCCGCGGGCGAAGAGCACTGGCGCGTCGCGCTGACCGAGATCGGGCAGACGTGGGTGTTGCCGGAGGAGAGTAGGCAGTAGGCAGATGGCAGTAGGCAGTAGGCAGTTGGCAGTTGGCAGTTAAGACAAGAACAAGCTTGAGCGAAACACGAGCAGTTAACTGCTCAAGCGAATCGGAGGCGGCGAGCTTAACGACTCGCCGCCTCCGATTGTTTTAGGCTTCTTCTCTTTCTAACTGCCTACTGCCATCTGCCTTCTGCCTACCGCTCTCTACCAATCGAACCGGTTGCGGTACTCGGTGGCTTCGATGAAGGCGCGTACCATCTCGGCCTTGTGGAAGTCGCCGCCGTTGTCGTCGAGCTTCTGGCGCCAGAAGTTGAAGCCCGAGAGGTCGGAGTCGGCGCCCTCGTCCGGGTTGCGGTGGAGGTAGCCGAAGTACTGCATGAGCACGAAGGCCGGGTTCTGCTCACGGCGACGAAACTCGGCGTTGTCGGCCACTTTGCCGAGCACGGTCGCGCGCGTCTCGGCGCCGGAGTTCAAGCCCTGCACGAGCGCCGCGCGCTCGGCGTCGGTCGCCAGCACGCCCGCGTTCGTGAAGAGCGCGTCCACATACTGCGCGTTCGAGAGCGAGCCGAAGCGTTGCTGGAAGTCTGCGCGCGCCACCCAAGCGTCGGCCGCCGCCTTCTTGTTCTCCGCGAGCTTCGACTGCCAGCCCAACTGCCCGACGACGACGCCCTGCGTCACCGCCTGCATCCTGACGAGGAAGTCGTTGCGCCGCGGCATCGTTCCGAACGAAGCCTTGTTGAAGAGATAGAGCATGTAGCCCGTCTCTTGAAACTCGATGGAGAGGAAGAAGGCGCCCGAGGTGTTGACGCGCCGCGCTTCGACGCAGGCCGCGTCGCCATTGCACTTCGCAATCTCGGAAGACCAGAAGCCGAGGCCCGAGTCGTCGGCCTCGCGGCCGAGGAAGTCGCGGTACTGCTGCTCGACGAAGAAGGTCGTGGTGTCGATGTCGTTGGCGGCCTGTGTGACGAGGCCCGCCGTGTTGAAGACGCCGCTCAAGATGGTCTGACCCTGCGCGTTCGTCACGACCACGGTCGAGGCCGTCGTGATGTCGGGCACGAGCTGGCCGTGCTCGCTCTCAAGCTCGAACTCGTTTTCGAGCGTCGTGGAGATAGACAGCTCGCCCACCTTCACGCCGTCAACCAGAACGTTGAGCACGGTGCCCGCGGGCAGGTTGACACGCTCGACTTCGACCTCGAAGTTGCGGTTGCCGTTGCGCACGCGGAACTTCGCGTGGCCGGTCGGAGTCAGGCCGCCGATGGCTGCGCCGGCCAGACGCGACTCGATGCGGACTTCGCCGCCGGGGACGGGCGTGGGCGTGGGCTGTGGGTTCGGCGTGGTCTGCGGCGGGATGTTCGAGAAGGAGCCCGCCACAATCGTCGCGCCCGTCTGGTCTGCGACGACGACGCGTGTGCGCGAGTTGATCTGCGGGACGGTCTGGCCGTTCTCCGTCTTCAACGCAAGCTCGCTCCGCATGAGGCTCGGCGCGACCGCGAGGCGGCCGACCTTCGTGCCGTCCACCAGCACGTCGAGCGCGGTGCCCGAGGGCAGGTTGACGTTCTCGATGCGCACCTTGAACTCGCGGTTCGCGCCCTCAATCTCAAACTCGGCCTCGCCCTTCGGCACCGTGCCGCCGATGGCCGCGCCGGAGAGCTTCGCCTCGAACTCGTTCATGACGGGCGTCGGGGTCGGCGTCGCACCCGGAGTCGGCGTTGTGGTCGGCGTGGCCGTCGGGCTCGGGCTCGCGGTGGGCGTCGGCGTCGCAGAGGCCGAGCCGAAGGTGCCCGTGACGATGTTTGCGCTCGACTGGTTGCGGACGGCGACCGTCGTGCCGCTCGTGACGGCGGGGACGGCCTGCCCGCGCTCGGTCTCAAGCTCGACCTTGCCCGCGCGCAGTGTGTCGAGTGTGATGGTGCCGACCTGTTGTCCACCGACGAGCACATTTAAGACGGTGCTCGCGGGCAGGTTCACGTCCTGCACCTCGACTTCGAGCTTGCGGACGCCCCCGGGCCGCTCGTGGAAGACGGCCGTGCCCGAAGGCGTCTGGCCGCCGATGGCCGCGCCCGCGAGCACAGCGTTGCTGATGACCTCGTCGCTGCCCGCGAAGGCCGGCGCGGCGGCGAGTGCGGCCAGCGTCGCCAAGAGCGCGACGAAGACGAGCGCGGCGCGCTTGAAGGATGAATGGGATGAAGGTTTGGAATGACTCTGTGGCATGAAGGCTTTGCTGTGGCTCATCGGTTTGCTCCGCAATCTGTAAAGTCTCTTGAAGTCGGGGAGCCTCTACACGCTCGGACAGTGCGACGGCGGACGGAAAAAATACGAAGCGTTGGAGAAGTTTTTCGCGCGGCGCGTTATCATTGGGCTCAAACGAACGCGCCGGGAGTCTTTCAGAGCGTCTTGTTTGAAGGGACAGAGGGCTAAGCAGGGAAGAGTTCGAGGGCAGCGGCTTCGTATGTTCTGCTCACCGGTCACTCAACACTTAACACTTGGAGGATTGATGCGACGACTCCACTACCACCTTGTTGACGTGTTCACAGACCGCGCGTTCGGCGGGAACCCTCTGGCCGTCGTCACGAACGGGCGCGGCGTCCGTGTAGAGACGATGCAGGCGATTGCGAAGGAGTTCAATCTGTCGGAGACGACCTTCGTGCTGCCGCCCGACGACCCGCGCCACGACTGGCGCGTGCGCATCTTCACGCCGGGGAGCGAGCTGCCGATGGCGGGCCACCCGACCATCGGCACGACGTTCGTCCTCGCGCGCGAGCACCTGATTCCGCGCGGCGAGCGCGAGTCGGAGATCGTGCTCGAAGAGGGCATCGGCCCCGTCCCCGTGCGCGTCGAGTTCGAGGGCGGCGAACCCGTCTTCGCAGAGATGAGCCAACCGCTTCCCAAGTTCGGCCCGCGCCTGAACGACGTGAGCGCCGTCGCCGCGATGCTCTCACTCGACGCCGAAGAGATTGACGAGCGTCTGCCGCTCGAAGTCATCTCCTGCGGCGTGCCCTTCCTCTACGTGCCGCTGCGCTCGCTCGACGCGGCGCGGCGCGCGCGGCCAAGGGTGGACTTGATAGAACGCGTCGCGAGCGAGCACGGCCTCCCGCCCGAAGTCTTCGTCTTCACGCGCGAGGTCGAGGGCGCGGGCTCGACCGTCCACAGCCGCATGTTCGCTCCCGGCATGGGCATCACCGAAGACCCGGCGACCGGCGCCGCCAGCGGCCCGCTCGGCTGCTACCTCGTCAGCTACGGTCTGGTCGAAGGCGAGCGCGCGGCCGAAATCGTCAGCGAGCAGGGGCTAGAGATGGGCCGCCCCAGCTACGTCAGAATCAGAATCGAGCGACAGGGCGAAGAGATCACGGCCGTCCGCGTCGGCGGCCAATGTCACTTCATGGGCGAGGGGTTCATCGAAATACAGTAGGCGGTGGGCAGATGGCAGTAGGCAGTTAAAAGCCTTTCCACCGACAACTACGGGTACCCCTTAAACTTTTTCAACGCGGAGCGCACTGCCTACTGCCATCTGCCTACCGCCTACTTGAGGTCAATTATGGTCGCAGTAGCAATCCCCCAAGGCCCGCGCGGCGGGCGTCTGCTGGGCAACATGCGCGAGTTCAATGACGACGCGCTCGGGTTCGTCGAGCGTTGCGCGCGCGAGTTCGGCGACGTGGTGCCGACGCGCTTTCTATATGTCCCCGCGCTCTTCCTCTTTCATCCAGACCACGTCGAGTACGTGCTGGCCGCGGGGAGCAAGAACTTCATCAAGGCCGCGTCACTGCGCTCGCCCTTCTTCCGACGCCTCGTCGGCAGCGGGCTGGTGTCGAGCGAGGGCGAGTTCTGGCGGCGCCAGCGAAGGCTCGCGCAGCCCGCCTTCCATCGCGACCGCGTCGAGACTTACGCCCGCACGATGGTCGCGTACGCCGAGCGCATGCTCACGAGCTGGCAGGACGGGCAGACGCTCGACGCGCACGACGAGATGATGATGCTCACGCAACGGGTCGTCGCGCAGACGCTCTTTAGCGCCGACGTGTCGGGCGACTCGCGCGAGATAGGCAAGGCGCTCTCGAACATCGTCCGCCCCTTCGCGTCGCAGGCGACGCTCAAGTGGATACTCGACAACCGCCTGCCGACGCCCGCGCACCTGCGCTTCAACCGCGACGTGCGCAAG
>JBJMGQ010000216.1:0-9327 GCA_045807845.1 Pyrinomonadaceae bacterium | reverse complement strand
GGCTTTACACCGAGGCCGGATAAGAAGCGCGGCTGAGAGCAGCGCGTTCGAGTGTAGACAGAGAAACGCTCCCGAGCCTGTTGCAGATTCTTATACCCGGCAGTGTAAAGAAAAGTCCGCGGCGCGAAACTCCTCGCCCGCAGTGTCTAAGAATGCTGCGCCGGTGTCAGGATGACGTTCGGCAATGTGAAAATGGCCTTCGGCGTCTGTCGAGAGTTCGCCCGCGGTTGTCGAGAAGCCTTCGGCGTCTGTCGAGATTCCGCCGGCAGTTGTAGAATTTATGTTGGCAGCCGCAGTATAAATTTCAGCAATAGGTAAATCGGCTTCGGCAGGTGTAGAGATGGCTTCGGCAACAGTAAAATTTATCTTGGCAGCCGCAATATAAATAATAGTAATGAAAAATCGGCTTCAGCGGCGCGGTAAATTATTTCGGCGGCGGTAGTGTGAAAATCGGTTATAGTGACGCCGATTTCGGCGTTGATAAAGTCATTTTCGGCGTGTCTCCAACAGTTCGGGGCGGATGTCGAGCCGCTTTCTTCCTCATACATAGTCCTGTCATTCTGGCGTGAGACTCTTTCACGCCGTCTGAAGAGCAAGCGGGGACGTAGACAAGGGGTGCCCCAAAGCACCCTCACCTCTTCAACACCTACTTCGGAGAAAACTCACATGAACGACCAAGAGAAACGAACGCTCGACATGTTCAAGCGCGTGCGCGACTTCTTTGTCACGCACGCAGGGCTGTTCCCGGCGGGCACTTTGGCGCGCGAACTGTTCGACGCCATCGCCGCCATCGTGAACGAATTGGAAGAGCACGCCGTCGCGGAGTCCGCGGGGCGCGGCACGGCGCGGCAGGGCACGGCGGGAAAGGCGGTCGCGCGCGCCGCGCTGCTGGAAGACCTCGGGATTCTGCGGCGGACTGCGCGCTCGATGTCCGTCGTCATGCCCGGGCTCGAAGACAAGTTCCGCATCCCGCGCAAACAGGACGATCAGGAACTGCTCAACACCGCGCGCGCTGCCCTTGGCGAGGCCAATCAGCTCAAGGCCGAGTTCCTGCGGCGCGAGGTGCCGGAGAGCCTCTTCGAGGACATGGAAGCCAACCTCGCGGCCTTCGAGGCGGCGCTCACCGGCCAGAACGCGGGTAAGGAAGAGAGCGTCACGGCCGGCGCCTCCATCGACGCGGCCATCGACCGAGGGACGGACACCCTCCGCCAACTCGACCCCATCGTCCGCAACAAACTCCATAACAACCCCGCGACGCTGGCCGCTTGGCTGAGTGCCAAGCGCACCGAACGCGCCACGCGCCGCAACCGCACCAACACTCCACCGGCGCCCCAAACGCCCAACCAGTAAACACCGACCGCCCGGCCCCGCCCGTGCGACAACCTCCAACCTAAACCAACGGAGGGCGCGAGGAAGCATTCACTCCCCGCGCCCTCCGGCGCACCCACGACGAGAGACGCCGTTCAACCACAACACATCTACTGCGTATAGAAAAAGGGAGCCGCCGTGCCCATTCGGCGACCCCCAACCCGCCACGGTGAGGCGGCGGTTGCGGCACAACCCCCTTACAAGGCGTGCCGGCATTAGCTGGAAACGAGAATCCCCATAACCTACCTCCTGTGATATATTCCGCGCGTTCGTGTCTTTGAAAATAAGGCAACGGTCGAATGCGTAGCTCACCATCAGCCTCAGAAAGCGAATGATGGGCGTCGCCGTTGAGCATGAGAGGATCATACTCACGGCGATTCAGTTGAGCGCATATAGCCTATTACCATTTTGTAATAAAAGCAAGTTAAATTACTCGACCCCATCAGGAGGAAACTTCTGATGGGGAGGAAAGCGCGTCCGAGGCAGGAGCGACTAGCGGGGAAGTTATTCCAGATTCGGGAGGCTCTCGGCCTTTCACAGACAGAAATGCTCTACCAACTCGGCGTGGAAGACCTCATTACCTACCACCAGATTTCAAGGTTCGAGACAGGAACCCGTGAACCCCCGTACATTGTTTTGCTGCGCTATGCTCGCGCGGTCGGGGTTTCTACGGATGTGCTGATTGATGATGAGTTGGATTTGCCGTCCAAGCTCCCAATTAAGGGACGTATGTCTTAGTATAACCACTAGGAATTGCCCACATGTTTGATGCAACAGTTGGCACTTGGATAGGCGTTGTAATTGGCGTAATTGGCCTTGTAACCGGTTATATATTTTACCGACGTTCAAGAATTTATGCGGAGTTAGCTTATGTAGCTTCCTCAATTCAAATGACAGGTAGGAACGCAATGTTCCCACCTGAATTAAAGATTTTTTATGGAGATAAAGAGGTTGATACAGTTACCCAAACCAATATTATTCTTTGGAATTACGGTAACTCTACAATAGAAGGTGAACGTATCGTAGAGAGCGACCCTCTGCGAATTGTTGTTTCGCCGGGAGGCGAAATACTTACGAGCGAGGTAATAACATCACGAGATGTTCTTGCATTGGCATGTAAACCGTTTCCGGGGAAACCTAATGAGTTAGAAATAACCTTTGACTTTTTAGACACAAGAGACGGGGCTCTAATAAGACTAACTCACACCGGCAACAAGAAGACAAGAGTAAGGGGAACGATTCGGGGGATACCTGAAGGAGTCAAAGACATTGGCAAAATACCCCCTGCTGTTAGTAAAGGCTTTATTCGTGTTTTATTTTTTATGTTTTCAATCCCTTTGGTGATTGGTGTCATACTTTGGTCTGTCGTTAGCGACATAGAATTTAGGAATACCCTAATCCAAATGATTTCCTCCTTCTCCGTTGTAGCTTTAGTTTACTTGTTAAGAGAATTGTGGCATTACCTTAATGCTAGAAAGCTCCCTACTCCATTACTAACAAAATTAGAAATGGATTCCTGACTCGGAACTGCTTTTTCGAATGTGAGCGTAGAGAGGCTTTAACTCCAAAGTAATAATCCTCCAGCCTAATGTCTATCGAAGCACTTTTAACGGCTGAGGGATTTAACCTAATTTGTTAATTGTGATGCGGATGAATGGACTCGAACCATCACGACCTTGCGGCCACTAGCTCCTGAGGCTAGCGCGTCTACCAATTCCGCCACATCCGCGTGCGGGAAGAGTGATATTAAAGGCGGGGTTCGAGGGGTGTCAAGCGGAGCCTCTGAAACGAAAAAACAGGCCCGGGCGGCGAACCGTCCGGGCCTGTTTTGTCCCCTTGCTCGAAAGCTCAAGACGGCTTAGTTGCCGTTGAGGCCGTCGTTGTAGCCGTTCTCAAAGCCGCGACGGAAGTACTGCTGGTACTGGTAGCGGTCGCCGTAGCGCGAGTTGTAGTCCTTGTCGGCGCTGCGGTACGCACTGAAGTCGCTCGGGTTGCGATAGCCGTTGCGGCTGCGATCCCTGCGGCCTTCCTTGATGCCCTCGTTGTAGCCGGCGTTCAAGGCCGTCTGCTGCGACTGCGTGTAGTTGCCGTAGCCGTTGTTGCCGTAACCGCGGTTCCCATAGGTGCCATAGCCACCGTTGTTACCGTAGGTGCCGTAACCACCGCTGCGCTGCCGCTGCTGGATGATGTACACATCACGCTGGTCGTAGTCGCCGTCGCCATCCTGATCGCGCGGGTCGCGGCGATAGCCGTAGTTGCCCTGCTGCTGCTGCTGTTGCTGGCGGCGAATCTCGCGGTCGCGTCGGTCGTAATCGCCGTCGCCATCGCGGTCGCGCCGCGCCTCACGCTCCCGGCGACGCTCCTCCTGACGCTGACGGTTCCTGTCCCTGTTCCACGTACCGTCCTGCGCGCTCGCCGTGCCGGCCGGGATTAACAGGAAGAGTCCGAGCGCCAGCATGGACGCCCTCGTCGCTAAACCTTTGCCTTTACCCATCGTCTTTAATCCTCCTCAGTCTCAGTCAACTGATACCTAATAATTTCAACTCGAAGCCCGCCGGACATAAATACAAGCCCCGTGCCAACGGGCGCGCGAAGAAATGAGCCCGAAAAAGTACTGTGCTGCGAACATTTGGCGCGGGTCGTCATACGAAACAGTGTCGGCGCGTCGTGTTTCGTGTACGAAAAGGGGCGCCTCTGCGGTGCAGTCTGAAACGGCCGCGTACGGGTTGGTTGCGGGCGTCGGCGCGTGCTTGTTATAGTCGTGAACGTTCACAACGGAAACGCAATAATGGGTCTTGAAGCGAGGCTAGACGGGTCTGATTTGCGTGCGCGAGCCGAGGAGGTCTTAAGCCGCATCAAGCGCGCGGCGCGGCGCGCGGGGCGCGACCCCGCGGAGGTAAAGCTCGTCGCCGTCAGCAAGACGCACCCGGCCGCACTCGTCCGCGAGGCCGCGGCGTCGGCGGGGCTCAGGGACTTCGGCGAGAACCGCGTGCAGGAGGCCGAGTCGAAGATAGAAGAGCTGAAGGCCGAGACGCCCGATTTGCGCTGGCACCTCATAGGCCACCTTCAGCCGAACAAGGCGCGGCGCGCGGCGCGTCTCTTCGACCTGATTCACACGGTCGATAGCGTCGCGCTGTTGGAGAGGCTCGAACGCATCTGCGCAGAGGAGGGGCGCGAGCTGCTCGAAGTGCTCGTGCAGGTTGACCTCGCGGGCGAGAGTTCGAAGAGCGGCGCAACCGTAGAGGAGCTGCCGGCGTTATTTGAAGTGTTCGGGCGCGGGGCGCGCGTGCGCTGCCGAGGGCTGATGATTCTTCCTCCGTTCTTCGAGGAGGTTGAGAAGGTCAGACCCTTCTTCCAGCGCTTACGCGAGATACGCGACGAGTGGGGCGCGCGCGGCGCGTTCGGCGTCGGCGCGGGCGAGCTTTCGATGGGCATGAGTCACGACTATGAAGCGGCAATCGAAGAGGGCGCGACGCTCGTGCGCGTCGGCACGGCCGTCTTCGGCGAGCGTGGTTAAAGGTCAGCGGGTTCTCAAGAGGTCATGGACATATTCGACGCGATAAGTCTGTTCGTGTTCTACGCGATTGCGACGGTCATCCTCGTCGTCATCGTGCTGATGCTGGCGCGCCTGATTCTGAACAAGGCCGACCTCAACCCCTTCAGCCGTCCCGTCATCATGGTCAGGCGCTGGACAGACCCGATGGTCAACCCCGTGCGCAGGCCGCTCGTGCAGGCGGGCCTCAGCCCGAACGTGACGCCGCTGGTCGTCATCCTCATCGCCATCCTGCTCGGCTACTTCGCCACACGCTTCATCGGCACCGTGCTCTACACGGTGCGCGGGCTGTTGAAGAGCATGACGGTCGGCGACCCTATCTCGTTCGTCGGCTACATCATCTTCGGCACGCTCGCGATGTACTCGCTCATGATCTTCGCGCGCATCATCATCTCTTGGGGCGTCGGGCCGCACAATCGTCTGCTGCACCTTCTCATACGCATAACCGAGCCCTTGATGGGGCCCTTCCGCCGCATCATCCCGCCGCTCGGCGTCTTTGATGTCTCGCCCATCGTCGTGCTGCTGCTGCTCGACCTCTTTCAGCGGGCCGTACAGGGCACGCTGCTCCGCGTGTGAGGTGATCGACTACAGGGAAGAGGGCGGGGCTCTCGTCTTCACGGTGCGCGTCGCGGCGCGCGCGTCGAAGACCGCAATCGCGGGTGAGCACGGAGGCGCGCTCAAGGTGCGCGTCGCGGCGGCGCCCGTCGAGGGCGCGGCCAACGCAGAGCTGATGCACTTTCTCGCGAAGCAACTCGGCATCCCAACGCGCGCGGTCGAGATAGTCGGCGGCCACACGTCGAAGACGAAGGTCGTGCGCGCCGCGGGCGCGAAGGCAGCAGACCTCTTGCGGCTCGCAGCCGCGAGGTAGGGCGGCGGGGCCGTGTACAAGTCGCGTGCGCGGTGTGGTATATTTCCGACCCGCTTCTGGTTCAACTTTCAAACTCAGCCAAGGAACTCATCAAGATGTCCGGACACTCGAAATGGCACACCATCAAACACAAGAAGGGCGCTTTGGACGCCAAGCGCGGCAAGGTTTTCACCAAGCTGATTAAGGAGATTTCGGTCGCGGCGCGCACGGGCGGCGGCGACCCGGACGCCAACGCGCGCCTGCGCAAGGCCGTCTCCGACGCGAAGGGCGCCAACATGCCCAACGACACCATCGCGCGCGCCATCCGTCGCGGCACAGGCGCCGAAGAGGGCGTCTCCTACGACGAGATTACCTACGAGGGCTACGGCCCCGGCGGCGTGGCCGTGATAGTCGAGTCGATGACGGACAACCGCAACCGCACCGTCGCCGAGATACGCCACATCTTCGGGAAGAACGGCGGCAACCTCGGCACGGCGGGCGCGGTCAATTGGATGTTCGAGAAGAAGGGCTACATCGTCGTCCCCAAGGACGCGAAGCCCGAGGACGAGCTGTTCGAGATCGTCACCGACGCAGGCGCCGAAGACCTGCGCGACGACGACGAGAACTTCGAGGTCATCACGTCGCCCGAGGACTTCGACGCAGTGCTCGACGCCGTTAAGAAGGCCGGCATCGAGCCGCCGGTCGCGGAGGTCGAGATGATACCGAAGGAGTATAAGAAGCTCGAAGGCATCGAGGCGCGCCAGATGCTCAAGCTCATGGAGACGCTCGAAGACCACGAGGACGTGCAGAAGGTCTACGCTAACTTCGACATGGATGAGGCCGACATGGCCGGCGCGTAAGGCGGCGTGAGTGTTAAGGCAAAGGGGCGGGCGCGGCTTTGGACGGCCACGCCCGTCCCTCTCTTTTGTACTCGAATCAGATATGACAGAACTCGCCCAGTGGGGAAACTTCTACGTCATTGTCGGGTCGTCTGCGGGCGCGTTGATTGGGTTGCAGTTCGTCGTGATGACCCTCATCGCGGGCAGGCCGTTGGGCCGAGGTGAGGAAGAGGCACAAGCGAGCGACGCCTTCTCGACGCCGAGCGTCGTCCACTTCGGAGTCGTGCTGTTGCTGTCGGCCGGTGCCAGCGCGCCGTGGGACGGCGTCGGAGCCCTCGCAGTTCTTTGGTGGTTAGCGGGCCTCGGCGGGATTGTGTACACCGCCGTCGTGACCCGGCGCATGCGCGCGCAGAAAGCCTACCGGCCCGTCTTCGAGGACTGGTTGTTTCACATCCTGCTTCCGCTCGCGGCCTACGTCATGCTGGCCGTCTCGGCCTTCGCAGCTCGCTCCTCTACGCGTCCGGCGCTGTTCGTCGTCGGCGCCGCGTCCCTGCTGCTACTCTTCGTCGGCATTCATAACGCTTGGGACACCGTCACGCACCTCGTCTTTGTGATGAGTCGGAGACCGCCGGAGGATGAGCAGGACAACTGAAGTCGTTACCGCAGGTGCTTGTTGAAAAATTCGAGGGTGCGCGTCCATGCCAGTTTGGCAGCCGCCTCGTCGTAACGCGGCGTCGTGTCGTTGTGGAAGCCGTGCTGTTTGCCGTCGTACATGTAGAGCGTGTACGCCTTCTTGTTGGCCTTGAGCGCCGCCTCATAGCTGGCGATGCCTGCGTTGACGCCCTGATCGTTGCCCGCGTAATGCAGCAAGAGCGGCGCGGAGATTTTGGGGACATCCTCCGCACCCGGCTGGCGACCGTAGAACGCGACCCCCGCATTCAGCTCGGAGCCCAGCCGCACGGCCAGTTGATTCACCATCCCGCCGCCGAAGCAGAAACCGACCGCGCCCATTTTTCCGTTTGAATCGGGACGCGCCTTGAGCCACTTCGCCGCCGCGACGAAATCTTCCGTCATCTTCTTCCCGTCCACCGTGCGGAAGGCGGCCGCGCCCTTCTCGTCGTTGCCCGGATAGCCTCCGACCGAAGTCAACCCGTCGGGTGCGAAGGCGATGAACTTGGCGAGCGCGAGCCGACGCGCCACGTCTTCGATGTAAGGATTGAGTCCGCGGTTCTCGTGAATGACGAGCACGACGGGCAGCCTTCCATTTTTGGCAGGGCGAGCCAGGTACCCTTTGATGGAGCCGTTGCCGGCCGGGGACTGCACGACTTCGTAGCCCACCTTGATGCGTTTGTCGTCGGGCGGCACCTGCTGCGCCCAAGCGTAGTTGGGTCTTAGTCCCTCGAAGATCGCCGCGACGGTCAGGCCGCCGACCGCGAACTTGCCGGCGCGGTCGAGGAAAGTGCGGCGCTCGATGTCGCCGTGCTGGTATTCGTGAAACAGGTCTAACAACTCCTGCGGGTAATCGGATGCTGCTTTACGTTCCATAATTGCTCCTTCTCGGCGATAAGCTCACTTCATAAATTAACATGGCCGGGCCGTTTATCTCATCCTTCATAGAGAGGCAGGGCGCGAGCATGTCTCGACGAGTCGGAGTTTATTGTGTGAACTCAGCCGGGGTTGGTGTATAAAGGCGCGTGCGAGTTTTAGGTATTGATCCGGGGAGTGAGACGACGGGGTGGGGCGTGGTCGATGGCGACGCGCGCCGCTACCGTCTGGTGGACTTCGGCACGGTGAAGGCGCGTGCGCGCGAGCGCTTCGCGGCGCGCCTGTTGAAGATCAGCATGGGCGTCGAAGCTCTCGTCGAGCGTTTCCGCCCGGACGTGTGCGCCGTCGAAGAGGCGTTCTTTGCCGTCAATCCGCAGACGGCGCTCAAGCTCGGGCACGTGCGCGGCGTGGTGCTGCTCGCGGCCGAGCGCGCGGGCGTGGAGATTGCGGAGTACGCGCCGCGCCTCGTCAAGCAGACGGTGGTCGGCTACGGCGCGGCCGAGAAGCAGCAGGTGCAAGAGATGATCCGCGTGCTGCTCAAGCTGAAGGAGCCGCCCACGCCCTTCGACGCCTCCGACGCACTCGCCGTCGCCGTCACGCACATGCACCACGCCGGACGGCCGCAAGTCTCGAAGGACAAAATAGCTCCTGCGCGCGCGCAGCTCGAAGCGCTCCTTGCTGCGAACCCGCGCCGCCGCGCGCCGCGATAGGCGCGCCGCGTTTCAGACCTAGATATTCAACACGTTCGTCACGCCGTTCAATCCCTCCGCCAAGGGCTAACCTCAACCTGACCCGACGAAGGAGGAAGGCCATGCCTTACTTTCAACTGTCCGTTCCCCTGAAGCGCGTCGCCGCCGCGACGCTCGTTATCCTCTTCATAACTTCCACGGCAGAGGCACAGAAGAGGCGACGCCCTCCGGCCGTTGGGAGCTTGGCCGTCGTCGTTGACGAGCGTCTCGCGGTGCTGCGCGAGGCGCCGCGGCCGTCGGCCGGTCTCGTGCGGAGGCTCGGGCGCGGGAGCTACGTGGCCGTCAAGGGCGAGCAAGCGGCGTTCGGCATCACTTACTTGAGAGTATTGGTGACGAGCCGCACGAGCGGTTGGCTTCAGGCCGAAGCGGTCGTGCGCCCTTCGCGTGTGGGCGACGACGCGCGCCTGCTGAAGCTCGTGCGCGGCT
>JBJMGQ010000215.1:0-9597 GCA_045807845.1 Pyrinomonadaceae bacterium | reverse complement strand
CAGGGGC
Source organism: Pyrinomonadaceae bacterium (assembly GCA_045807845.1). Lineage (GTDB taxonomy): Bacteria > Acidobacteriota > Blastocatellia > Pyrinomonadales > Pyrinomonadaceae > QHXN01. The sequence continues at coordinate 9,590 of JBJMGQ010000215.1, read as the reverse complement.
GCCTGTCGTCAAAGTGAGCCGACAACACCTGAAGGGATGAAACATACGCGCCTGTTTAGTCTTAGCTGGATAAGGTTGCCAACTATCCTCAGCCTCGGACTCGATAAATGCGCTTTATTTCTACGGCTTTTCTGTATGGAACCCGTCGTCGATGTTCGGGTAACGTACAACCGCGAACACGCAGTTAAGCCACCGCGCGCGGCGTGTTATCCTTGCCGCAAAGGGAGGCTCCGGGACTCATGGACAACGGCAAGGCGAGGGCGGTCATCCACTCGGCGGGCGACGGTCTCTTCATTGGCATCACGCCGAGCGGGCACGCGCAGGTCATCGAAACCGACAAGGAGCGCGACAGCGCCGCCACGCCGATGGAGATGCTTCTGCTCGCGCTCGGCGGCTGCACGGCCGTTGACGTGATCTCGATCTTGAAGAAGAAGCGCGAGCAGGTGACGGGCTACCGCGTCGAGGTGAGCGGCACGCGCCGCGACGAGCACCCAAGGGCTTTCACGCGCATGGAGGTGCGGCACATCGTCAGCGGTCGCGGTGTTTCGGAGAAGGCCGTGGCGCAGGCCGTCGAGCTGTCCGAGACGAAGTATTGCAGCGTCGCGGCGACGCTCCGACCCGGCGTCGAGATCGTGACGACCTATGAGATTATCGAAGACGCCGAGTGACGGCGTGAGTAAAGAATTTCAAATCTGAAATTTCAAATCATTCAGACATGGGGCTTCGTCAAAGGTTAAGAATGGCACTCTTCATCCAACAGGTTTTTGTCTGCGCGGCCTCGCTCCTGCTCTCGCTCTCGTGCTCGCGCGTTGAGCCGGCCTCGAACAACGCAAACAACATACTCGCCGGCTCGCCCGACGCGCCTCTGCTTTCGGCGGCCGAGCCCACCACGCTCTCGCCCGAAGACCAGACCGAGGACGCGCTCAACAACATCCGTCGCGCAGACGAGTCGGCACGCGCGGGTGGCGCCGGAGTCCCGCAGCTTACGCCCGCCGAGCACATGCGGCGCGCGGCCATCTACCATGCCAACCGTGCCTTCGAGGAGGCGCGCGCACACTGGCGCGCACTCATCGAGCGCTACCCGGCGGACGGCAACGTCCCCGCTGCTTACTTCGGCATCGGCCGCACGCTCTTTCAGGAGCGTCGCTACGAAGAGGCGCTGCCCGTCTTCCAACAGCTCGGCGACAAATACGCGAACACGCCCGCCGGTCGCGACGGCTTCTACTACGTCGCCGCGACGCTGCTGCGCTTGGGCCGTCCCGGCGAAGCCGCCGCGCGCTACAGCGAATACGTCGAGCGCTTCCCCAACGGCGAACGCATCGAGAACGCCTACCTCAACATCATCGACTCGCTGCGCGAGGCGGGACGACCCGAAGAGGCTCTGCCGTGGATTGAGCGCACGCGCACGCGCTTCAAAGGGACGGCCTCGGACGTGGCCGCGCTCTTCGCGCGCCTGCGCATGGCCGTCGCGCTCGGCGACTGGGACACGGCCCTGCGCACGAGCGACGAGTTGAGCCGCATGACGCTGCCGAAAGCCTCGAACACGACACCGCCGGAGGTCGCGTACCTGCGCGCCTTCAGCCTTGAGATGTCGGGACGGAAGGACGAGGCCGTCAAGACTTATCTCGGCATCGCGGACTCTGCAAGCTCTTACTACGGCTGGATGGCCAACACGCGTTTGCAGAAGTTAGGGAATGAGGCGAAGGGCGCGGCGGCGGCGCGCGAGGCGCGTGTGGCGGCGGAGGTCAAGCGCGCGGCGGGCGACTTCCCCGCCCCGTACGCCGACGTGCTGGTGCGCGCGTCGAAGCAGCAGAAGATAGACCCGCGCTTCGTGCTCTCCATCATGCGACAGGAGAGCGGCTACAAGCCGCGCGCCAAGTCGGCCGCGGGCGCGCGCGGGCTTCTACAGATGACGCCCGATCAGGCGGCGAAGTATGCGCCGTCGGTCAAGCTTCAGAACGTGACCGAGGACGACTTGTTCAAGCCCGAAGTCAACATCCTCTTGGGGAGCGCCTACCTCGGCGAGCTGAACCGGATGTTCCCGAACCTGCCGGAGGCAATTGCCGCCTCCTACAACGGCGGCGAGGACAACGTCGCGCGCTGGGTCGTCCGCGCCGTGCACAAAGACCCCGGCATCTTCACCTCCGAAGTCGGCTTCAACGAGTCGAAGGACTACGTCAACCGCGTCATGGCGAACTACCGCGCCTACAAAATCCTCTACACCGAAGACCTCAAGCCGCGGCGTTAGCCCTTTCGTTTTCAGTTGAGATGAGAGGGCAGGGGTTAACCACAGAGACACCGTATGGAGATGATTGCTTCAAGCCGTGTCTCTGTGTCAAAGGACTTCTGCTATCTTCCGCGCCGCGCTGTCTCTCGCAAGCGCTCGGCCATCTTCTCCATTTCAATTCTGTCCACTTTGCGTAACATCACGCCCTGTATTAAACCCCTCTCGAAACTCGCATCGCCCTGCTCGACCGTCGGCTCTTCGACGAGGACGGGCAGGGCGCGCACGTCAGGCACAGGGGGCGCGGGCACGGCCGACTCTTCCATAATTGAGGGCGAGAAGGTGCGGTCTGATCCGAAGTTGAGCCCGAGCCCTGCGAAGAAGCCGAGCACGGCCGTCAACGTTGCGGTCGCGACGTGCGCGGCGCGACGCTTGAGTGCGCTCAGGCCCACGGGGCAGTTGCGCGTCAGAATCGTTCCGTCGGCGCGCCGGTAGAAGCGCACGCAGAGGCGACCCTCCGCGCTGGCGACGAGCGCCTCGGCCTCGCGCCGCGTCATCCCCGAGAGGTTGTAGACGTGCAGGCTGCAACTGTCGCAGTAGCGCATGCGCTCGTCGCCGACCATCTTCTCCCAATCGGCACGACACGGCGCGGCCACTCTCACATGTTCGAGCGGGTTCGTGTAAGTCGGCATCAGACCTCCTCCAACGGCGGCGGGTATGCCACTTTAGACGCCGGCTGCTCCGCGACGTTCCCTAATGTTCAGTTACGTGGCTCGGGGCTGTAGCGCGGCTCCTCGAAACCGCGTGAGCGTTCACGTCTTCGCAATGCGCCGTCGTCGCGCCACGGGCGCGGCAGCACGCCGAGCCGCACGAGCGCGTCGTGGTATTCGTAGCGCACGGTCACTTCCGCCGCGGGCGTGCGTTCGAGCTGCATCTGTATCCACTCGACGCTGTGCCCGACCGAGCGGCCGATGCCGGTCGCCGCATAATCGTCGTCGTAGCTCGGCCGCGCCGCGGTCGCACCGGCTGAGCCTCGCGACTCCGCCGCCTCGCTCTGCGAACGCCGCTCGCTCTTGTCGCGCGATTCGGAGCGCTCGCGCGGCGCGGGCTCTTCGTCGTCGTAGGGTGGCGGCGTAACGGGGTAGGGGCGCGGGCTGTTTTCGCGGAAGAAGACGGCGGTGATAATGCCGAGGTCTGAGGCGCGACCCAGACGCGCGGCGTAGGAGTCGCGCTCGGTCGTGAAGTAGAAGCGGCGCGCGCGGCTCGAACTCATCTGCCACCCGGAGATGCGAATCGAGCCGTAGGGCTCGATGACCCACTTGCTCGACTCCCAAGCGGACGTGTGGCGCGCGTCGATGGTGTTGAGTCCGTCCACGGAGAGCGCGACGGCCACGCGCACGGGCAGAGGGTTGCGCACGAGCAGCTCATACTCCGCCCCCTCACGCGCCTCGACGTAGCGCCGCCCGCGCCCGTAGATGGCTTCGAGCTGCCCGCCATCGACCAGCACCTCCACGCCGAAGGGGGCGTACACCGGGCGCGCGCCGCGCCTCTCCTGCGCCAAGGCCGGCGCACACGGGATTAGAAGCAAAAACGAACCGACCAACGACATCACGCGCATCCTCAACATAAGACACCCTCCTCCGGTCAGACTTCTACACCGTTGGAACGACGAGGGCCGGGATTTCTTGCGCGGGGCGGAAGCCCGAACGTGACGTTTACGCCAGACGATTTCTCGGCCCCAAAAATCTGCGCGCGAGGACGAGGAGCGTGAGCACGGTCGTGACGGTGGCGGAGATGAGGCAGTAGGTGCAGAAGGCTCGGATGACGAAGGCTTGCAGGTAGAGAAACCAGAGCGTCGCGAGGAACATGACGGCGACGAGCGGCGTGAGAAGTTTGCGTGCGCCGTCGTAGCCGAACAGCGCGAGCGTCGCCAGACTGAAGACCGTGAAGTATGCGAAGAGCCCGACGGCCGCGACGGGCACACCGCCCGCGATTGTCGCGTAGCTGCTCTGCAAGACCTCGTCGCAGCCCGAGACGACCATGCAGCGGACGCTGTTGCCCGACATATGCTCGACCGTCAGGTAGGCTGCGTCCGCCAGCCCCAAGAGCGCGACGAGCGCTACGCTGGCGTCCCACGCGCGACCGCGCCCGCCCTCTTGAATCGCTTCGGTGCTCATCGTCTAAACCGGCGGGCTCACTTTCCCGGCTGACTGAGCGCCGCTTCTATCTCGTGCCGCAGGTCTTCCTCTGTGACGAGACGGCCGGGCACCAGCTCGCGCCCGTTGAGGAAGACGGTTGGCGTGCCCTTCACACCAATCGTGGTGCCGCGCCCATAGTCGGCCTTGATGCGGTCGGCCAAGTCCTGTCGCTCCATGTCGGCCTTGAAGCGCTGCACGTCGAGCCCGAGCCGGGTCGCGTAGGAGTCGAACTGCGTGCGCGGCTCCGTCGAGTCGCTCCACTCCTTCTGGTTGTCGTAGATGAGGTCGTGCATCTCCCAGAACTTGCCCTGCGCCCCGGCCGCCTCGGCGGCGCGCGCGGCGATGAACGCGTACTTGTGCATCGGCAGCGGGTAGTTGCGGAAGACGAAATGGACGCGGTCTTCGTAGTCCTTCATCACGCGGCGCAGACCCGGCTCCAGCCCGCCGCAGGCCGGGCACTGGAAGTCGCTAAACTCCTCAAGCGTGACGCGCGACGACGCGTTGCCGCGCGACCAAGGGTTGGGCGCGCCGGGTTGCGGCGGCTGCCTCTGCGTCTGACCCGGGCTCGCGTTGGTCTGCGCGGGCGTGCTGGCCGAAGGGCGCGACATCAGCACGACTGCGGCGATGACGGCGAGGAGTACGACGCCGATGATGATGAAGGGAAGCGAGCTTTTCGACTTTGCGGGAGTGTTGTTGGGGTTGCGACTCATTCGGATAGCTACCGTCCGGAAAATATTTTAAGGGCGTGCCCTGAGCTGCTTTGAGACGCCCACATGGTAACACTTGCGCCTCCGCCAGTCGAAACCGGCGGCGCGGCGTGGCGCACTCGCTTATAAAAACAGGACACTTGTGTTAACTTTTGCGAACCTGCCCCCGGGATACTTGAAGAGCGCAGTCCCCAAACATTCAGACCGAGGCCAAAGGAGACGCATGAGCCATAGCGAGGCGACAACCACCCGGCTGCCCGACGACCCGGTCTCTATCTACGACCGTTTCACGAATCTCTACGACCTGATGTTCCGGGTCAACGGCTACAGCCGCTCCGTCGAGCGCTATCTGCGCGAGAACCCTCTGCCGCTGCCCGTGGGGGCGCGCGTGCTGGATGCTGGTTGTGGAACGGGGCTGCTCACGCTCGCCTTCCTGCGCGTGCACGAGCGCCCGGTGGACATCACTTCCATCGACCTCTCGATGCGCTCGCTTCAGACGGCGCGCCGCGCGGTGCAGAAACTCCCAAAAGGGCCGCGCCGCCGCGTCGCCTTCACGCAGTCGAACGCGCTCGCGCTCCCCTTCGCCGACGAGACTTTCAATCTGGTTCTGACAAGCGGCGTGCTCGAATACCTTCCTCTGCGCGAGGGCTTGGGCGAGTTGTCGCGCGTGCTGGCACCGGGCGGCCACCTTCTTTTCGTGCCCGTCAGGCCGTCGCCGCTCACGCGCCTGCTCGAAGTCATGTTCCGCTTCAAAGCACATCCGCCGCGCGCAGTCGAAGAAGAGACGCGCCGCTCCTTCCGCGTCCTCGACCACCACCACTTCCCCCCCCTCGATCCCATCGGCTGGACGAAATCGCTCGTCCTCGCTCAAAAGCAGTGACGAGTTAAAGTCGCTTGCCTCGCTCATCACACGTCACTTGTCACTTGTCACTCCCTTAATCACTTCGCGCGCGATGGCCGGGATGATGTCGCGCTCTTTGGCAAAGTCGGTGGTGAAGGTGACGAGGATGAGGCGACGGCCGTCGGGCAGTTCCAGATAGGCAGCGTCGTGGCGAGCGGTGCTCGTCCATCCGGCCTTCGACCAGAGGCGCGTGCCCGGCTCAAGCGCTAGCCCTGTGAAGCCGTGCGCCTGATCGTCGGGGTCTTCCGACTTGCCCGAGAAGTCGCGCTTCATCAACTCAAGCATCTTGCGACTGCGCTCGGGCGTGACGGCGCGCCCGGTCACTATCTCCGAGAGCAGACGCGCCGTCGCGTCCGTGGTCAGCTTGTTGCGGTTCTCGAACTTCGGCCCGAGGAACTGTCGCTCGCGCCCGTAAGGGCCCTCGCACCAAGGCTTCTGGTTGACGTTGATGCCGCCCGCGCCCACCACGTAACCGAGCGACGCGTAGTAGCGATTGACGACGTTCCTCTTCTCGCCCCACTTCTTCAACTCCGCGGGCGTCAACTCAGCGCCGCTCGACACGCCGGTCAGCGAGTCGAGCACGAAGGCCGTCGCGTCGTTCGACGAATCCACGATCATGTCATGTAACCCGCGCGTGAACTCCTCCGACTCCTTCAAACGCCCGTCCTCCATCCAGCGATGCGCCGCCGCGAGGTAGAAGAGTTTCACCACGCTCGCCGGGTAGATGGGCTCCGCGCCGCGAAAGCTCGCGCGCTCGGGATGCGCCGGGTCGGTCAGGTCGATGAGCGTGATGGCGAGATGCTTCTCCGCAAACCCCTTCTCTTTGAAACGTTCGAGCACCACACGCGCCGCGTCGTCCACAACCTTTTGCAGCCGCGCCGACGCCAAAGGCTCGACCGGCTTGGCCTTCTCCTGTGCGGTTGGATAGACCGACAACGCGGCCAGCACACTCAAGACACACGCGAAGATGAACAGCTTGTCTCTCATCATTCTCATCTCATTAACGATGAAGGAGGAACGCTGAACGATGAACTGTAAGACAGATGTTTTCAGTTCATCGTTCAGCGTTCATCGCTCCTAGTTCCAGTACGTGTAGAGGTTGACGAAGAGGCCGATGACCAGCGCGTTCGTGAAGTCGTTGAAGAACGCGCCGACCACCGGCACAACTAAGAAGCTGCGCGGCGCCGGTGCGAAACGCTCGACCAGCGCCTCCATGTTGGCGACGGCGTTGGCCGTGATGCCGAGCCCGAAACCGATGTGCCCGCCCGCCGTCACCGCCGCTTCGTAGTCGCGCCCCATCAGAGGGAACGTGACGAGCAGCGCGTACAGGATCATCACCAACACCTGCACGGAGAGGATGACGAGCATCGGCAGCGCGAGCCCCGCTATCTTCCAAAGCTCAAGACTCATCAGCGCGATGGCGAGGAAGAGCGCCAGCGACACCCCCGCGATGACGCCGACCGCGCGCGCGTCCAAACGAAACCAACCCGCCCGGTCGTCCACGTTGCGCACGACGGCCGCGAGCAACATCGCCCAGATGTAATCGGGCAGGATGAAACTCGGGTGCCTCGTGAGTTGACTCAGCGCCGCGCCCGCGCCCATCACGAGCAGCACCAGCAACAGGTTGTGTAAGACGACGCCCGTCTCCAACTCCGCCTCAACCTTCGCCGGCGTTCGTTCCCGGCGGCCCTCTTCAAACTCCTCCGGCGCGACCGTCGGGCTCAAAGCCCAGAACTCATCCTCTTCACTTCTTACTTCCGCGCTCTCGCCCTCGCGCGCGAGCCGCCGCCGACGTATGAGCGCGGTCGCTACGGGGTTGGCGACGAGGCTCGACACAAAGATGCCGAAGAAGGCCGAGGCGGCGATGAGAGTACCGGCGCCTGCGATGCCGAGTTCCGCGAACTGCTTCTCCCACGCCTGCCCCGTCGCCGGCCCGCCCGTCAACGTCAGCGAGCCGCAGATGATTCCGAGCAAGGCCGGTGCGCCCAACGCGACTGCCAGCGCCATCCCGACCACGTTCTGCACCACGGCCGTCAACGTCGCCAGCAACCAGAAGAAGCCCATCCGCCACCCGCCCGCGCGCAGCAGGCCGAAGGTCGCGCCCAACCCGATGGTCGTAAAGAACGCCGTCTGCAACGGCGCGCGCAACGTCGTGTCGAGCGAGACTTCGGCCACGCCCCACGCACGCAGCGCGAAGACCAGCCCCGCGAACATCAGCCCGCCGACCGCCGCCGCCGGCACGTTCGTCCGCGACAGCAGGGGCACGCGCCGCTGCACGAAGTAGCCCACGAACAGCACCAGCGCCGCCAGCCCCAGCGAGAGGACGAGACCGACTTTGATCTTGAGCAATGCCGCTTCGACAGAGAACTCCAAAGACTCTCCCCTTTGAGTTTCAAGTTTGGAATTTCAGATGAAAAGGATGCTGGGCGCGTAGTGTTATTTGAACGACGGACGCGTAGTGTATCATTGCGCCGTCGCCTTCCGACAAGAATTTTCCGACACGCTTGCTGATGATTCCCGTGGACATGCTCGTCGAAAACCTGCGCGCGTTGCTGAGGCCCGAGCAGGTCATCTCGGAGCCGGAGGAGCTGCTCGTCTACGAGTGCGACGGGCTGACGCACTACCGCCACAGGCCGCGCGCGGTCGTCTTCCCTGCTTCGACCGAAGAGGTTGCGGAGGTCTTGTGCTTGCTCGCGCGCGAGCGCGTGCCTCTGGTTCCGCGCGGCGCGGGGACGGGACTGTCGGGCGGCGCGCTCGCGGTGGGCGGCGGCGTCTGCATCGAGCTTGCGCGGATGCGCCGTGTGTTGAAGGTGGACGCGGAGAACCGTCTCGCCGTCGTTCAAGCGGGCGTCGTCAACGCGCACGTCTCGCGCGCCGTCGCGCGTCACGGCCTCTACTACGTGCCCGACCCTTCGAGTCAAGGGAGCTGCACCGTCGGCGGCAACATCGGCGAGAACGCGGGCGGCATACACTGTCTGAAGTACGGCACGACGACCGACCACGTCGTCGGCGCGCGCGTCGTCCTCGCCGAAGGACGCGTCGTTGACCTTGGCGGCGCGGGTGCGGAGGCGCCCGGTTATGATCTGCTCGGCCTCTTTGTCGGCAGCGAGGGCACGTTCGGCGTGGTCACAGAGGCGACCGTGCGTTTGACTCCCGTACCGCCGTCGGTGCGGACGCTGCTCGCGGACTTCACAGACATCGACGACGCGAGCCGCGCCGTCTCGGCCGTCATCGCCGAAGGGATCATCCCGGCCGGGCTTGAGATGGTTGACGGCGCGACCATCCGCGCGGTCGAGGCGAGCGTCTTCGCCGCGGGGCTTCCGACAGATGCGGAGGCCGCGCTGCTCGTCGAGCTGGACGGACTCGAAGCGGGGATGGACGAAGAGGTCGAGCACGTCCGTGCCATCTGCATGAGCAACGGCGCCCGCTCGGTCAAGCTCGCCGCGGATGAACTCGAACGCAAGCGCCTGTGGGCTGCGCGCAAGGGCGCCTTCGGCGCGATGGGTCGCATCACGCCCGACATACTCATACAGGACGCAGTCGTCCCGCGCTCGCGCCTG
>JBJMGQ010000214.1:0-10215 GCA_045807845.1 Pyrinomonadaceae bacterium | reverse complement strand
GAGCGCGAGCCGCGCAGCGCCGCCGCCAGCATCCCTTTGCCGAAGCGCCCGCCCATGCGCGCCGCGCACGCGAGAATCTTGCGCACCGTCAAACGCTCGTCCTCAGACAGCTCGCGCGGCTCCGTGACGGCGATGGAGCCCGCGCCGTCCTCCTCTTCTTCAAAGGCAGGAGCCTCGGCCGCCTCGCGCCTCCGGCGCGAGCGCGTCTGCGCGGCCAGTTCTTCTTCGAGGTCGAGCCCGGCGGGCACGTGCTTCATGATGAAGCGGTCGAGGTCGCGCGGGGCGTCGAGCGGCGGCGCGTTCTGCTCGCGAGTGTTAGCCCCATGCAGCAGACAGTTGCCGCACTTGCCGCAGGTGCCGTCGTGCGAGCGGTCGCCGAAGTAGTCGAGGATGAAGGAGCGGTAGCAGTTCTCCGTGTAGCAGAACGAGATCATCTCGCGCAGCTTCCGCTGCTCTAGCGCGGCGCGGCGCGCGAGCTCTTCGGGCCGGATACGCAGGCGCGTCGCGGGCTCCTCGTCGAGCATCACGACGCCGCGCGTGCGCCGCGCGGGCTGGTAGCGCAGGATGCCTGCCTCCGCGAGCGACGAGAGCGCACGCCGCGCCTGTGCCAGCTCCATCCCGAGCGTGTCGGCGAAGTCGGCCACGTCAACCTCTGCGTCGCTGCGCTCGTTCAGACCATAGCCGCCGAGCAGGGAGAAGAGAACCTGTTTGAGCTGCGCGCTGCGCTTCGCTCCGACCGTCTCACGTGCAAGGTGCGGCGGCATGAGTAGCCGCAGGGCAGCGCGGTTCTCCGCGCCCGTGCCGCGCTCGACGTGGCCAGCCTTCTCAAGCGTGATGAGCGCCGACTGCACGGCCATCTCGTTGCGCAGGCCCGCGCGCGCGGCGATCTCGCGCGTCGCAAGCTCGATGCGTCGTTGCCCGGTCGAGACCAGAGCCTCGTAGACTTTCGCGATCAGCTCGGGCGGCGGATACGAGCCCTCGATGAAGTAGTCCTGCGTGCGCTTGTCGGCGTAGTTGAAGAGAAGCAGGCAGACGGACTGGGCGCCGTCGCGACCGGCGCGGCCAATCTCCTGATAGTAAGCTTCGATGGAGCCGGGCAGGTGGAAGTGCACGACGAAGCGTATGTCGGGCTTGTCGATGCCCATGCCGAAGGCGTTCGTGGCGACGATTGTCTGCGCGCGCCCCGTCATGAAATCTTCCTGCGCGCGCACGCGCTCCTCGTCGGTCATGCCTGCGTGATAGCCGATGACCGAGAGCTTGTAGTCCAAGAGCTTGCGCGTGATCTGCTCGACCGACTTGCGCGTCGAGGTGTAGACGATGCCTGATTGCCCTTTGTACTCCTCTGCGAGTTGGCGGATGCGCGCGTACTTCTCGCGCTCCTTCTCTGTGTGGACGACGCCGAGCGAGAGGTTGGGGCGGTCGAAGCCGCTGACGAAGGCGCGCGGGTCGGCGAGCTTGAGCTGCTCGATGATGTCTGCGCGGACGTAGGGTGTGGCCGTGGCCGTGAGCGCGATGGTCTGTGGGCGACCGATGCGTTCGCGGAAGGATTGCAGACGAAGGTAGTCGGGACGAAAATCGTGACCCCATTGCGAGATGCAGTGCGCCTCGTCCACGGCGAAGAGCGCGATGTTGACGCTCTGCAAAGTCTCGACGAAGTGGTTGCTGCGGAAGCGCTCGGGCGCGACGTAGAGCAGCTTGAAACGCCCTTGCCGCACGCCCGCGATGCGCTCCTTCTGCTCCTCGAAGTCGAGCGAGCTGTTGATGAAGGTCGCGGGCAGCCCGCGCGCGTGGAGCGCGTCAACCTGATCCTTCATCAGCGCGATGAGCGGCGAGACGACGATCGTCACGCCGTCGCGCATCAGCGCCGGGAGTTGGAAGCAGAGCGACTTGCCGCCGCCCGTCGGCATCACGACGACCGTGTCGTGGCCGGCGAGCACAGACTCCACCACCTCGCCCTGCCCCTCGCGGAAGGCGTCGAACCCGAAGAACTTGCGGAGCGCGGCGTGTGCGTCCTCCATGTGGATTGCGTGAGTCATCGGCGTGCGAAAGAAAGAAAATTGTACCGCAAACGGAGGGCGAACGCAGCCGGAGAGGAAGTAGGCAGCGGGCAGTCGGCAGTAGGCAGTCGCTCCGCGTTTCAGACGTTGAAGGGTTAACTCAGAATTCCCGGCATAAGGGCTTTCAACTGCCATCTGCCCACTGCCTACTGCCTCCTACATTTGATTTGCCCTCGGCGGGCGTCGTAATCTCAGTCGTAATGGCTCAGAAGGAGTGGCAGGCGCGGACGAAGCGCGAGCTGATGATTGAGGTGTGGGAGCACCTCGACTGCGAGTCGGTGGGCGCGAAGGAGTTGGAGGCGGTGCGCGAGGCCGTGCGCGAGCGCTTCGGCGAGGGCGCGGTCGAGAGCCCCACGCGCGTCGCACGCGTGCTCGCCGACGAGGGCGCCGAGCTGCGCCACGCGGAGGTGTTGGAGCTGGACGCGCGCTGGCGCACGCAAGACCCTTACGAGGCGGCGTTTCGCAACGTCCTCAAGTTCTCGACCTTCGAGGAGGCGGCGCAGAGTATCCGGCGGCTCGACAATCTGCGGAAGCAGTTTCGTCGCAAGAATGATCGCGAGGGACTGCGGCGCGTGCAGGCGACGGTGCTCAAGGGCAAGCAGCGCGCGCAGATGATCGCGCGCAACCAGAGCGTCAACGAGCGCAAGCGCGCCGAGAAGACCGAGATGGCCGAGTGGTTCACCGTCTGGCTCAACCAGCCCGAAATCTTCGAAGACTGGCTCGCGCTTCGCCTCGCGTCGAAAGACTTCCGCGCGCGGTTTGAAGAAGAGAAGCAGGACGAGAGTTAACGTCTTCACTTTACGCAAGGGGCACTCCTTCTCTTTGACCCGAACGGGTCGGTCAAACTAAGAGCAACGCAATCATGATGACCGGCGACCTCAGCGTCGCGGCCGGTCGCCTCCGCCGATTCCCTCCCGTTTCTCAACCTTCTTCTCAAATTCAGTTGGTGGAACGAGGACTGCATAAGGGCTGACGGGAACGGAGTGTATATTCCGTCGCCCCTTTGAAGCCTCGCCGGGACGAAGGCTTTAGAGTGACAGCATCATTTTGAGTAAGAACATCATCGACTCGCAGAGCATCACTGTGAGCGGCGACAGCACCGCTCGCTTGAAGTAACAAGGGGGAATAGGACAACGAAGATGAGAAGAGAGAGACTGAAATCCCCCCTCGCCTATTTGGCGGCGGTCGGCGCGATTGCCGCCGTGCTCGCGTGGCCGTGTACGCCGCGCGCCGGCGCGCAGTCGTCATCCGGCAACAAGCAGAAGGTCTCGGCCGACCTGCGGCAGAAGCTTTCGCAGACGAACAAGCTCAACGTCGTCGTCAAGTCGGTGGGTAACTGGAACAGGACGCTCGACGACGCCGTCAAGAGCAACAACGGGACGGTGACGAAGAGCTTCGCCAACTTCCCTCTGCGCGCCGTCTCTCTGCCGGCCGCGGCCGTCGAGGCGATGGCCGCGCGCTCGGACGTTGACTACATCGCGTTCGACCGCGAGGTCAAACTGCTCGGTCACGTCACGCTGACTTCGGGCGCCGACGCCGCGCGCGTCATGGGCAACTACAACCCGACCTACGACGGCACGGGCGTCGGCATCGCCGTGCTCGACTCAGGGCTCGACCCGAACCACACTGCCTTCACGCAGGAGTCGGGCAGCGCCTCCCGCATCGCTTTCAGCATGGATTTTACTGGGGAAAATCGCACCGACGACCCCTACGGGCACGGCTCGCACGTCGCTTCCATCGCGGCGGGCAACGGTCAGGTCTCGAACGGCGCATACCGCGGCATCGCGCCCAACGCGAAGCTAATCAACCTGCGCGTGCTCAACTCGCAGGGCAAGGGCACGGTCTCACAACTTCTTGCCGCCATCGACTGGCTCAAGACGAACAGGACGACCTACAACATCCGCGTCGTCAACATGAGCCTCGGCACCGCGGCCGTTGACTCGTACACGGTTGACCCGCTCTGCTTGGCCGTCCGCAGCCTTGTGGACGCTGGTCTAGTCGTCGTCGCTGCCGCGGGCAACGAGGGCCGAGACGGCGCGGGCAACAAGGTCTACGGGCAGATTCACTCGCCGGGTAACGACCCCTCCGTCATCACGGTCGGCGCCTCAAACACCTTCGGCACCGACGCGCGCAACGACGACGGCGTCACCACCTACAGCTCGCGCGGGCCGACCCGCTCCTTCTGGACGGACGCCTACGGAAGTCGCCACTACGACAACTTAATCAAGCCAGACCTTGTCGCCCCCGGCAACAAGATTATCGACGCGCAGGCGGCCGGTAATCTTCTGGTGACGCAGAACCCGACGCTCGACGCGAACGTCTCGGGCTCCGCGGCGCGTGAGGAGATGTACCTGTCGGGCACGTCGATGGCGACGCCGGTCGTCTCGGGCGCGGCGGCGCTCCTGCTTCAGGCCAACCCGTCGTTGACGCCGAACCTCGTCAAGGCGCTTTTAATGTACACGTCGCAGCAACTCCCGGGCTTCAACACCTTCGAGCAGGGCGCGGGTGAGGTCAACATCGAGGGCGCGATGCGCCTTGCACGTCTCGTCCGTACAGACCTTTCGTCAACGACGCCGGTCGGCGCGCCGCTGCTGACGGGCTCTTTCGGTGTGCCGCAGACGAACATCGGCGGCTGGCAGTTCACTTGGGCGCAGGGGCTCGTGCTCGACCAGACCTTTGCCACGGGCACCAACCTCGTCACGAAGTATCAAGCGGTCTACGGCCTCGGCACCCTTTTGGGCGACGGGACGATAATGACCGACGGGACGTTGATGACCAACTCCGTGCTGATGAGCGACGGCGTCATCATGAGCGACCAGATCGTGACGAGCGCGGGGGCTTTGATGAGCGAGGGCACGCCCTTCCTGTCGTGTAGCACGCTGCTCGGCGACGGCACGCTGCTCGGCGACGGCTCGCTGATGACCGACGGCGTGATACTGGGCGACGGTGTGCTGCTCACGGACGGTGTGCTGCTCGCCGACGTGTCCGTACAGGCCAACCGTGCGCTCATCAACGGCGACAACACCGCCGCGATGGGCAAGGTGGTCGAGGCGGCGCTCCCGCCCGCGGCTCCGAGCGGGCTCAAGGCGTCGGCCGTCTCGAAGACGCAGATTAATCTAACGTGGGCGGACAGCTCCTCGGACGAGACCGGCTTCAAGGTGGAGCGCTCGACGGACGGCGCGACCTACACGCAGCTCGTCACGCTCGCGGCCAACTCCACGTCCTACGCCAGCACCTCCTTGAGCGGCGGGAAGAAGTACTACTACCGCGTCAGGGCCTACAACGCCAACGGCAACTCGGCGTATACGGCGGTCGTCAACGCGACGACGCCTACGAAGTAGACCTCTCCCCGCGCGGCTCGGTCGCGAGGCCGGGCCGCGCGGGCGTTTAGAACAAGCGGGAAAGGGAAGGGAACGCAAGGCACCAGAAGTTAGCACCGACCTCTCTCTGACGGCCCCAACTTGAAACCACTCATCCGGCCGACCCCTCGTGGGCGGATGAGCGGTTTCTCGTCATCTTGACAGACACGCGTCAAGCTGACTGACCGAACTCTCTCCCCACACGCCGGGGCGAACCCGAAAAAGCTCTATTCTGCTGGATTTTACGCGCCTCGTAGCCTGCCGGACATTGGAATACCAGTTGCAATTATAGTTCGTGCCCGCGGGCCACTGCCCGCCCCACTTCGAGGCCCCGGGCGCGCTCGACACATTCCGCGACCCCGTCCCGAAGACGCAACCGATGATCAGTTCCACGTTCAGACAGCGCATCTCGCAACCGTACATGTGGGCGGTCATCGCCCTCGGTGCGGCCGCCTGCGTGTTCTCTGTTGCGCGTCTACAGCCCGCCAACCTCGGCCTGCGCTTCCTGCTCATCAGCCTTGTGACGCTGGCCTTCGGCTCGCGCGTCTACGTGAAGATACCGCGCGTGCGCGGGCAGATTTCCATCTCCGACACGTTCATCTTCTTCGCGATGCTCTTCTTCGGCGGCGAGGCGGCCATCCTGCTTGCGGCGGCCGACGCCTTCTGCTCGTCGATGCGCATCACGAAGAAGAAGATGGTGATGGGCTTCAACGCGGGCGTCTACGTCTGCTCGACTTTCCTGACGGTGTGGATGCTCCGCTTCGTCTTCGGCGACTTCCAGCAGCTTCCATTCGGCAACCAGTCGGTCTACATCACGGCCGTCTGCCTCATGGCACTCGTGCAGTACGTCTTCAACTCGGGCATGGTCGCCGCGGGTGTGGCGCTGCGCTCAGGGGTGCCCGTCTGGCAGATGTGGCGGCAGAACTTCCTCTGGACTTCCATCACCTACTTCGCGGGCGCCTCGGCCGCCAGCATCATCGTCAAGCTCGTCGACTCGTTCGGCCTCTACGCCTTCCTCGCCACCGCGCCCATCGTCATCGTCGTCTACTTCACCTACTGCACCTATCTCAAGAACGTCGAAGCCTCGACGAAGCAGGCCGATCTGGCTCATCAGCACGCGCTCGAAGTGCAGCAGCACATGCAGGCGCTGCGCGAGTCCGAGGAGCGCTTCCGCTCGGCCTTCGACAACGCGACCATCGGCATGGGCGTCGTCGCGCTCGACGGCCGCTGGCTTCAGGTCAACTGGAGCTTGTGCGAGATCGTCGGCTACGGCGAGCGCGAGCTGCTGGCCTCCGAGGTGCGGCGGGTCACGCACCGCGACGACCTCGCCACGCTCGAAGAGCAGATGCAGCGCTTCAAGGCCGGCACGATCTCTTCGTATCAGGCCGAGCTGCGCTTCTGCCACAAGTCGGGCAAAGAGGTCTGGGCGCACCTCGGCATGTCGCTCGTGCGCGACGGCGACGCGCGCCCCCTCCACTTAATTTTTCAGATTCAGGACATCACCGACCGCAAGCGCGCCGAGTCGCAGTTGTTGCACGACGCTTTCCACGATGCTTTGACGGGACTGCCGAACCGCGCGCTCTTCATGGATCACGTGAAGATGGCGATTCAGCGCTCGCGCCGCTCGGGCGACCGGCTCTTCGCCGCGCTCTTCCTCGACCTCGACCGCTTCAAGATCATCAACGACTCACTCGGCCACATGGTCGGCGACCAGCTCCTCGTCGGCATCGCGCACCGTCTTGAGGCGTGCCTGCGCCCCGGCGACACGGTCGCTCGCTTGGGCGGCGACGAGTTCACCATCCTGCTCGAAGACCTCGCCTCGACCGACGACGCCATCGACGTTGCGCGCCGCGTGCAGGAGGCCGTCACGCAGCCCTTCAACATCGGCGGCCACGAAGTCTTCACCACGGCCTCCATCGGCATCGCGCTCTCGAACACGGGCTACGAGCGCGCCGAAGACCTTCTGCGCGACGCCGACACCGCGATGTACCGCGCGAAGATGGAAGGCAAGAAGCGCCACGTCGTCTTCGACAAGGCGATGCACGACCGCGCGATGGAGATTTTGCAACTGGAGACCGACCTGCGCCGCGCCATCACGCGCAAGGAGTTCTTCCTCAACTATCAGCCCATCGTCAATCTTGAGACCGGCCGGATCGCGAGCTTCGAGGCGCTGGTGCGCTGGCGCCACCCCGAGCGCGGGCTCGTCATGCCGGGAGACTTCGTCCCCGTGGCCGAAGAGACGGGGCTCATCGTTCCGCTCGGGCTGTGGGTCTTGAATGAGGCGTGCCGGCAGATGCGCGAATGGCAGCGGCAAGGCGTCACCGACTCTTCGATGACGATGAGCGTCAATCTTTCGGGCCGCCAGTTCTCGCAGGCCGACCTCATCGAGCAGATTTCGTCGGCGCTGGGCGAGTCGGGGCTGAAGGCCGCGAACCTCAAGCTTGAGATTACGGAGAGCATGGTGATGGAGAATTTCGACACGGCCATCGACATGCTCACGCAGCTCCGCATCCTCGGCGTCGGCCTCTCCATCGACGACTTCGGCACGGGCTACTCTTCTCTGAGCTACCTGCACCGTTTCCCCATCGACACTTTGAAGATCGACCGCTCGTTCGTCACGCAGATGACGGACAACTCCGAGAACGCAGAGATCGTCAGAACCATCGTCACGCTCGCGCGCAGCCTCGACATGGAGGTCGTGGCCGAAGGCGTCGAGACGGCCGACCAGCTCCGGCAACTCGGCGACCTCGGGTGCGACTACGGGCAAGGCTACCTCTTCTCGCGCCCCGTCGGCGCGGGACAGGCGGCCGAGCTGCTCACCGACGAGCAGTTCTCAAGGCTCACATCCTACCGCGAGGAGGCGGAGAGCGTCCTCGCGGCCTAGAGGTATAGAAAGTGACGGCAGCAACTCTTCAGACGGAAGCACCCCGAGTCGGCGCGTTCGCCGCCGCCGAGATACAGACCGCGCGCCTGCGCCTGCGCATGTTCACACCAGCCGACTTCGAACGGATGTGCGAGATCACGCGCGACCCCGAGGTGACGCGCTACATCGGCTACGGCCATCCGCTCTCGCGCGAGCAGACGCAGGCCAATCTCAACATGATCATGAACGCCTTCCGGCGCCGCGGCTACGGCCGCTGGGCCTTGGAGCGGCGCGACACGGGCGCGCTCATCGGTTACTGCGGGCTCTCTTCGGGGAACCCGGAGGTGGGTGTCGAGCTGGCCTACATGCTGGCGCGCGAAGAGTGGGGGCGCGGGCTCGCGCTCGAAGCCGGTCGCGCCTCGCTGCGCTACGGCTTCGAGACGCTCGGCATGAGCTCGATTGCGGGGCTCACGTTCCACGACAACACACGCTCACGCAAGGTGCTTGAGCGGCTCGGGATGCGGTTCGTGCGCGACGCGCACTACTACGACTTCGCCTGCGTGCACTACGCCATCGCGCGCGAAGACTGGCGCGAAGACGACGCGTACTACCGCGTTATCTCCTGAAAGCTCACGGCGAAAGTCGAAGCCCGCGCGCGGCCGTTCGCTTCCGCGCGCGGGCTTCCGTGTGTTACTAACTGCGTGCGGACTTTTGGGGGGAGGCGGACGCCGGTGACACTCTCTTACCTCGCGCAGGAGCATGCGCGGAGCCTTCTGCTCTCGCCGGATGAGAGCTGGGTCGAAGGCTCTGTCGTCAACGCCGTCCAGTGGCTCAAGCTGGTCATTGAGACGCTGGGCGCGCTCATCATCGGCGTCGGCGTCACCACGGCCGTCGCGCAACTGGCGCGGGCGCTCTCGCCGCCGCGCGCCGAAGGATTCAACAGCATTCGTCTGACTCTGGCGCGCTATCTGGCCCTCGCGCTCGAATTCCAGCTCGGGGCGGACATCCTCACGACCGCGGTCGCGCCCAGTTGGGATCAGATAGGGAAGCTCGGCGCCATCGCCGTCATCCGCACCGGCCTCAACTATTTTCTGACGCGCGAGATGAGGGACGAGCAATCGGCCCCCAAAGTGATAAATGATGAGTGATGAATGATGAATACGACCACGCGGCGAGATTCATCATTCATCATCACTGTCCTTCCAGCCAGCGCCCGATGACGGAGAGGACGTAGCCCTGCTCGCGCTCGTCGAGCGCGCGGCCTTTCGGGATGCGGTGCCATTTGCGGAGGCAGACGCGGCAGCAGGTGCGCCCCAACGTCACAGCGCGCGGGGCGGTGGCGGCTGAAATTTGTTCTTGCCACGCGGGCGCCGTGTGGAGCATGATTGGCGCGTTACTCCTTCTCTCGCGCATCAACGGTGATGCGCCCCGCGACTCGTTCTTGGCGGCGGCGTTTGGATGGGTTTGAGAGTGGGCCGATTTTAACCACACAGGAGCCGCTCTTCGAGAGCACCCGGACGCGAAACCTTCGCCGCGACCGTTACGACGAAGCCACTTCACGTTGGAAGCTTCTCCTGACAGGCGCCCGGCCGGGCGCCAGAGGACAACACGCACATGGCGATTAAACTTTACGTCGGCAACCTCTCTTTCCAGACTTCGAGTGAAGACCTGCGCGAGCTCTTCGCGCAGGCCGGCAACGTCGAGAGCGCGAACGTCGTCGAAGACCGCGACACGGGTCGCTCGCGCGGCTTCGGCTTCGTCGAGATGGCCTCGAAGGAGGAGGCCGAGGCGGCCATCGCGCAGTTCAACGGCAAGGAGTTCGGCGGCCGCAGCCTGACCGTCAACGAAGCCCGCCCGCGTGAAGACCGCGGGGGTGGCGGCCGCGGCTTCGGCGGTGGCGGCGGCGGTCGTGGCGGCTTCGGCGGCGGGGGCGGTG
>JBJMGQ010000213.1:0-4782 GCA_045807845.1 Pyrinomonadaceae bacterium | reverse complement strand
GACTCTCAGGGAGCTTCTGCCACGACTGCTATCTAACGAAGAAGCGCGCTGCGCGGTGCTTCTGTTGGGACGCGGAAGCGAAGCGATGCGCGCGGAGTTGTTGCGCACGCACCCGGAACTGGCGGGACGGATTCACGCCACGGGCACGCTCCCGCCCGCAGCGCTCTCGCGCCACCTCGCGGCCTGCGACCTGCTGTTGCAGCCGTACCCCGACGGCGTCAGCACGCGCCGCACGAGCGTCATGGCCGGCCTCGCCCACGGCCTCGCGGTCGTCACGACAAAGGGACGGCTGACCGAGAGCCTCTGGCAAGAGAGCGGCGCGGTGTTGCTGACCGATCCGGGGGACGTGGCCGGCATGGCGAGAGCCGTGTGTGAGCTGCTCGGCGACGCGGCCAAGAGGGAAGGGCTGGGCGAGTTGGCGCGCGCGACTTACAGGCTACATTTCGATCTGCCGCACCTGACGGCAAAGCTCCGCGAGGGTCACACGGAGAGCGAATCACGTGAACTCGGCGCGGCGCCGACGACCGTATGATGAATCAAGCGCGACTCCCGGCGCTGTCGGACTTCGACCGCGCCTGCAAGCTCGGGCTCTCGGTGGTCTACCCCTTCAAGTCTCGCCAGTTCCCAGACGCGGACGGTTGGAAGTACGGCTCCGCGTGGCCGCCTTCGCACCGTGCGTTCGGCAGGCTCCGTGCGCTGCTCGCGGTGCAGTACGCCGTGCGCCTGCATCCGGGTCGCGTGCTGGAGGTGGCGGCGGGCGGCGGCGGCTTGAGCGCCACGCTGGCAGCGCGTGGGTGCGAGGTGGTCGTCAACGACCTCCGTGGAGACGTAATCAGGGGCGCGGTCGCCGAGTACGAGACGGCCGGGAAGATTAGAGTCATCCCCGGAGATATGTTTCAACTGAGGCCCGAAGAGACGGGCGAGTTCGACCTCGTCGTGGCGTGCGAGGTCATAGAGCATGTCGCATACCCGGGGGCGTTGCTCTCACACCTCGCGCGGTTCCTCGCGCCCGGCGGGCGCATCCTGCTCACCACTCCCAACGGCTCTTACGTGAGGAATCGGCTGCCGACCTACTCTCAGATACCTGACCCCTCAAGGCTGGAAGCGTTGCAGTTCAAGCCGGACGCTGACGGCCACCTCTTTCTCCTGACCCCCGCCGAGTTGGTCGCGTTGGCAGAAGCCGCGGGGCTGCGCGTCGAACACCTAGACATGTGGGGCAGCCCCGTCCTGAACGGGGGCGTGGGGCTGCGTCGCGCGGCGTGTCCGCAGATGATTGGGGTCGCCTACTGCGTTGAGCAGTTGTTGCAGCGCCTGCCGCGGCGCTTGAGGGAGAAGTCCTGCGCGGCGCTGTCGGTCGTGCTGCGCCGGCCTTGAGGCATAAGATCAATAGCTTGCGCATCGCCGTCGTCAACTGGAGCCGCAGGAAGGTCGGCGGGGTCGAGACGTACCTCGGCAACGTCATCCCGGAGATAGTCCGCAGGGGGCACGAACTCTCTTTCTGGAGCGAGGTAGACGTGCCGCACGACCGCGAGCAGATAGGGCTCCCCGAAGGCGTGCCTGCTTGGTGCGTGTCCGAGCTGGGCGAGGAGGTGGCGTTCGAGGAGTTACGCGCGTGGCGGCCCGACCTGCTCTACGTCCACAAGGTCATGCTCCCGCGAGTCGAGGAGAAGTTGCTGGATGTAGCGCCGGCCGTCTTCTTCGCACACGACTATTACGGGACGTGCATCAGCGGTCTCAAGACGCACAAGTATCCGGAAATCGTACCGTGCGAACGGAGCTTCGGCCGGCTCTGCCTGCTGCATTACTACCCGCGCCGCTGCGGGGGCTTAAACCCCTTGACGATGTTGAAGCTGTTCCGTGTGCAATCGAGCCGGCTGGCGCTGCTGCCCCGGTACAGGGCCATCGTCACACACTCGTCCCACATGCGAGAGGAGTACCTGCGCAACGGTCTGCCGGCCGAGAACGTCCACAGCCTTTCCTACTACGCACACGCCGGCCAAGACTTCGAAGGTGTCCCCGCCGCACCGGACTGGCGTGACACCGGGCGGGTCGAGCCCGCGGAGAGGAATCGTTTCCACCTGCTCTTCTCCGGCCGGATGGATAAGCTCAAAGGGGGGAGCGTCCTCATCTCGGCGCTGCCCGAGGTGAGTGCTGCGCTCGGCGTGCCGCTCGCCGTGACGTTTGCCGGGGACGGCCCCGAGAGGCTTCGCTGGGAGGAGCACGCGCGCGCAGCGCAGGCGCGCCTCGAAGGCGTGACGGTGCGCTTCGTGGGGTGGCTCGATAAGCCGCAACTGGACTCTCTCTATGCGGACGCGGACTTGTTAGTCTTCCCAAGCCTGTGGCCGGAGCCGTTCGGCCTGACGGGGCTTGAGGCCGGGCAGCACGGCCTGCCGGTCGCGGCATTTCCCGTCGGCGGAGTTAAGGACTGGCTGATCGACGGTGTGAACGGCCACCTCACCGAAGGCAAGTCCCACGACGCCTCCGCCCTCGCGAAGGCCATCGTCAAATGCCTGCGTGACAGGGCCGACTACGCGCGCCTGCGCCGCGGCGCGCTCAGCACGACAAAAAAATTCACCTTGGATGTTCACCTTCACGCCCTGATGGACGTGCTCAGACGAGTCTCGGGCGAGGCCGAGGATTGCAGAGGGTCTGTATGAGCGGGCGTTTGCGCGTTCTGTTCTTCGTCGAAGGCTTCACGGACATCCGCTTCGTGGTCGGCCTGAGCGAGATTTGTGACTTGACGATGGCCGTGGCCGCCGAGCCTTACGCGCGCGGCGGCCTTAAAGAGCGCGTCGTGCAGAGCGGGGCGCAGTTGAAGGTCGAAGAGATTCCCGGCAGCCGCTTGGGGTTTCAGGCGCGCTCGCTTCAGTACCTCTGGCGTCGCGCGAGGGACTTCGACGTTATCCTCTCGCAGGAGGTTCTGCGCGGCTCGCTCAACGCGAACAGTGTCGGCGCGCTGCGCGGCGTGCCCGTCGTCACCTACATGGGCATCGCGCCGGTCGAGTACTTCCGCTGTCGCCGCGAGCGCGCGCAGATAGGGCGGGCGAAGGCCGCAGCGGGCGAGGCGGTCATCCGTGCGCTGATGACCGCCAACGGGCGGCTGGCGACGCGCTGCCTTGCGATGGGCCCTTACCTGCGGGACGTAGCGGCGCGCTACTGCCCGCGCAGCGAGGTCGGCCTCTACTACGGCGTAGACACCAACTTTTTCCGCCCGGCGGACGAGGAAGAGCAGACGGCGCTGCGGCTGCATCGCGCCCTGCCCGCCGGCAAGTTCATCATCTTTCTTTCGAGCCGCATCAGTCATGAAAAAGACCCGGAGACGGTACTGCGCGCGACGGCCATCGCGCGCGCGCGCGGGCTCGACGCCGTCCTCATCAACCTTGGCGGCGGATACCGTGACTTCATCAAGTTGGCGAAAGAGTTGAATCTCCCCAACTCGGAGGAGTGGGTGATGGGGCGACCCGCGGCTCACCCGATGCTGGACGTGGCCGACTACTTCCGCGCCGCGGACGTGATGGCGCTGGCCTCGCTCGCGGAGGGTGCGGCCTACTCGACGCTCGAAGCCCTCGCCTGCGGCACGCCGGTGGTCGCCACCGACATCGGCGGGATGGCCGTGCAGCTCAAGGGTTATGCACGGCTGACGCCGAGGCGTGATGCCGAGGCGATGGCCGCGCAACTACTGTGGATTGCCGCGAACCGCGAGGAGGCGCGCGCGCAGGCCCTCGCCGGACGTGAGTACGTCTGCCGCGAGTGGGACAGCCGCCGCGCCTTCAGTCATCTGCGCGGAGTGCTCGAAGAGGTGTCGGCGAAGCATGCTGCCGCGTCCCGGCGTTTATCAGGTGAAGAGTGGAAATCTTAGGCCCCATCCGCCGCGCGTGGTTCGCCTCGCGTAAGCTGAGATTATCCGTCCCGAGGGACGCGCTCGTCCTAGAGGTGGGCTCGGGCGACAGCCCTTACCCGCGCTCCGACGTGCTGTTGGACTTAACGCTGAGCAACCACGAGCGCGTCGGGGGCCGGACGGTCGCCGACCGTCCACTGGTACTCGGGCTGATTGAGCGGCTGCCCTTCCGCGATAAGGCTTTTGATTTCGTCATCGCCTCTCATGTGCTGGAGCATAGCGCCGACCCTCGCGGCTTTTTAAGAGAGCTACAGCGGGTAGCCTCGGCCGGTTATATCGAGACGCCCAGTTTCTGGGCGGAGCGCGTGCAGCCGATGCATATGCATCGCCTTGAGGTGGGGCTGGAGGTCTGCGGCGACGACAGAAAACTCCTTATCTATCAAAAGAGCGCGCCCGTCCCCGACCACATGTTGGCGTCGCAGTTCGGTGCGTTGCTCGTAGATCGTTCGGGCTTCGGGCGCTTAGCTCCTGAGGTCTGGGTCACGCAGTATTTATGGGAAGGCGAAATTAAGTTTGAGATACTCAACCCGGAGATGAAAGTCGAATGGCAGCCTCCGCCCGAAGTGACCCGCGCGGGCTTCGACGACCCGCGGCCGCCCCTCCGCCGCCTTCTGAAACGTACCGCCCAGACGCTGCGACGGCGTAAAGAGATTAACCTGTTGAGCTTGTTAAGGTGCGTGGACTGTAACCACGAGCACCTTCAAGGCGACGTGAGCGAAGGCGACTTGAGCTGCCCCAACTGCGGGAGACAATTTGCCGTCACTGACGGCATCCCGCACATGCATCCTGAGCGCCCGGAGTTTTCATGAAGACCATAGGCGCGAGCGTACAGCAAGGGCATTACGCGAAGAAGCAACTCTTCTCTAAAGACCGGCTCATCGCTT
>JBJMGQ010000212.1:0-5858 GCA_045807845.1 Pyrinomonadaceae bacterium | reverse complement strand
TTGCGAGCGGCGGCAAAGACCCGCTGGAAGACGTAAGGATTTACAACCATCTGGCGGACGAGCGCATGAGCCGGGCCATCATGCTCGCACTCTCGCTCAGACCCGAAGACCGCCCGCAGAGCGCCGCCGAGCTTCGCGAGATGATGTTCCCGCCAGTCTACACGCCGCCGAAGGCCGCGGGTGTGCGCCGGTTCCTGACCTTGCGGCTTTTGTCCGAAGCCCTCGTGCTCGGCGCGTTCGTCTGCGCACTGGCCTTCGCCATGCGGCAGCCGCGCACGCCCGACGCTCCCCCGTCCCTTGTGCTCGACACGCGCCGCGCAGTGCCGGCGCCCACGCCGACGCCGACGCCCGAACACACGCCGACGCCCACAGTCACGCCCACCCCCGGTCGCGCTCCCGCCCCGGCCGAAGAGGTTGCCAAGGCGTCCCCCACCGAACAGGCCGCGCGTCTGGCGGACGAGGTTGATCGCGAACGACAGTCCGGGAAGGTTAAGGACGCCTTGAGCAAGCTCACGCGGGCGCGCGCGCTGGACGAAAAGAATCCGTTCGTACACTACCTCATCGGCGACATCCGTTTGGATGCAATAGTCGCCAGCGGCAGATTGGCCGAGCACATGCCGGAGGTTCTAGCGGAGGTCGAACGCGTCCTCACTCTCACGCCCTCACCACGTTCCGAGAAGGAGTACCTCGCGCGGGCTTGGGCCAACGTCGTGAAGGCGTACCGCAGCCCGTTGCGCCCCGACCGCGCGCTTCTTCTCGGCCGCGCCATAGACGACGCGAACGAGGTCTTGACGAAGTACAACCCGGACAACGCAGCCGCCCTGACGATTCGCGCCTCGGCGACATATATAAGGGAGGGGGCGCGGATCGACGAGCGGGCGGCCCGCAGAGTTCTTGAGGACTTCGGCCGCGTGGTCAAGCTGACTCCGCTTGACCCGCAGGCGCACGCGAATCTGGCCGGGGTACATTTCGGTCTGGCGCGCCGCGCCAAAGGGTCTTCCCTAGCTGAACACTTGGAACTCGCCCGCCGGGGCTTTGAGGAGGCCGCGCACCTGGCGCAGCGTGCGGACTTCTACACAGACCTCGGAGACGTTTACTGCGAACTGGGGAACTTCAAGAAGGCCGGCCAAGCCTTCCGCGCGGCGATTCAAGCAGACTCCACTTACCAACGGGCGTACAAACTGCTCGCCGACGCCGACAACAAAAACTCGGGCAGCCCGCCCGCGCCGCGGAGGCCCGCCAGCAAGCGCGGAGACTGAACCCGGACGACGACGGCGCGCGACAACCCCCGCCGCGTGCCCGCTCTGACCGCACGGCAGATGGGGCGTGAGGGATACATCGCTAGGAGGTTCTACACATCATGTTAAAGAAGGGTGCTTGCCTGACGGCGGTCTTGACGGCGCTCGCGGCGCTGTCGCCCACACTTGGAAACACGCACGACACTCCCGCCCGCGTCGTATCCGTCCCCGCCTTTGTCACGCCGCCCGGCGACGCGACTCGGAATGATTTCATGCGTAAGGTACACGACGCGCAAGTGCAGCGCGCGCTGGACAGAGGAAGGGAGTTCTTCCCCGGCCTGCCCGAAGACCAGTTAGGGGCTGTCGAGTCGGGATACAAGATGCGCAGGGACGCGGCCGGGCAGTGCAGGTTGCTCCTTGAACAGGCGAGGTCTGACCTGAAGCGGCAGCAGGAGGAGGGGATTCGAGAAGCCCTCGAAGTGTCCGACATCGGCGTCTTCTCCGCCTACAGGAGCTTCGAGCGCGACCGTGCCGCGTGGCTCAACGCGTTCGAGAAGCACTTCAAGGCCACGAAGAACGAGAGGGCCGGACTGGAAGGCGGCGAGTATGGAGATCAGGCTGTCGAGCTGATGGTCAACGTCATGCGGAAATTCAAGGCCGCGCCCGGCTTCAGCAGGCACACGAGCGGGGTGGCGGTGGATTTCAGGACGACCGAGGGCAACGTAACTCTGGACGCAGATTCCGACCAAAACGAAAGGTGGAAGAAGTCCTGGCTATATAAGTGGCTGGTTAAGAACGCAAAAAAGTTCAAGTTCAAACCGCTAGCCACCGAGGCGTGGCACTGGGACTATGAAGGGTAGCGCGAGGAGAGCTTCAGCCTTTACGTCCTGATAGATTTCCTGCGCCGCAAGAAGAGTCAAGTAAACTGAGAAGTAGGCAGAAGGCAGATGGCAGTAGGCAGTTAGGAAGAAGAGCGAGCGTTCAAAAGAATCGGAGGCGGCGAGCTTCTTAACTCGCCGCCTCCGATTCTTTCAGGCGGATTCGTTAAAGGAGTCGCTTGTCTTAACAGCCTATAGCCATCTGCCTTCCGCCTATTTTTTTTGATCCCTCTCGGCGCCAGCGTACGCGTTACGTTCTGAGGCGTCTGATGGATTCTTGCCCGGCGCCCCCGAGGATGGCATCACCGCCGTCTGAACACCCACCGGACAAGGGGAAACGACTACGCATGAAAAGGAGAGAGTTAATGCGCCATCTTAAATTAAAGCAGGTCGCCGCGCTGTTCGTCCTGTTCGCCGTCGCCGGCATCGTCGCCTTCGGGCGTGTCAACAACGACCCCCCGACCGACCAGCAGAAGGAGGTTGCCGAGCAGACGGCCAACCTTCTCCAGAAGGAGGTCTTCGCCGCGCTCCTGCAAGAGTTCGGCGAGACGACACCGGAGAGCGTGGAGCAGGGCAAGCAGGCCGTCTCGCTCATCTTCCACGACGCGAACAGAGACATCCGGCTCATCGGCAACGCACAACCGCTGCTCGGCGGAAACAACAACATCCCGAGCGACGCGTTCGAGCAGGAGTCGCTGGCGCTCGCCCTCCAAGGCAAGCCGAACCAAGCGGTCGAGCGACACGGCAACCGCTGGTACTATCGCCGCTCCATCGCGCTGAGCAACGCTATGCACACGAGCTGCGCGCTCTGCCACGCGAACTTCACCCCGCAGTTCTTCGAGCAGACGAATAACCCCGGCCAGTGGGTCGGCGCGCTCACGCTGCGCGTGCCCGTGAAAGAGGACTAATCGACACGCACGCGACGGCAGGGCGCCGGCGGCCCCCGCCCGCCCGCGCTCTTGACGCGAGAGGGGCGCGGGCATGATGCCCGCGCCCCTTTGCAAAGCCGTACTTCTTGAGGCTCACATTAATCCGTGCGCGACCTCGTTCGTCTGCGCTTATGCCGGGTCGCCTTCTTCTTGATAGGCGCGGCGGTCTTGGTCGTGGCGGGCTGGACTTTCGTGCCCGAGATTTTACCGGGCTCGATGGTCGTCGTCTTGCTGTCGTCAACGGTCGGGTTGGGCGAGGCGATGACGTGCTGCTCCTGCGGTTGCGCGTTGGTGTTCTGTGGTGGTGGTGGCACGGGGTTGTCCGCCTCAGTTGCGGGCTCGGTCTCGCCGTTCGCGTTGACCCAGGCGCCCCAGCCGCCGAGCAGGGCGCGCGCCTTGAATCCTTTATCACGGAGTATCTGCGCCGCACGGGCGCTGGTGTGTTCGTTCGGTCAAGAGCAGTAGGTGACGATCTCTCGGTCGCGCGGCAGCTCAGCGAGACGCGCCTCCAACTGTTCGAGCGGGATGTGCCGCGCGCCCTTGATCTTCTTGTCGATCTGGTAGCGCACGTCGAGCACGAAGACCTGACTGGCCGCGCGCAGGCGCGTGAACTCTTCGAGGGCGACGCGGTCGGGCGGCACCTCTTGCGGCGGCACCTGCGCCGACGCGCGCGTGCCCGAAAGGGCTGCGCACGCCAGCAATGTTACGAGGAATAGTCTGCGCTTCATTGAGTCTTGCTCCGTTACGGCCGTGTTGGGTGGCGGACGCGAAGAATTATAACACCGTGCGTGTGAGTGCACAGCGTGCGGCGAGGACAGAGCGTGCGGCCTCTTCGGGCGTCGGGGCGAGCGCGGTGAGGTGTCCCATCTTGCGCCCCTTGCGCGCCTCGGTCTTGCCGTAGAGGTGCAGCTTGACGTTGGGGAAGGCGGCGGCCGCGCGCCAATCGGGCTCGCACGTCTGCCAGAGGTCGCCGAGCAGGTTCGCCATCGCGGCGGGTCGCAAAAGCTCGGTCGAGCCGAGCGGCAGCCCACAGACCGCGCGCAACTGCTGCTCGAACTGGCTCGTCACACAGGCGTCGAAGGTGAAGTGACCGGAGTTGTGCGGGCGCGGCGCCAGCTCGTTGACGAGCAGTTTGCCGGAACGCGTGAGGAAGAACTCGACGCAGGTGACGCCGACCACCTCAAGCTCTTCGAGCACGGCGCGCGCAATCTCGACGGCCTCGCGCACGGTGCTTTCATCGACGCGCGCGGGCGCGATGGAGAGGTCGAGGATGTGACGGCTGTGCGTGTTCTCGATGACGCCGTAGTGCGCGAACTCGCCTTCGGTGCCGCGCGCGGCGACGACCGAGACCTCGCGCTCGAAATCAATGAAGGCTTCGACGACGCCCTCACGGCCGTGCAGCTCCTCGAACGCAGCCGCGGCCTCTTCGTGCGTGTCGATGCGCGTCTGCCCCTTGCCGTCGTAGCCGAAGCCCGCGGTCTTCAAGACGGCGGGCAGGCCAAGCTCTTCGAGCGCGGCGCGCAGGTCTTCGAGGCCGCGGACGTGCCGGAAGGGCGCGACGGGGAAGCCGTGGGTTGAGAGAAAGGTCTTCTCGCGCAGGCGGTGCTGCGTCGTGTAGAGCACAGTGCCGGAGGGGCGGACGGGGACGAGCTGTGCGGCGGCCTCGACCGCTTCGGCCGGCACGTTCTCGAACTCGAAGGTGACGACTTCGACTCCGCGCGCGAACTCGCGCACCGCGTCGAGGTCGTCGTAAGCGTGTTCGTACTCACGGTCTGCGACTTGACCGGTCGGCGTGTCGGAGTCGGGCGAGTATGTGTGGACGCGGTAGCCCATCCGGCGCGCGGCGATGGCGAACATGCGGCCGAGCTGGCCGCTGCCAAGTACGCCGACGGTGGCCCCGGGCAGTATCGCTCTCATGTGGGAAGAACCGATGCGCGCACCTTTGCGGTCTGCTCGTCGCGGAAGCGGCGCAGCTTCTCTCTGAGTTCGGGACGCGTGTTGGCGAGGATGGCGATGGCGAGCAGCGCGGCGTTCGTCGCCCCGCTCGGGCCGATGGCGAGCGCGCCGACGGGAATGCCCGCAGGCATCTGCACGATGGAGAGAAGCGAGTCGAGACCTTTGAGCGCCTTGCTCTTGACGGGCACGCCGAGGACGGGCAAGGTCGTCTGCGCGGCGACCATGCCGGGCAGGTGTGCGGCGCCGCCCGCGCCCGCGATGATGACTTCGAGCCCACGGCCTTCGGCGCCTTCGGCGAACTCGGCCATCCGGCGCGGCGTGCGGTGCGCCGAGACGACCGCGCACTCGTGCGGCACGCCGAACTGCTTCAAGACCTCGGCCGCGTGGCGCATCGTCTCCCAGTCGGACGTGCTGCCCATGACGACCGCCACCAGCGGCGCCTCGTCAGCGCCGACGCCCTCAGACACTCTCTCTTCGGAATCCATCAACTCAATTCTCTCCACGGATTCCAACCTGCTGACTACTTCCCCGTCAGTAGATGTTGAAGTTGTATTCGAGCACGACGTACTGCGACACGGGATGCCCGTCCTTCTGTGCCGGCTCGAAATGTATCTGCCTCGCTGCGGCTATCGACTTCTCGGTCAGGCCGTGCGGCAGACTCTTGACGACGCTGATGCTTTGGACGGTGCCCGTGTTGTGGAGAATCGCGCGCAGGCGCACGACGCCGGTCACGTTGAAGCGGCGCGCCCATTCCGTGAAGCCCGGCTCGACCTTGAAGGTGATGATCGCCTTGCGCGTCACCTCGCTCTGCTTGAAGGGGCGCGTGTAGTCAATGCTGTCACCGCTCGCGCCCGGGT
>JBJMGQ010000211.1:0-13448 GCA_045807845.1 Pyrinomonadaceae bacterium | reverse complement strand
GGGAACGGCGAGAGGAAGCGCAGGGCCCGCTGGTGCTCGCCCGCGACCCCGCCGGTGGCCGGCGGGGTGCTCGGCGGCAGGGTGACCGGCGCGGGAGACGGCGACGAGGTGGGCGTCGGAGTCGGCGTCGGGGTCGGCGTGGGCGTCGGCGTGGGTGTCGGCGTGGGTGTCGGCGTGGGCGTTGGTGTCGGTGTGGGAGTCGGGGTCGGAGTCGGGGTCGGCGTCGGAGTCGGCGTTGGGGTCGGTGTGGGCGTCGGCGTGGGCGTCGGCGTCACGGTCGGGGTCGGCGCGACATCGGCCGGGCCGAGCGTGATCGAATCGCCGGTGATGTTGTCGAAGTTGCCGGCGACGAGCGTGACGGGCCTGCGGTCGAGCGAAATCTCGCCCGCGGCCGTGATGCCGATGATCGACTCGTGCCCGCGCGTGTTAGTGAAAGTGATGCGGTAGGCGTCGGCCGTGCGCCCGTGCCAGTCGAAGCTGATTTCGACTGGGCTGGCGACGCTGGGTACTTTGGTCACCGAGCCGCCGGCGTTAGTCACGACGATCTCTTTAATGGTCACGTTCTGGGGCAGCGTGAAGTCCCTCGGGGTGGCCGTGCCGTCGTAGTTCGCGTCGTAAGTGACCGCGTAGCCGGTGGTAGAACTGATGCTCAGCTTCGATTGGCTGTGGCGCCGGATGGAGTCGATGCGGGCCTTCTCGGTGTAGCCTGCGAACTGCGACACCGCGCCGGTCAGTCTCATGTGGTCGCGCGCGACGGCGATCTGCACCACGGCGAAGGTCGTCACGATGGCGATGATAGCCACCGTGATGACCATCTGTACCATCGAGAAGCCGCGCTCGCCGCGCCGGCCGCCGTTCGAACTCGCCAAACTCTTCAAGGCCATCTCCCGCCTCCTCGCATCCTTGCAACTCGCCGGCCCGAAAAACTTGCGGAGCCGGCGCACACTCTTCGGCAAAGTCGGTGCCATTGACTTTAACGGCGGAAATGGCGCGGTCTTTGAACACGCGGGGCACGCGCGAGCACGCGCGCCGTCACCTTACGTGACAAGTTGAGAAGCGAACTTCACAGTCGCGCGTGCGCGCCTAAGTTTTGTGGAAGCGACGCGAAGAGGTTTCAGGAAACGTCGCGCGACGTTTCCCTAGAAGCGTCGCGGACGGAGGCGCGTTACATAACCTTGTTACCGACTGAAACAGGCGAGTGGATTGTGTGGGCCGTGCGGGTTGCGCGCGGAGGGCACGCGCACGCGGCGCAAGTCTCGAAGGACATAAAGGGTTATGGGCGACGCGTGGTGGCACATCGGGCGACGGCTTGTGAATTGCTCTTCGGTGTGTGGGGTGCGCGCAGGCGCGTGCCCGTCGCGGTGGCAGTCCGGCAGGTGCGGTGCGGCGCAAGGCATCTCAGGCCACTTCCGGACGCCAACCCTAAACCCGCGAGAATCGCCGCAGCGCGTGCGGTCCGCACATCGCGTGCGCGGGCGAGGAGCGCCCCGGCGGTCGCCGAACTGCCGGGGCGCGATTCTTTGAACGCTGAACGAGGAACGCTGAATGATGAACTGAAGACCGGCCGTCTTACAGTTCATCGTTCAGCGTTCTTCGTTCAGCGTTTGAGTTTATTGGTTCGGGCTGGTCGGCTCATACTCGTCGAGCGCGGAGGCGCGGGCGCTGTCGAACTCGGTGGAGGAGAGGCGGATGGCCATCGCCTGCGGCGCGTAGGTGAAGGGCGCGGGGCCGCCGCGCTCGTTCTGGAGCGAGGCGACGAGCGCGTCCTGCCACTGGCGAAAGCGCACGACGCTGCCGCGCTGGTCGAGGATGACGAAGAGCAGCGTGTCGTTCTTTGCCGTGCGGAGCTGGCCGACGAGCGCGCTCGCGCCGCCGTCGGTGCGCGGGAGCGTGCCGGTCTTGGCGATGATGCTGCCGCGGCCGGGGCTGTCGGCGTAACGCTTCTGGAGCGTGCCCGGGTCAACGCCCGCGACGGGCAGGATGTCCGCGGCCTTCAGATTAGTCTTGTGCAGCTCGTCGAGGAGCGCGCGGTAGACCTTCATCATCTGGCGCGGCGTCATGCGGTTGACCCCGAGGCCGCTCGCCGTCGAGATGCGGAACTCGCCCGCCTTGAACCCGAGGTCGTTCGAGAGCAGACGCATCAACCCTTGCGCGCCCCCCAACTGATCGCCAAGCCGCTCGGCCATGAAGTTGTTCGAGTAGCAGAGCAGCACCTTCAAAACGTCCGCGAGCGGCGGCGAGTAGTGCGTCGAGATGGAGCGCGCGCCCTTCGGCACGGCGTCCACGTAGACGGCGCCCATCACGGCGACGCTTGGGGTCGTCTTAAGAGCTTCGGCGTCACGCGCCGCCACGCGCGAGTCGTACCAAGCGCGCGTGGCCGAGGCCGCGCGGCGCTCGGCGTCGAGCGTGTCATAGAAGCGCTCGCCCGAGCGCTGTGACGACGCGCTGAAGTTCATCGTGAAGCGCGGGGCGACGATGAGGTCGCCCGTCACGACACGGACGCCGAGCTGATTCAGCTCGCGCGCGACGGCGACGGCGTGCTCGTCATGAAACGAGGGGTCGCGACCCGAGACGATGAGGTTGCCGTTGACCGTGCCCGTCGTCTTGTCGAAGTTGCCTGTGATCCAGATGGAGGTGGCGAAACGATGCTTCGCGCCGAAGGTGCGCAGCGCGGCGAGCGCGGTGACGAGCTTGATGGCAGAGGCCGGGTTGTAAGCTTGGTCGGCCGCCTCCGCGCGCACGACCTCGCCCGAGAGTTTTTCGACGAGCACGCCCTGATGACTGAAGGCGGGCGCCTGCTCTTCGGCTAAGCCGAGTAGTTCGTCGGGCTCGATTGGAGGAAGCGGCGGGACGGTCGTCTGCGGCACAACCGGCTGCTGCGACGAGGCGGGCACGACGACCTGCGCGCGTGCGCCGACCGCGGGGCCGAGCATGATGACGAGAGCCAGTATGAGACGTAAACTCTTCAACCCACTCACTCCTTGCCGCTCAGTGCGGCGAGACCAAAAGGCGCGCCATGATAGCACAGACCGTTTGAGCAACGGCGCGCGCAAATTTTCGCGGGAAGAGTCAGGCGGGCAAACACTTTGATGCGAAATGACATCGTACGCGATGTATGCACCGCCTCTGTGTCGTAAAAGCCGAAAGCAACCGTCGTTCCGGAACGTAGGCAGTAGGCAGATGGCAGTAGGCTGTTAAGATAGAATGAAGCAGGTCATGTATAGCAAGGCGGCAGAGTCATACACGACCGGCTGCACCGTTTTATACGGGCTTCTTTGTTCTGCTCTTAACTGCCTACTGCCTACTGCCATCTGCCTACTGCTCACGTCCTTTTGACAAGCTTGAAACGGCGACCATAGAATTTCGACACGTTCCAGCGAGCCTCGCCTTTGAATTGTCGAACAGAGTGCGGCCAGAGAGAGAGCCCGTCACGGTCGAGAAGATTCGCGACGCGCACCGCGCGCGCCGCGCAGAGATCCGCGCGCGCCTCAATGAGTTCGAGGAGGTGTGGCGGACGGCCACGGACGCGCGCCTGTGGGAGGAGTTGGTCTACTGCATCTTCACCGCGGGCGCGTCGGCGCGGATGGGGTTAGGCTCCGTCGAGGCCGTGCGGCCTCTGCTCGCAAGCGGCACGCATGAAGAGCTCGCCGCCGCGCTCACGGGACGGCATCGCTACCCGAACTCGCGCTCGGGCTATATCATCGTCACGCGCGAGTACCTTGTGGGCGACTGCCAGTTGCGCCTGCGCGAGCGGCTCTCGTCCTTCGGCGACGCGGTCGA
The DNA here is from genome assembly GCA_045807845.1 of Pyrinomonadaceae bacterium. Lineage (GTDB taxonomy): Bacteria > Acidobacteriota > Blastocatellia > Pyrinomonadales > Pyrinomonadaceae > QHXN01. Next base: position 9,668 of record JBJMGQ010000211.1, on the reverse strand, counting down.
GCGGCGCGACTGGCTCGCGCGGAGCCGGGGCATCAAGGGGCTCGGCTACAAGGAGTCGAGCCACTTCCTGCGCAACGTCGGCCTGCGCGGCTACGCCATCCTCGACAAGCACATCCTGCGTTGTTTGTTTGAAGTCGGAGTCCTCGACTCGCCGCAGCCGCCCGCGACCCGCGCACGTTATCTCGCGACCGAAGGTCGGCTGCGCGACTTCGCCCGCGACGTTCGGATAGACTTCGACGAGCTCGACCTCGTACTCTGGTCGATGAAGACCGGAGAGATTTTGAAGTGAGGTTCTTATGAAGAGACTTTCCCCCACGGCCGTTCTTCTCCTGTTTGCACTCGCGCTGGTCGCGGCGGTCGCGGTCGCGCCGACGACGGCCGCGTCGGACGAGAAGGCGCGTGCGCGCGCCGAGCGTGCGACGCGCGAGGGCGAGTTCGAGACGGCGGAGAAAATCTACCGCGAGCTTTTGGCGAAAGAGCCGCGGGACTCTTCGCTGCGGCTGGGTCTGAGCCGCGCGCTGCTCAAGCAGCGCAAGAACCTCGAAGCCTATGACCACGCGGCGCGCGTCATCGAGCGCGAGCCCGAGTCGGCGCGCGCGCACGCTCTGTTGGGCGCGGCGCTGCTCGGCTCGGGCGACTTCCGTCTCTCGGTCGAGGAGTTCCGCACGGCCTTGAGCTTCAAGGATGACGAGGCCATCGCCATCGCGGGACTGGCGATGGTGGACTTCTACGAGAACCGCATCTCGCAGAGCCTCGCGGGTCTGCGCCGCGCCGCCTTCATCGACCCCAACGAGCCCGACTACATCTTCAACCTCGGGCAGGTCGCCGCGCGCAACGAGCGTTACAAGGAGGCGGCCGACGCCTACGAGACCTTCCTCCGCGTCGCGCCCAAGACCGACGCCGACCGCCGCGCGCGCATCCGTGGGCTCATCGACTTTCTGCGCTATCTCGGCCAGCAGGGCAACCTGCTCGCGATTGGCGGCCCCAACTCCGTCACGCTCCCGTTCGAGCTGGTCAACAGTCGCCCCGTCATCAACGTGCGCGTCAACGGCTCGAAGGAGACGCTGCGCTTCGTCGTGGATACGGGCGCGGGGATGTGCGTCATCTCCGATACGGCGGCCGACAAGATGGGCTTGAAGGCGGTGGCGCGCGGCGGCATGGCGCGCGCCGTCGGCGGCGAAGGTCGCTTCGAGATTGTCTACGGTTTTCTACAGTCGCTCCACGTCGGCGACGCGAAGATCGAGCGCGTGCCCGTCTACATCCGTCGCTTCTACAACGAGCAGGAGCCGGTGGACGGCTACATCGGCCTCTCCGTGCTCGGCAAGTACACGACGGTCGTTGACTACGGCGGTCGCCAGATGATTCTGCTGCGCGATGACGAAGCGCGGCGCGCCTCGGCCGTCGCCCCGTCGCCGCAGTCGATTGAGGTGCCCATCCGTACGACTTCGAGTGGCTTCTGGAGCGGCGAGGTCAGCTTCGACGGGCTGGAGAAGCCGGTCAACTTCATCATCGACACGGGCGCTTCGATCTCGGTCGTCTCGAAGGCGCTGGCGGCGCGCGCGAGCTTCGAGCAGTACGCGCAGACGGGCTTCATCAAGGTCTACGGCGCCGCGGGTCTGGCCGACAACATCCAGACCATCCTGCTGCCGCATATCGCGCTCGGCACCTACACTTGGCAGAACATCTACGCGGCGGTGCTCGACATGGAGGCGATTAACGAGACGGCCGGGTTCGAGCAGACGGGCATCATCGGCGGCAACCTCCTGCGCCGCTACCGCGTGACCTTCGACTTCACGCGCGGCATCATCCGTCTCGACCCAGACCCGCGCGTCACGCCGCAGGAAGAGCAGCGCGGCAAGCCGGCCATCGTGTCGGGAGTGTCATGAAGCAGAGTATCTATCTTGAGACCTCGGTCGTCGGCGCCTACCTCGACAACGGCGAGCCGTTCCGGCGCGACCTGACGATACGCTGGTGGGAGCACGAGATGTCGGAGTACCGGCCCGTCGTCTCGCCGCTCGTCGTTCGAGAGTTGGAGCGCGTGCCGGAGCCGCACAGCAAGGCATACCTCAAGCTCGTCGCGCCGCTCGAACAGGTCGAGCTGACGGACGAGGTCGCCATCCTCGCCGAAGGCTACATCTCGCGCGGCATCTTCCATCGCAAGTACATCGGCGATGCCCTCCACGTCGCGCTTGCCTCGTTCCACAAAATAGACTATCTAGTGACGTGGAACTTCGGCCACCTCGCGAACGTCCGGCGGCAGGCGCGCATCCGGCTCTTCAACACCGGCGCCGGCTTCTTCGTCCCACAGATTGTGACTCCCGAGTTCTTAGTTTCGGAGATGACTGAGAGGAGTGATAAGTGATGAGTGATGAGTGATAAGAATGAGAAGAAGGGGGCCTTGCTTTCCTCTCATCACTTATCACTCATCACTCATCACTTCTGTTACTATGTACCGCAAGCCAAGATTCCTCGAAGAGCTGCACGCGATACGCGAGGAGATGTCGCGCGAGGCAGACTACGATGTAGAGCTGTTCGCAGAGATGGTGCGCTCAGGCGCGACGCCGCGCCACGGCCCCGTCCGCAACATCCGCGGCTTTCGCAGCCGCGCCCCGCGCGCCGCCGAAGGACAGGACGCCAAGCCGACTCCGAAGAAGAGGGCCTCAAGGTAAGTCCGGAGCCCGGACTTTGTAAGCGCTATGGAAGAGACGTTCGAAGCCATCGGGATTGACGTGCCGAGCGAGAAGGACTTTAACCATCTCGCAGAGCGCGCGGGCGATCAGGGCGAGCCCACGCAGCTCTGCCGCCGCGGCGCCGTGCTCCACGGCCGCTGCTGGAAACTGGGCGAAGGGCTCGAAGTCTGGACGGTGCTCTACGAGTCGGGCACGGGCGAAATCTTCTACGCCGATTGTCGCCCCGGCTTTCGCGCGCGCTACACGCAACGCGTCAGCCCTTGGGCGCTCACCGAGTATGACGAGGACGGCGAGGCCATCGTCCACGGCTACTGCGACGGCCACGAGACCGAAGTGCTCTTCGAGTTGCAGAACCTGACGGAGGTCGGCCCCGAGGGCTTTCGTGCGCAGGAGCTGCACGTCGGGCTGTGCGGGCTGGCCTACCGCGCGCGCGTCACGAGTGAGCCCGGCGAGATGCGCTGGAAGCCGCTCGAAGATGACGCGCCCTCGCGCGCCGCGCACGAGAACGACTGGTCTTTGTCGGGGCGCGTCATCTCCTTCAAGCCTCTGCGCAACCCCGTCTCGGGGACTGACCTGTACTGGGTCTATCTCGACCTCGGCCGCCTCCGGCTCGAAGTGCTCGTCAACACCAAGGCGCTGCGCGGCGACGCGCTCGCCGTCGGCGCCGGCTTCTCCGCCGAGGTCTGGCTTCAAGGCCACGTCCTCGACCGCCGCGCGCTGCTCTCGCGCTACGAAGGCCGCGACGCCGCCGCCACCCGCGCCTCGCTCTGGTCGCACCTGAGGAGAAGGAATTAGAGGTAATCAGCATGACTCGGGAATTCACGGCTACAGTCTGGCAGGAAGGCGAATGGTTCATTGCGCAGTGCCGGGAGGTCGAAGTCGCGAGCCAAGGGCTCAATGAAGACGAGGCGCTTGAGAATCTCCGCGAAGCTCTAGAACTCCACTTCGAACTCCCGCACGCCACAATCTTACCGAGTATTCGCAAGATCGAGGTCGAACTCGATGCTGCTTAGGCCGCTGCCATTCCGTGAAGTAAAACGGAAGTTGGAAGCGGCGGGCTTTGAAGAGGTGAGTAGTAAAGGCAGTCACGTTAAGTTCGCTAAGGTGACAAAGCTCGGAACTTACACCGCCATCGTCCCACATCATCGCGAGGTACCCGTCGGCACCCTGCGCAGCATCTTGAAACAGGCGGGAATCAGCCCCGACGAATTTGAGAGATTGTAGACCGTCGCAAACCTGATGCTCGCCCTCAGACGATTAGCCCTCGCCGCACTCATCCTCCTCATTGTCTGTGGCGCCGCCGCCTACTTCTTCAACCGATATTGGATTCATCGCTTCGACGCGCTGATTGCGCGGCAGGCCGCCGTCTATCGGCTCGACCCTGACTTGGTCTGGAGCATCATCTACGAGGAGACCTACTTCCGCCCCTGGATGAAGGGCGACGCGGGCGAGATCGGGTTGATGCAGGTGACGCCCGCGGTCGGGCGCGAGTGGGCGGCCGAGACCGGTATGCGCGAGCTGGCCGAGCAGATGCGGCGCGACCCCGAGCGGGCGCTCGCCGACCCCGAGCGCAACATACAGGTCGGCTGCTGGTATCTTGAGAAGATTTGGAAGGACTATCACGACACGCCCGGTGCCGAGCCGCGCGTCGTCGCCGCCTACAACGCAGGCCCTTCGCGCGCCGCCGAGTGGAACCGCGTCGCGGCTGGCCACCGCCCGCTCACCGCCGAAGAGTTCGTCGCGCGCATCGACTTTCCCACGACGCGCGCCTACGTCATCAACATCCTCGAACGCTATCGAAAGAAGAAGAGCAGTAGATAGTTTTCAGTTTTCGGTTTTCAGCCAGAGCTGCTTACTGAAAACCGAAAACCGGAAACTGAAAACTCCCTTATGACCTACCGTGAGCTGCTCGCAGGCAACGCGGACTTCCGGAGGCTCTGGGCGGGGCAGGTCGTGTCGGAGGTCGGCGACTGGCTGAACAACATCGCGGTGCTGGCGCTCGCTATCCAGTTGGCGGGCGCCGGAAGCGTCGGGCTGGCGGTTGCGACCTACGCCATCGCGCGCCACCTTCCGCTCTTCATCTTCGGGCCGGTGGCGGGCGTGGTCGTTGACCGCGTCAGCCGCCGCCGCGTGATGATTGCGGCCGACGTGGCGCGCGCGCTGCTCGCGCTCGGCTTCATGCTTGCGAATCGTGCGGGGTCGCTCGCGCTTATCTACGTCGTCGGCGCATCGCTCTTCTCGGTCTCGGCCTTCTTCAACGCGGCAAAGCGCGCTTCGATTCCGAACCTCGTCGGCGCGACGGAAGAGCTGCTGGCGGCCAACTCGCTCTCGGCCTCGACCACGGCGGCAACCATCGCCGTCGGCTCCGCGCTCGGCGGCCTCGTCGCCACCGCTCTCGGGCGCAACACGGTCTTCGTCCTCAACGCGCTGACCTTCCTCGCCTCGGCAGCGATGATTAGAAGAATCAGAAGGCCGTTGAGCGTTGCGCAGAGCGCATTGAGCAGTGAAGATAAATCCCGGCGGGCTTCGTCTTCAAACACTTCTGCGCGACGCTCACCGCTCAACGCTTACTTCACAGACTTTCGAGAGGGGCTGCGCTACGTGAGGCGCGACCGCGTGCTGGCGGCGGTCTTCGTGGTGGCGGGCGGGTGGGGTTTGGGCAACGGCGCGGCGCGCGCTCTCTACAGTCTGTTCGGGGCCGCTTTGGGCGCGCAGGCGGCGGGGCGTTGGGGCGCGTCCGCAAGCGCGATTGCGGAGCGGCCGACCGACTTCGGCATCTCTGTGCTCTTCGTAGCGATGGGGCTCGGCGGTGTGCTCGGCGCACCACTGGCGCGGCGCTTCAACAGCGGCGCGGTCGAAGGCTTGGGCGCGCGTATGGGGCGTTCGTTGACGTTGGATGGCTGCGGGCTTCTGCTCTTTAGTCTGACGCCGAATCTCTTCGGGGCGGCGGCGCTGCTCATCGCGCGCGAGATGAACTTCGCCATCTGGTGGACGGCGCAGCAGACGCTCCTCATGCGTCGCACCGAAGACGCCTTCGCCGGTCGCGTCTTCGCTTCATACGAGACGTTGACGACGCTGATGATGGTCGGCTCGATACTCGTCTCGGGCGCGGCGGCCGACCGCTTGGGGATGCGCGCCGTCGCGGCGGGCGGCGGCACGGTGATAATGCTTTCGGGGCTGCTCTGGTTCATCCTGCGGCGACGCAACGGGGAAACGGCATGACGAAAATTTACTGCGCGCGGTGGGTGCTGCCGATAAGTGACGAGCCGATTCGTGAAGGGGCGGTGGCCGTCGAGGGGACGCGTGTCGCGGCCGTGGGGCCGCGTGCGTTGGTGTCGGAGAGGTTCCCGTCGGCGGAGGTTGAAGAGTTGGGCGAGGCCGCCATCCTACCGGGCTTCGTCAACTGCCACACGCACCTTGAGCTGACGGCGATGCGCGGCTTTCTCGAACCCGAGGAGGGCGACTTCTTCGCTTGGCTGCGGAAGGTCACCGTCTCGCGCAACGAGCGGATGAGCGCCGACGACCTCTACGTCTCGGCGGCGTGGGGCGCAATCGAAGCGGCACGCGCGGGCGTGACGTGCGTCGGCGACGCGAGCGACTCGGGCGTGACCACGATGCGCGCACTGCGCGACGCGGGGCTGCGCGGCGTCGTCTATCAAGAGGCTTTCGGCCCGGACGCGCGCGTGGCCGCGGAGCAGTTCGACAAAGCGCGCGAGAAGATCGAACGGCTGCGCTCGGGCGAGACGCCGCTCGTCACGCTCGGGCTCTCGCCGCACTCGCCCTACACGGTCGCGCCGGTGCTCCTTGAGATGCTCGCGCGCTACGCGACCCAAGAGCGTCTGCCTTTGATGATGCACGCGGCCGAGTCGGAGGCTGAGCAATCGTTGATGCTCGAAGGCGGCGGCATCTTCGCGGCGGCCTACGCGCTGCGCGGCTTCACGTTCGACTCGCCGCACACGACGACCGTCCGCCACCTCGCGAACACGGGCGTCCTCGACACGCGTCCGCTGCTCGCACACTGCGTGCGCGTGGACGAGGGGGACATCGAGCTGTTGAAGAAGCACGGCGCGGGCGTCGCGCACTGCCCGAAGTCGAACGCGAAGCTCGGGCACGGGCGTGCGCCGCTCGGAGCGATGTTTGAAGCAGGCGTCCAGATAGGGCTCGGGAGCGATTCGGTGGCGAGCAACAACGTGTGCGACGTGCTTGAGGAGTCGCGCTTTGCGCTGCTCGCGTCGCGCGCCGCGGGCGAGACGGTCGCGGGCGGTCGGATGCTGGATGCCGCGGACGCATTGCGACTGTTGACACACGGCGGCGCGTCGGCGCTCAACATGCAGAGCGTGACGGGCTCACTCAAAGAAGGGCTCGAAGCAGACCTCGTCGCCGTGCGGCTCGACGCGGCGCATCAGACGCCGCACTATGATCCTGCCGCCGCGCTTGTCTTCTCCTCTTCGGGGCGCGACGTACTGCTCACGGTCGTCGCCGGACGCGAAGTCTTCCGCGACGGCCGCGTCACAACGCTCGACGAAGACGACCTGCGCGCGCGCCTCCTCGACGCGGCGCGCCGCCTCTCCGTATCGAAGAGCTAGGCGGGGCCGATGCCGTGGAGGATAATCGGCACATGATTCACCTCCGCTCGATAGACATCAGGCCGGCCGCGAGGGAACTCGAAGGGTTCCCGTTCAGGCTGCCCGTCGTCAAAAAGTTCAAAGAGATAAAGTTTCGCGGCCCCGTCACGTTCCTCGTCGGCGAGAACGGGTCGGGGAAGTCAACGGTGCTCGAAGCGTTGGCGGCGGGCGTGGGCTCGGTCGTGGTGGGCGGCGAGGACGTGCGCGCGGACAAGACGCTCGGGCACGCGCGCGCACTGGCGGCGCAGTTGAAGCTCGTGTGGTCGAAGCGCACGCACCGCGGTTTCTTTCTGCGCGCCGAAGACTTCTTCAACTTTACGCGACGCGTCAACCAGACGAGCGCGGAGCTGGAAGAGATGGCCGGCGAGTTCGAGCGCGAGGGGCTCAAAGGTTACGGGCTGCGGCTCGCGCAGGGCGTGGTGCGTGGGCAGCGGCGTGCGCTCACGAACCGCTACGGCGAGGACGCCGACGCGCGCTCGCACGGCGAGAGCTTCCTCCAGCTCTTCCAGTCGCGCTTCGTCCCGGGCGGCCTCTACCTGCTCGACGAGCCGGAGGCGCCGCTCTCGCCGCAGCGCCAGCTCGCGCTCCTCGCGATGCTCAAAGAGATGGTCGAGCAGGACTCGCAGTTCATCGTCGCCACACACTCGCCGATACTGATGGCGCTCCCCGGCGCCGACATTCTCAGCTTCGACCACACCCCCGTCCGCCGCGTTCGCTACGAAGAGGTCGAGCACGTTTCCTTCACACGCGACTTCCTCAACAACCCCGAAGCCTTCCTCCGCCACCTGTGAGAACCGTGAACCGTAAACCGTGACAAGAAGAAGAACCTCTCTTCTCTTGTTATGGTTTACGGTTCACGGTTTACGGCCTTTCGGTTTAGGATTCAGGCATGAACGTACTTGTCTTGAACTGCGGCAGCTCGACCGCCAAGTTTCAGCTCATCGCGACCGACCTCGACCAGATCGCGCAGGACGCGGACGAGCATCTGGCGGGGGGCGTGGTCGAGCGCATCGGCGGCGAGGCCATCATCACGTTCCGCGCGCGCGGCGGCGAGGCGCGCCGCTCGACCGCGCCGGTGCGCGACACGCGCGCCGCCGTCGAGACGATCATCCGTTGGGTGACCTCGGCCGACTCCGGCATCGAAGAGGTCAAGAGCGTCGGCGATATACACGCCGTCGGCCACCGCGTCGTCCACGGCGGCGAGCGCTTCACGCACTCCGTCCTCGTCGACGAAGACGTGCTGCGCGGCATCGAGGACTGCATCGACCTCGCGCCCCTGCACAACCCGGGCAACATCCGCGGCATACAGGCCGCGCGCGAAGTCTTCGGCCCGGGGCTGCCGCAGGGCGCGGTCTTCGACACGGCCTTTCATCAGACGCTCCCGCCGCACGCGTACCTCTACGCGCTTCCTTATCAGTGGTACAGGCGCTACCGTGTGCGCCGCTACGGCTTCCACGGCACGTCGCACCGCTACGTCGCGTACCGCTACCGGCGCCTGCGAGAGTTGACGCGCGAGCAGACGAACATCATCACGCTCCATCTCGGCAACGGCTGCTCGGCGGCGGCGATTCGCGGCGGCGACTCTCTGGACACTTCGATGGGGATGACGCCGCTCGAAGGGTTGGTGATGGGGACGCGCTCGGGCGACATCGACCCGGCCATCATCGACTTCGTCGGGGCCAAAGAGGGGCTCTCGGCGCAGGAGTTGGACTCGGTCTTGAACAAGCAGTCGGGGCTGCTCGGGATTTCGGGTTTGACGAATGACATGCGCGAGCTGCTCGACGAGTCGCACGAGTCGGGCGACCGCCGCGCCGGATTGGCCGTCGAGATTTTCTGCTACCGCGTGCGCAAGTATGTGGGCGCGTACATGGCCGCGATGGGCGGCGCGGACGCGCTCGTCTTCACGGGCGGCATCGGCGAGAACTCCGCGGAGGTGCGCGCGCGCATCTGCGAAGGGCTCGGCTGGATGGGCGTCGAGCTGGATTCGACCTTGAACGAAGCGACGACCGCCCGCCACGAAGGTCTCATCAGCCGCGAAGGCTCGCGCCTCGCCGTCTACGTCATCCCCACCGACGAAGAGCTGCTCATCGCCCGCGACACCGTGCGCCTCATCAGAGGCGTCACGCAGAGGTTCTGAAGAGCAGTAGGCAGTAGGCAGAGGGCAGTAGGCAGTTAAGACAGAAGAGCGGCCCTAAAGAGATCGGAGGCGGCGAGCTTAATGTCTCGCCGCCTCCGATCTCTTTGACTGCCTTCTCTTACCTTAACTGCCTACTGCCATCTGCCTACTGCCTACTGCTCTTCAGAACCTCTGCGTGACGCCTCTGATGAGGCGCACGGTGTCGCGGGCGATGAG
>JBJMGQ010000210.1:0-8876 GCA_045807845.1 Pyrinomonadaceae bacterium | reverse complement strand
TAGGTGTAGTCGGAGGCTAAAAAGTCTGGGCTCACCAGAAGCAGGACGATTCGGGATTCGGATAATGCGGACTCAATTTCTTGGCGCCAATCGCCACCCGCGTCTATATCAAAATCCCCTCGGAGGGTGATTACCTCTTCATGCACCAGTAAACGCAGATGCCTGAGCAGTTCTCTGTAAAGGGGGGCATCGCTGTGAGAATAAATTACAGATAGACCTACCGACGCGGCCTGCTGCTCTGTACCCATGGGGAGAGGCACTTGCCTGACCGGCAGGCTTTCACCTGTAACGGCCGTCCAGAGGGCGCTGAATCCGGCCTCAAAACTCCGGCCCCCGACGAAGTTCACGGGAGGGATGTCCTTCATCATGGCTGGCAACTCGACTGGTCGGAGAAGAATAGGAATCAGCCACCTTCGCTCCTGCGATGGCTCGGGTCGTAGCGTGGAGAGAGCTTCAAGGGTGGGCAGGTCGTTACTCAACGATGCGGGTGAGAGAACGAAGCCGACTTTGCGGCTTTTGAGGAACGCCACCTCGGACCAGTGCGGCAGTAACTCCGAATAATCGTGGTCCAGCGTCGAGGAGATGATTTTGAGAGGGCCGGCAGGGCGAGGTTGTGTCTCCAAACGCTTAACCAGCCTTTCGGCCCACGCCTCGTCAGAGCGGTTGTAAGCCAGGAAAATATCGTACTCAAAATGCGGCCGTAGAGTGTGGGCGTCTCCGAGGACCGTGTGCATCGTGACTTCGCTAGAGCCGACCTCGACGCGCAGCGTCTCACCTTCGACGAGGCTCACCCGCCGCGTCTGCTCACCCCCGGCGTCCCTCCAGGAGAGCTCGAGCAGCAGGCGGTAGGTGTCGGGCACCTCAACCTCCTCCGCCGCGGTCACTGGCGGGTAGCTGAACTCCACGGTCAAACTCCCCGCGCGTTGCCACATGCGTACCAAATCCGCGCCCTCTTCGCCGTCGTCAGAAGGCGCACCGGCAGGCACATTAATTTTAAGCAGGCGGACGCCTATTAACGCGCGCCCTAGGTTCTTAGCGACGGCTTGGTTCAGCCATGCTTGAGTCAACCCCGTCCGCGGAAGGTCCGGTAGGACGGGCCCGACACCCGTCTGCACCCCGGCCACCAGCGACAAGATTCGCGCCGCCTCGGTGTCGCGGGCCTTCCCCGGCAGTGAAGGTAAAGCGCGGGTGGCCCAGCGGGCCAGGCCAGACCGCCTCTCGTTCTTCATCGCGGCCAGCACCGACCGGAGGCGCTCCTCGATGCGACCCTCGTTGCCGCTGAGCGCGAGCCATGTCACCTCCTCTTCAAGACGCAGCGCAGGCGGCGCGTCGCGGTGAAACTCTCTGAGCAGATCCCAAACCCGACCCAATAGCTCCTGATTCTTCGCCAGCCTGTTTCTGAGTGACTCGGCCACGGCGGGCACGAGGATCATCAGCGAGGGGCTCTGCGTTTGGACGAGCGGGCTGAACCACAGGTCCGCCTCCGCGCCGGCGTCGACCTCGGTGAGCAGTCTCAGCCGCACAGCCCTGACCAACTCCGGCTCGATGCGCACGGCCAATGAGACGAGCTGCGCCAGGCGGGCGGCCTCGGGTCGTTCCGCCTCGAAAGCGTCGATAAGGTCGTTGGCCTCTTCAGGCGTCATCACAAAACTGCCCCGAACGCGTGCCGGACGAGTTTGTTGACCGTAGCGGCGGTCGTGTTGCGGTCCCACTGGATGATTGTCATCAGACGGGCGAGGGCCGGGTGCCAGCGCGACGGTCCATACGGGACAAGCGCTAGCAGCGGGCATCCGGCCCGGCGTACGGCCGTCGCAAAATTAAGCCACTCCGGCGTATCGGCCCAGTCGTCGGTCAACATCGGCTGGCAGATCCCTAGGTCGGTCAGGAGTACTACGGGTGTGCCGGGCAGCGGGAGGCGGTACACCGGCCAAGGTTTCCGACCTTTGCCGGCGCCCCGCAGGGGGCAGCCCACGAAGCGTAAAACCTCCACGCCGTCGACGCCGACAGTGTCGCGTATCTCGTCGAGCATCCAGGACTGGTCGCGGGCGAAAGGCATCATCGCCTGACTCTTGTCCACCAGCAGTTGCAACCCACGTCTTAGAGTCCGCGACGGCAACGTGGGAAGTTGCCGCACGCATTCCTGCTTCGCCAGCATCTCCGCGACCCTCTCGACATCCAGCGGACCGTCCTCGTCGTCGGTAGCGAGCGCGGCGCTTATGATCCCGCGCGCCCAGTGCGGCACGAGGAGTGGCTCCAGCGGCGGCGGGGCGGGTACGACATCAGCCGCGGGAGGGGGTAAGGGCTCAACTTCCGGGAGCCATTCCTCCTTCACACTCGGCGAGGATTCGACGTCGATAGGGATCGACTCACGCTCATCCCAGTCTTCCGGTAACGCATCTTCTGCCTCATTGGGGATTGCCTCCTCCGAGCCTGCGAGCACATCCTCATCCGGGCCCGATTGGAGGAGCACCGATCCCGCCCCGGGCCCGGTGGCACCACGTCCCAGTCGCATTCCCAACAACTCGGCGATCGTCTCCAGCGTGGCGTGGTCCGATACGTGAAGCGCCCGCATTGCCCGCGCCAAGTCGCCGAGGAAAATTAAGGGAGTGTTCTGACCCATGCCCGCCTCACAACCCGGGATTATCTTTCCAGATAGTCGCGCTCGAGATCACCCGCCACGCCTCGGCGTCAGTTTCCGGGTCGACTCCCAGGTCCATAAAGGCGCGAACGGTGTCAAGGTATTCTGCCGTGCTCGGGACGTGCTTATTCTCGCCGACGACCTTCGCATCTCTGACCGCGGACATCTCTTCCAGCACGCGGCGCGCGATGGCCTTGTATACGCCGGACTTATCCGGGCCGTAATGCTCCCGGGCGATCTTCACGAGGAGTTCCTCATTAGGCGGCTCGAGGTTCAGAGTGACGCACCTTCGCGTGAAAGCATTCGGGAGAACGCGCTCGTCGTTGGTCGTAATCATGATGAGCAGCGGCCTCGATGCCTCGACCAGGGCGCCGGTCTCTTTAACCCTGAACTCAAGGGAGCCGAGGGGTACTAGGAGATTGTTAGGCACATCGGGGTCAGCCTTGTCGATCTCGTCGAGCAGCACCACGGCCCCGTCCGCGGCCGATCCAGCCTCAGCCGGCGCTATCCCGGGGTCTGTCGCCCGATTCTCCACTTGACCTCCCCCGGCGACACGCGCGGCCGCGCGCTTCGGGTCGAAAGCCCACCACAAGACCCCCGGCTCGACGTAATGCGCCGCGTTCTCGTTCAGCCTATTGGCCTGCGCGTCGCTCAGTCGCCGCAGCGAGTCGAAGGTCCATAGCAGGTCACGCGCCTGCGTGCGGGACGTAATCACCTGCTCGTAGTACCACCACCGCATCCGGCGGGCGACGTTACGCGCGAGTGATGACTTGCCCGAGCCAGATGGTCCGCGGATTAACATCGGACGTCCCGTGACGAGCGCCACGTTAACTGCCAACTCAATCTTATCGTTGTAGACGTAGACGAGTCCGTCACGGCGGTCACCGGCCCTTAGGGCCCCTTTCTCCCCGCCGGCCGAGGATGATGAGCCAGGCTTGGGCGGTTGAACCTGCTTCAGCAGGCCGTCGCTCCTGTAGTCAAAATATTTTTCATATTTCATAGTCTCGCCCTCCGCGTCGACTTCAGCGCGTGCGTGCTATCCTGCCCTTTGTTTCTCGGTAAAGTTTAAACGCTTCCTTATCCCGTCCCTTCTTCAGTGCCGGCTCGAGCCGGATGACGTCGGGACGCTTCGTGTGCCCCTCACCCAAAAGAAAGAAGGTGAAGGACTCATACCTGCCTCGCAGCCTCTCGAGAATGGAATCGTCTATGTCCTTGGGCGCCAAGATGAAGAAAGGCTCTTCTTTCTCCCGCTCGTCAAAGTCCTCGTCGAGATCAATCAGCCCGCCCTCATCTTCTTCGTCGAGGCCTATCTGAGGAAGAATCTGTTTCCGTATGTCGTCCTCAATAAGTTTTATTTGAATCTCGGGCGTCTCTTCGTACCCTACTTGTTCGGTAATATTCGCAAACACCCAGTCGTAAGTGCCGCAGCAAGCGCGCTGTATATAGCACCTGCCGGTGAAGGGGTGCTCGATACCATTCACTATCACCGTGCGCTGCCCGCGGGGCCGTTTATGCATGTGGGGGAGCTGAGCGACGGCGTCCGGATTAACCCAGAAGGGGGCTAGTTGTTTGAGAACGCGGACTACCTTCTCCCTGTCGTCGAAGTAAGGTGCGAGCAGCAGCAGCACCTCCATCATCCGTTCGAACTCGGAGCTGAGTAGTTCCCGAGCGAGCTGCGCGCTATACTTTCCGTCCGATTTCCACTTCAGACTTTCCCCCAGTACGGCGGCTGCCCTTAACAAGACCGTGTGATCCTTGTTCTCTACCTCAAGAAGGAGTGACGCTAAGACGCTCTCGACCTTCTGTAACGCCGTAAGATTACTCAAGCGCTCACACAATGGCTCTAGGCGCTTTATCACAATGTCAACTACTGCGTCGACGGACTCGCCTTCCGCCATCTGGATCTCGTTAAGCGCGAGCGGAGCAAAATCCCCCATAGTTAAATCTTCGTGGGTTACCGGGGGGAGGAGGATGGGTATGAGTACGAAATTTTCGTCCGCCTCCCGCCTAAAACCTAAGATCGTGGCCTCTCTCTTTACCCAAGGTGAATTCTCGACAGCATCCTTTGACAAGATCACGACGGCGCCGTGACACAGCCGCATCCACGTGTGAAGCTCCCGCCGCCAGAAATCGCTCCCACGCAGCCGCTCCTTATCCAACAGCACTTCGAACTTTCTGCTAAGCCTTCTGTACAGGCGGAACAGAACCTTGCGCGCGGTCTCATCCTTGGCGCTGTGACTGATGAAAATCAGCGGCTTAACCATTTGAGGTTGAGTCAAAGCAAATCAAAAGTGGCGGAATACGCTCACGCTTCAGGCCAGATCGTGAAGGCGAAGCGCACGCATTATAATCATAATTCAATCGGTGAAGAGAGTGTCGAGGAATGATGGCCTAAATGCGGGCGGAAGACTAACCACGCGCGGCAGCTTTACTCCCCGTCCCTAAGGTCACGCAGTAACCTTGCAAACGCTTCTTTGTAAGAACCCATGTCCTCCCAGCATCTGAAATCCCCGATATGGCGAGTGCGGCGAATGTCGGCGGGCCAGCCCGTCTTAATTTTCATTACCGCATCGTCCAGGCGCACGGGGAAGACGACAGTGCATCGGTTCTGACTCTCGTGCTCCAGCGCCGTCTCGACCTCCTTCTCTACCCATGGGCTGGCGACCGAATTCTTAGAGAGGATCAACAAGAACTTATCGTGGAATCGGATCGATTCGTCTATCTTATCGCGGAATTTCTCCCCTATTTTCAGGTCGTGAGGCGCGAACCAGCAGCGGACGCCCCTCGCCTTTAAATCCGCGGAAAGCATGTTCGCCAACTTCTGATCTTTGCTCGAGTAACTGATAAAGCATGACCGGAACTGGCCTGTGGGCGAGATCGATACCGCGGGGCGCCGGGCCGCTTCCCTTTGAGTCTCAGTAGGGAATTCCAGGCGAGCCTGAACCGCCACGGCAAGAGACCTATTCTCTCGGACGGTCGTCGCGGGGGGAAGCGGGCGAGGAGCACGTGTACTCTTCGAGCCCCTTTTCAGGTGTACGGCGCACGCCCTGGCAATTACCTCCGCCAGAAGAGGGGCGGTCGCATTACCTATGAGCGCGGTAATCTCTCTCTGCCCCCCTTCGAATATGAAATCATCGGGGAAGGTCTGCAGCCTCGCCCCCTCGCGGAGCGTGATGTTTCTGTCCTCGAAGGGGTGACCGAACCTACCCCTGGTAAAGCTGTCGAAGCCCTCGATGATGGCCGCCGCAGGTCTGTCGGGGTCAAGGCGCCCGTACGCGCCGCGATAGTTTCCTCTGTAATGCCTGTGCCTGTAATAGTAATACGGCTTTAAATCGTCCGGCACATTCTCAATGCTACCGCCAGGCGGTACGTGACGCAGTCTCTCTAAGTTTACGTCTCCCATGCGTATGCGGTAGTGGAGAGGGTCGTGTGCAGATGTGCGGTCTAGCGGCGGAGGTGGTAAGTCTCTTATGGCTTCTATCACCGTGCGGAACGTTTCAACATGCGTGGGAGGTGGGAGGCGGAACTCTGACAACTCTGCCGCCGACCACCCGTAGTAAAAAAGCCTCTTGCGGGCTTGAGGGACGCCGTACTCCGCGGCGTTCACGACCTGTGACCCCACCCCGTACCCAAAACTTTTAAGGGCGGCTTCGAAGCGCCGGGCCAGTTCAGCATCCCGCTTGATCTGTCCCCAAGGTTTGTACCCCATCAGGAACATCCTGGGGCGAAGCGCCTTGACCATTCTCACAAATTCAAAAACCAACTCGATCCGGGAATCATTACCAGAGTCATATCTCCGAGGCGAAAAGCCCCGGCACGGCGGGTCGGCAATGAGAAGGTCAACGCGCCCTGCGGAGAATCCTAGAAAACCCCTTAGCTCTTCGTCGGGAAGGGCCCTGAGGTCCGCCAAAATCACGGGGTAGCTAAAATTTCGGCTATACGTTTTAACGGCCGGGGTCCAGTTGTCCACGGCGCCGACTACGCGGAAGCCCGCCTTAGAGAATCCTAGGGACATTCCGCCGGCCCCGCAAAATAGATCCACCGCAGTCAACATGAGCTTTCTCCCGGAGAACTACGCCAAGGACTTAGATTCAGAAATAGACCGCTGATTCGGTAAGCCACTTACCACGTCGAGGATCTGGTCGCGAATCTCTCCCGCGAGATCCTCGTGGCCTTCAGTATTTGCCAACTCAAGATACGTCTGTAAAGGTGACGTCCAAGGGATGCAGCCGTCCCGCCGGGGGTCGAAAAAAACGGTCGGGTCATCAGTCTCACACAATTCAATGTTCTCGCCGCGCCCAGCTACTGGCGTCGGGATGATTTCGTCTAGAACTTCGAGAGAGGAAACGTAAACGGCCCTCGGAAAGGCCACCTTTTTACCGTCGGCAGTCGATCCGAGGGTATTCCGCGAAACCGTATCAGCTGCCACGCCTATTCCACGTTCCCGCGCTATCGTGGAAAGCTTCGTCAGGAATGTCGGCGCTTCCGGCACCCGCACGCAGATGTGACGGGACGTCTCCGGGGCGCGATAATTTTTTGCCAGTAGATCAAGCAGATGCTCCGGGTTGGCTAATCGAATGGTCTCTGGCGCGCGCGCGATAATAAGCTCCTCCTCCAGCATGTGTAATACCTTGGAGACCGTCGAGATATGTACGTGCCCACCCCGCCGCCTTACCTCATCTTGGACTTCTGTCACCGAATCGTATTCCGGCCGGGAGAGGAAGACCCGGGAGACGAGCGAACTGGCACCCCTGAAGACGTTCTTAATGGGGGCGCTCGTCGGGAACTGATTGCCGGCCCCCGTCCTGACGACGAGCCATTCGCCTGGGACGACGACGATGCCGTTCCCACACAGGTCTAGGCCGCTGACCTCCAACGACTCCAGACGGTTTAAAGCATCCGGGCTCAGGTAGGGGACTATGACCAGCGGGAGGGCGTCGCCCCGGGCCTTGGCGAACCGCCGAGCTTGCTCGGCCGCCACTTCGATAAACTTAGGGGTCGACAATTCCTTACATTGCGCTACAAACTTACGACAGCGGCCTCTCCACTCCAGGTCGAGAGTCGCGACAGGCCGAGACTTTCGTTCTTCTGAGGGTCTGTATCGTGAGTCAATGCTGGTGATCTTAAAGGGCGCAAATTCTTCCTTTTCCAGTAGTTTGCGGATTATATCGGCTTCAGGTAACAAGACATCCCTCCAAATTTTCAGTATATAATAAATCACCATTTTCCTAAAATCAATGTTTTCTTGCGTGTACAGCAAAGCTCTGCTATGCTGCGCGCACCTATAAAGAGCATGCTCCGATGCTTTTTGCGGTGTTAGAATGGAGGCTCGGAGGTGTCATGGCTAAGGTTCTTGAAGAACAGGTGGTTGTCCAGCCGCTGCTCGTCCACTTACGCCCGGTTGTTGAGATGACCGACGAGCAGTTCTTCCGGTTTTGCCAGCTCAACCGCGACCTGCGCATCGAGCGCACGAGCGAAGGAGACCTGCTAATCATGCCGCCTACCGGCGGGAGAACGGGCAGACGAAACACCCTGCTCCTAAAGGCATTCCTGAATTGGGAAGAGCAAGGCGGCACGGGCGTGGCCTTTGATTCTTCGACGGGTTTCGCCCTACCGAACGGCGCCAAGCGCTCGCCGGATGTTTCCTGGGTGGAACGTTCGCGTCTAGCGGGACTCACCAAGGAGGAGCAGGAGGGATTCCTGCCCCTGTGCCCGGACGTGGTAGTCGAGCTGCAATCCGTGTCTGACCCGCTGAATAATCTGAAAGAGAACATGCGGGAGTACGTGGAGAACGGGGCCCGGCTGGGGCTGCTGGTTGACCCGCGGGAGCGTAAGCTTTACGCGTACAGGGGCGACGGCACCGTGGACGTTTACGAGAATCCCGAATCGTTCCCTCTCGACCCGATCATCCCGGGGTTCGTGCTCGACTTACGGGAGATATGGGACGTGGAATTTTAGAGACAGGCCCACAAACACTATAGGTTGGATGACTCCTCGCTTCCGAGCTTCCGACCTCACCACGCCTCGGGCTCTCAACTGGCGTAAGTATCACCCGGGCTGCGAGCAGACCAGGGACCTCTGTTTTATCTCTTACTAAGCTCACATATCTTCAGCCCCGCCTTATGTAAGTTCTGCCTTGACAGGGGCAATTTTAGCTCCTTTCATCTGACTAGTGTCGATAGTTGCTGGTCGGACGTCGCACAACGATCGAGATCAAAGGCTTAGTGAGGAAGAGAAG
>JBJMGQ010000209.1:0-3856 GCA_045807845.1 Pyrinomonadaceae bacterium | reverse complement strand
GGCGGAGCGGCGATAACGGGCGGGCGCGGGACGTTGATAGGAACTCTGATAGGCGCGGCGCTGTTGGGGACGATAGGGACGGCGTTGACGTTTGTCGGCATCAATCCTTTCTGGGAGAAGGCGATTCAGGGCGCGATCATTCTGGCGGCGCTCGTCTCAGACGTGGCGCTCGGCCACTTCGAGCGGATGCGCGCGGGCGGTCTGACGTTGAAGACTGCGAGGGGCGCCAAATGAGCGAAGCCGTGCCGCAGGCGGAAGCACGCACGCTGAAGCTCACGGCGCCGTGGCGCGAGCGCGTCTTCCCGAATAACGAGTGGGTGCTGCTCGTCGTCATCCTCGCCGAGTGCGCCGTCTTTACCTTCACGGGCAGCAACTTTTTGGGGAGCGGGAACGCGTTCGAGATCACGCGCCTCGCCGTCGAGATAGGGCTGCTGGCGTTGGCGCTGACGCCCATCATCATCACGGGCGGGATTGATCTGTCGGTCGGCTCGATGATGGGGCTGGCGGCGGTCGTGCTCGGCGCGTTGTGGCGCGACGTGGGGCTGCCGATGCCCGTGGCGATTGCGCTCACGCTCTGCGTGGGGGCTTTGGGCGGGTTGCTGAACGCGCTCATCATCACGCGCCTGAACTTCCCGCCGCTCATCGTGACGCTCGGCACCTTCTCACTCTTTCGAGGCGTGGCGGAAGGTCTGACGCGCGGCATCGAGAACTATTCGGGCTTCTCGCAAGGGTTCCTGTTTCTCGGTCAGGGTTACGTCGGCGGGCTCGTGCCGACGCAGCTCTTCATACTCGCGGCGGCGGCCGTAGGCGTCTGGTGGTGGCTGCAACGCACGTCGTATGGGCGGAGCCTCTACGCCATCGGCTTCTCGGCCGAGGGCGCGCGCTACGCGGGTGTACCCGTGCGCGCGCGCCTCACGCTCATCTACGTGCTGTCGGGCTTGGCGTCGAGCCTCGCGGCGGTCGTCTACGTCGCGCACTTGGGTCAGGCGAAGTCGGACGCGGGGACGGGCTACGAGCTGATGGCAATCACGGCGGTCGTGCTCGGCGGGGCGTCGATCTTCGGCGGGCGCGGGACGGTGCTGGGGACGCTGCTGGGGTTGTTCGGCATCGTCATCCTCCAGAACGGGCTGCGCCTGAGCGCGCAGCCGGCGGAGCTGGCGGGCATCCTGACGGGCGTGCTGCTCGTCGCGACGATTCTGCTTGACCGGCTCTCGACGCACGCGCGCACAAGGCCGGCGCGCACACACACATTGGCGGAGGACGAAGAGGTGAGAAACTCGCAAGTCGCAGTCTTAAGCGTCGTCATACTGCTCGGCGCGCTCATCGTCGCGGGAAGCAACTGGATGCTCGTGCGCTCCGTGAAGGAGAACGCGGCGGCGGGCGCGGCCGTCGTCGGCGCGGGCGCGCAAGGGGTGAACGCGGCGAAGCCCGCCGGAGGCAAGAAGGCCGTCGTGGCCTTGATGCCGAAGGCGAAGGGCGACCCTTACTTCGTCAGTTGCAAGGCGGGCGCGGACGAGGCGGCGAAGGAGTTGGGCGTCGATCTACTGTGGGACGGGCCGACCGACCTCGACCCCGCGAAGCAGAACGAGGTGGTCGAAGCGTGGATCACGCGCGGCGTCGATACCATCGCCGTCAGCGTCGAGAACAAGGTCGGCATCTCGACGGTGCTTAGGAAGGCGAAGGAGAAGGGCATCAAGGTCGTTACGTGGGACGCCGACGCCGAGAAGGACGCGCGCGACTTCTTCATCAATCAAGCGACGCCGCAGGGCATCGGCTACACCCTGACCGACGAGGCCGCGCGCATCACGGGGGGCAAGGGCGACTTCGCCATCATCACCGCTTCTTTGAGCGCCGCCAACCAGAACGAGTGGATCAAGTACATCAAGGAGCGTCTCGCTGAGAAGTATCCAGACCTCCATCTCGTTGCCATCCAGCCTTCGGAGGGCGACCGCGACCGCGCGTTTGCCGAGACGCAGACCGTGTTGAAGGTCTACCCCAACGTCAAGCTCATCATGGCTATCGCCGCGCCCGCCGTCCCCGGCGCCGCCGAGGCCGTCAAGCAGTCCGGCCGCTCGGACGTGAAGGTGACCGGGCTCTCGCTCCCGAACATGTGCCGGCCCTACATCAAGGAGGGCGTCATCGAGTCCATCGTGCTCTGGAACACGGTTGACCTCGGGTATCTCACAGTCTACGCCTCGAACGCGCTCGCCAACGGTCAGCTTAAAGCCGGTGACACGAGCCTCACCGCGGGTCGGCTCGGCAAGATCGAAGTGGCCGGCGACGAGATACGACTGGGCGCGCCCTTCATCTTCAACAAAGAGAACATCGACCGCTTCAACTTCTGAGCGCCGAGCCGTTTCGTTCAGTCGCACGTTGAGCAAGCTCGAACTAATCCACGCGGGCGGAGGGGAGAGATGGTAGTGAGCAGGCGTGAATTCGTGGGCGGCGCGCTGGTCGCCGGGGCGGCGGCACTCGTCGCGCCGCGCGGCGCGCAGGGGGCGGAGTCGAAGATCGACGTGCTCTTGAACGAGCCCGTCGGCACCATCTCGCCGAACATCTACAGCCACTTCATCGAGCACCTCGGCGGCGTCATCTACGACGGCATCTGGGTCGGCGAGGACTCGAAGGTGCCGAACATCGGCGGCATCCGCCGCGCGCTCGTCGAGCACGTCAAGCGCATCAAGCCGGGCGTCATGCGCTGGCCCGGCGGCTGCTTCGCAGACCAGTACGACTGGCGCGACGGCATCGGCCCCCGCGACAAACGGCCCCGGCGCGTCAACTTCTGGGCCGACACGAACTACAAGGCGACCGACGCCTACAAGAATCTGAAGACGGGGCCGCAGAAGTACGAGCCGAACTGGTTCGGCACGGGCGAGTTCATGCAGTTCTGCCGCCTCACCAACTCGCAGCCCTACTTCGCCGCCAACGTCCGCAGCCTCGACGTGCGCAAGTTTCTCGAATGGCTCGAATACTGCAACGCGCCCGCGGGGCTCACGACGCTCTCCGACATGCGCGCCGCCAGCGGCGACCGCGACCCCTACAACGTCGCCTATTGGGGCATCGGCAACGAGTCCTGGGGCTGCGGCGGCGACATGACGCCCGAGGAGTACGCGACCGAGTTCCGCAAGTTCACCGCATGGGTGCCGACCTACCAGAACGTCAAGTACAACTTCATCGCCACGGGGCCGAACGGGGCCGACGTGGGCTGGACACGCCGCTTCTTCTCGAAGCTCGTCGAGAAGGGCGCGAGTCGTGTGGAAAAGGTCTTCGGCTTCGGCCTGCACTACTACTCGGGCACGACGGGGAAGGGCGACCCGACCATCTACACCGACGACGAGTGGTACGAGTTGATTCATCGCTCCGACCGCATGGAGTCGCTCATCACCCAGCACTGGGCCGTGCTCGGCGAATCCGACCCACAGCGACACG
This sequence comes from Pyrinomonadaceae bacterium, assembly GCA_045807845.1. Lineage (GTDB taxonomy): Bacteria > Acidobacteriota > Blastocatellia > Pyrinomonadales > Pyrinomonadaceae > QHXN01. The sequence continues at coordinate 427 of JBJMGQ010000209.1, read as the reverse complement.
TGCGCCTCGCCGTGGACGAGTGGGGCGCGTGGCACAACACGCAAGACCCCCAGATGCCCGCCGGCTATCTCTACGCCTATCAGAGCAGCCTGCGCGATGCGCTCATCTCGGCCGTCAACCTCGACACCTTCCAGCGCCACGCGGACAAGGTCGCGATGGCGAACCCGGCGCAGCTCGTCAACACCATCCACTCGCTGTTTCTGGCCTACGAAGACAAGTTCATCGTCACACCGAACTTCCACGTCTTCGAGATGTACACGCCGCATCAGGGCGCGCAATCTTTGCGCACGGAGTTCATCGCGCCGCACGTCTCATACATGCGCGGCGGGAGCAGCCCCGGGCGGCAGGAGTTCTGGGGGCTCGCCGGCTCTGCCTCTCTGAGCGGTAAGGTGCTGACGCTCACGGCCGTCAACCCGGACACTAGAGC
>JBJMGQ010000208.1:0-2349 GCA_045807845.1 Pyrinomonadaceae bacterium | reverse complement strand
GGCGAAGGCGGCGGCGGGCGCGCGACGAGCGAAGAGACTTTGCGTTGCAAGCGGCGCGCGCGCGAGGTCTTCGAGCACAGGCCGCGCGAGCTGTGCGTCTCGGTCAACGGCCGCCCCGTGGGGGCGCAAAAGATTGGTTCCATCGTCAACGAGCAGAAGCTCAACGTCGGCGCGGGCGAAGAGGTCAGCTTCGTCGAAGTCTTCAGCGAGCAGGACGTAAGACTGCTTTATCTCGACCCTTCGACGTGGCCCGCCGAATCGGACGGCGCCTGCGTCGTGAGCGTCGGCCTGAGCGACCGGCGCACGCTCGAAGCGCGGCTCAGCTACAGAGATTCCGCGCCGACCGTGCAGGTCGTCTACCGCGACCCGCTCATGGCCTTCGAGCCGGCCGCGCAGACGGCACCCGCCGACGAGTTCGACCAACAACTCGGAGCCACAGACGAAGTTGAGAGTCGGCGTGCAAGCAGTCGCGCGCGCGTGCTGTCTCACGTCTCGGCGGCGTGGCGCGGGCTCCTCAAGTTGTTAGGACGACTCCTCAATCCGTTCGCAGTCCTCCGCCCCGGCGCTTTGGCCGCTGGCTTAGCGGTGCTGGTCGTCGCCGCGCTGCTCTTCACGAAGCTGTATGTGCCGCCCGTCTCGGCAGCCGAGTTGCTGCGACGCGCGGCGGCGGCGGAAGAGTCGAACGCTTTGAGCACGGGGCAGGTGCAGCACCGCACGATCTTTGTCGAAGAGGCGCGAGCCGACGGCCGCGGCTCGGTCTCGCGCAAGCGGGTCGAGACGTGGCAGGGCGGCGCGAGCGGCATCCGCCTGCGCCGCCTCTACGACGAGCAGGGGCGTCTGGTCGCGGGCGAGTGGACGAAGTCTGACGGCACGAGCACGCTCTATCGAAGGGGCGCGGCGCCCGCGGAGTCGGGCGCGCCGACGACCGGCGAACTTCTCTCAAACGGCGAGGTCTGGCGCATAGACCCTTCGGCCGCGAGCTTCAAGGCGCTCGACGTGAGCGCAGAGGGTTTGAGGGTTGATAACAAGCTCGGCGCATACGTCGTCGGGCGCGAGCTGTCGGTTGAAGGCGAAGGCTTGAAGGGCGCGACCGTTTGGCTCAACAAGTCAGACCTGCACGCCTTCCGCATGACGCTCGTCGTGCGCCGCGGCGGCGAGGCTTTCGAGTATCGACTCATCGAGGGCGGGCTCGAACGCAAGCGCGCCGAAGAGGTGCCGCCGAGTGTCTATCAGCTCGAACCCGAGTTGATAGGCAAAGGACAGCTAACGCAAAGTGCGAGTGAAGGTACGAAGACTCAACGTGACGAGACATCTCAACACTCAACACTCATCACTCATCACTCCGAGGTCGCCTCCGCGGAGCTGGAGGTCGAGGTGGCGTATCTCCTCAATCGAATCAAAGCGAATCTCGGCGAGCAAGTCAGCATGGGGCGCACCACAGGAGGAGCCCTGCGCGTGGAGGCGCTTGTCGAGTCCGAGGCGCGCAAGGAGGCAATCCTGAGCGCCCTCGGCCCAGTTCTGAACAACCCCGCGGTCGTCGTCGAAGTCTCGACGGTCGCGGAGGCTTTGGCGCGGCGCGAGCGTGCGGCCGTCGAGGACAGACTGACCGAGCGCGAGGTCGTCGTCGGGGCGGGGCGCATCCCCGCCGAGGCGGAGCTGCGCGCGCACTTCGCCGCACGACTCAGCGACGGCGAACGCGTTGACGCGGCCATCAAGCAGTTTGCCGCGCGCGCCATGAATCACTCGCGGCAGGCTCTGCTGCACGCTTCGGCCTTGCGGCAGATGGTCGGACGTTTCACGCCCGAAGAGGTGCGCGCGCTCGACGCCGACGCGCGCGCCAAGTGGGTCTCGATGGTGCGCGAGCACGCGGGCGCCTACCGGCGCGAGGTCGCGGAGCTGCGCGCGCAGCTCGCCTCGGTCTTCGGCGCGCAAGGGTCGGGCGCGGGCGCGGGCGAAGGCTCGCCGAAGCAGGCGGCCGAGCGTCTGCTTCAATTGAGCTACGCGCAGGACGGCGCGGTGCGCTCGGCCTTCACCATCTCGGAGGGCACAGGCTCCGCCGCCGCCATTAAGTCGCAGCAGTTCTGGCGCCAGCTCTCGGCCTCCGAGCGGCTCGCCGCAGAGATCGAGCAGGCGTACGAACACTGAGTTTTGAACCGAGCTTAATGAGGGGTCAGGCGAACAGTTGGGCAGGCTTCGCGGCGCGGGCGTTGGTGCTTGCGACGGTCTTGCTCTCTGTCACGGCGGCGCGCGCACAGTCGCCCGTGGCCACGCTCGGCGGCACGGTGTTGGACGAGAACGGCGCGGTCGTGCCATCGGTCGAAATCACTGTGCTCAATTTGAGCACGGCCG
>JBJMGQ010000207.1:0-6718 GCA_045807845.1 Pyrinomonadaceae bacterium | reverse complement strand
GCAACTGGCGAGCATGGTCTTATAGACCGCGCCGACTCGTTCGGCGCGCGCAAGCGGGGCGGCGCTGCCGTCGCCGCCCCTTTTGTCGGCCTCGCACTCATGCCCTTCTCCACACGCACCCGCGTCCGCTTCGGCGACTGCGACCCGGCGGGGCTGGTCTACTACCCTGTGCTGTTTCATTACTGCCACACGGCGATGGAGGAGTTCTTCGCGGCGCGGTGCGGCATGAGTTACGCGCGCCTGTTGGCGGAGCGGCGTCTGGGGTTCCCCGTGGTGAACGTGCGCGCGGAGTTCTTCGCGCCGTTCGTTTACGGCGACGAGGCGTTGATCGAGGTGTGGGCTTCGGCGGTCGGCCGCACGTCCGTCACGTTCGAGTACCGCCTGCGCCGCGTCTCAGACCAAACGTTGTGTGCCGGCGCCACGCACGTGCAGGTCGCGATGCATCTGGATGAGCGCCGCGCCGTCCCCGTCCCCGAAGACCTCCGACGCGCTTTCGAGACGAGTGCCGTTTGAACGCCACCTGACAATAGAAACATGCGAAATTCTTTGCGCGTGACTTCTTGGAATATCCGGCGAAATCGTCCTTTCATGTACATGAAATCAATCAGAGGCCATTCGGCGAGGCGTGTTGACGCCCGCGCGCCTTAGGCGCTTACCCCAAAACTCTCTAAGTGAGGTGCCCCGTGAAAAAGCTCCTGCTCTCCCTTGCCGCACTCCTCGTCCTCTGCGCGTCGCAATCGGCGAAGGCCGACACGCTGACGTTTACGCCGAGCCCCGTTGACCTGAATGACCTTGACCATCACATGGTCTACACTTGGAAGGTCTCGAATGTGAACCTTCAGGGGAAGCAGATCACCGGCGCGCGCATCTCCATCAAGAACATCGCGAACTGGGACGCAAACGCCAACCGGCTCTTCATCCACCTCCTCGACGACGCGAAGAACGCGGGCGTCGCCTCGTTCACCGACGACCCGACGGGCAGCACGCCCGTCACGGACATCCGCGACGACTTCGTTGACACGCGCTACCACAATCAGAGCAACTGGCTGGTGGCCGCGGGCACGGCCGACACGTTCCTGACCTCGCAGTCGTTCACGATGACGCCGACGAACTTCGTCTACAACTTCACCGCCTCACAGTTGACGGCGCTCTTCACCTACATCACGAACGGCGGCAACTTCGCGCTCGGCTTCGACCCCGATTGCCACTTCTTCAACGACGGCATCACGTTTGAAATCTTCACGGCGAACGCGCCGCCCACGCCCACGCCCGAGCCGGCCACAATCGCGCTGCTCGGCACAGGGCTCGCCGGCCTCTACGCGCGCCGTCGTCGTCGCGCCAACCGCGCCGCTTAAGCTACCCGCGCTCTCCCGTAGCCGGCCCGTGAAGGAACATCTTCCTTCGCGGGCCGGCGCTTTTTTTTCGCGCCCGCGCGTCTCTCAACTCCTTTCTGGAAACACCGCGCACTCCTCCTTTTATCAACACTGCGTTTGACAGCGGCACCGCTTCCGACTAGGATTCGGCAGCCGTCAAAGTTGAATGACTCTCGCGGGCGCCTCCACGTAACCCCGGACACGCCCCGTTTTGAATCACGAAAGCCGCGCAGTAGCACGGGTCAGGCTCGCCAGTTCCAGCCGCATTCCCCGTCTCAAACTGAACGCTGTAGTAGTCCGCAGGCAACGGGCACAGGTGTCTCTGCGCCGCAAACCCTTTCACAAGGGCTGAACTCTTGTCCCCAACCAGATCGAGTTAAGGAGAAACATGAAAAAATTCACTCTGTTTGCAGTCTTAATCCTCACAGTCTCTTTCGCCACGGCGACGCCCAACCTCGCGGCGCTGGCCGATTGCGACCACGTCGTCGTCACCAACGACGACATCTCCGAGCAGCCGGAGAACTCAACGCCCTTGAAGAATTGGGTGCTCTACAAGCGCAACGCCGGCGACGGCACGACGCGCGTCGGGCCGGCCACGCCGCCCTCGGGCATCGGCAGCTACGAGATCGTGACGCCGACCGGCGCCGACAAGGCCACGCTCTTTAACTTCGACCACGTCGGCACGAAACTGTCCGACATCGACAAGATCGGTTACTCGACCTACCGCACGGCGGGCAACGACCAGCAGGTGACGGCGCTCAACATACAGGTTGATGTCAACGGCGCCGCCCCCGGCGGTTTCACCACGCTCGTCTTCGAGCCCGTCTACAACACGGCGCAGGGCGCGGTCGTGAGCGGCCAGTGGCAGACGTGGGACGCCTATCTCGGCGGCAACGCCATCTGGTGGTCTTCCAACCCGATACCCGGTGCGCCCAACCGCGACACCTTCCCCACGTGGCAGACGATTGTCGCCCTCAACCCTGATGCCGTCATCGTCGGCGGCTTCGGCCTCAATCAGGGCAGCGGCAACCCTGCGCTGACGGCCGCCTCGGACAACCTCTCCATCGGCTACGCCGGCTCCTGCTTCACCTATGACTTCGAGCCCTACCGCGTCGCCACTTCGAAGGACGACTGCAAGGACGGCGGATGGCAGAGGGTGAAGACGGCGGGCGGCGCCTCCTTCAAGAATCAGGGGCAGTGCGTCCAGTACGTCAACACGGGCAAGTAGGCACGGCGGCCTTACGCTGCGTGCTTCGGAGGCGGGACGGGTAGAAATACCTTCCCGCCTCCTTTTTTTGAACGGGCGCGGGAGGCGAGCGTTTTTACAACCGTTTGCGCGTGACTTATAATCCGAACGCCTCGGATAGTCCCGCCTGAACAGCCTTTCCGCTTGAAAGTCAGGACGGTGCGCACCGCGGCGCTGGAGGTTTCGGCCGTGTCCAAACGTAGAACGACTTCGCTCATCATCTCGCTCGTCCTCTCCTTCGCGGTGCTCGTGCCGCAGGCCGCGCTCGGCTACCACGAAGCGGACTCCACGGCCCCGGCCGTCAGCGACGCAGCCCCCTCGACGCCCGCGCGCGTCGAAGAAGATGGGGACGCCGGCGCTTCCACTGAAGGCGCAGCCGCAGCCGACGAAGCGCAGCCGACGAAGCAGAAGGGCAACGCCTTCGCGCGCGCACTCGGCGCTCCCTTCCGCGCGCTCGCGCGTCTGTTCGGCGGCGGTCGCAAGTCCGCGACGGCGAAGAAGTCCGCCCCGCAACCGTCAACGCAGACGGCCGCGACGCAGAACGAAATCAAGCAGGAGACCGCCCCGGAAGAGTCGAAGGCGCGGACTGAGACGGCCGCTCAACCCGCGCCGATTCAAGTCCCGAAGGTCGAGCCCGTGACGACGCCCGCGGCGCCGACACGCGAGACGGCACAGGCACCGCGCACTTCGGAAGTCAACAGAGAGGCCGGCACGACTTCGACGGAGGGCGTGCGCATCGTCCGCCCGTCCGCGGGCGAGTTGACCGAGGACTTGCAGCCGAAGATGTGGATACCGCTCATCGTCGGCGTGCCCTCCGACTCCGTCTCGCAGGGTCGCGCGCTGCTTCAGCATGGCTACGTGCAGGAGGCGATTGCAGAGTTGCAGATCGCCGCGACGAACGTCGGGCCGCAGTTGGCCGAGGCCAACAACCTGCTCGGCCTCGCCTACGACCGGCTCGGCTGGCACAGGCAGGCGGCCGAGTCTTACGCGCGCGCGTTGTCGGTCTCGCCGAAGGACTGGATCGTCCTCGCCAACCTCGGCTACTCGCTCTACCTCGCCGACGACTACGCGGGCGCGCTCAAGCGACTCAATCAGGCGTCCCGCCTCGCCCCGTTCGAGCCCGTCATCTACAACAACCTCGGCGTCGTCACCGCGCGCCTCGGCCGCTACGGCGACGCTTACAAGAACTTCGCCAAAGCCTCGAACGAGTACGAGGCACACGTCAAGCTCGCCGGCATCCTCGAAGACCAGCGGCGCGACAAGGATGCGGTCAAGCAATACGAGGCTGCGCTCCGGCTCCAACCCGGTGCCAGCGCCGTCCTCGAACGCCTCGTCGCCCTCTACGAACGCACCGGCGCCCGCGACAAGGCCGACACCGCCCGCCGCGCACTCTCTCAACCCAAGAACCCGCAGAAGACCGCCACCGGCGGCGGAGGGTGAAGAAGAGTAGGCAGATGGCAGTAGGCAGTAGGCAGTTGAAGAGAAGAAGTTCCCTTGACGCATCCGTCCTTTAGGAGATGCGTCTGCTCCTAAAGAATCGGAGGCGGCGAGATACATTACTCGTCGCCTCCGATTCTTGTTACTGCCTCCTTGTCTTAACTGCCTACTGCCATCTGCCTACTGCCTACTGTCTCTTCGTCAGATTGTAGTCGCGCAATCTCCTGTAGAGTGTGGAGGGCGAGATGCCGAGCATCTCTGCGGTCTTGCCGCGGTGCCAGCCGGTCTGTTCGAGCGCGGCGAGAATCTGTTGGCGCTCGACCTCGCGCAGCGGCGGCGGGATAGCAGGGGCAGCGGCGCCCTGCGCGGAGTCGCCGGACGCGACGACTGCGGCGGCGGGCCGGAAGGCGAGCGCGGGGCTTACTATCTCAGGCGGGAGTTCGCTGGTCGTGATGCGTCCGTCGTTGGCGAGCAGGACGGCGCGCTCAAGCGTGTTGCGGAGTTGTCGGACGTTGCCGGGCCACGCGTAGGACTTGAGCGCGGCGAGCACATCGGGTGTCAACTCCGGCCCGTTCGGGCCCGCGAGCCGTGTGAGCAGGTGGCGCGCGATGGGCTCCACGTCTTCGGGTCGCTCGCGCAGCGGCGGCAAGTTGATCTGGAAGCTGTTGATGCGGTAGAGCAGGTCTGCGCGGAAGCGGCCGTCGGAGGTGACCTCAGTGATGTCGCGGTTGGTCGCGGCGACGATGCGGACGTTGACCTGCACCTTGCGCACGGCGCCCACGCGGAAGAAGGAGTTGGTCTCAATCGCGCGCAGCAGCTTCGACTGCAAGGGCGGCGGCAGCTCCGTCACTTCGTCGAGGAAGATGGTGCCGTTGTCGGCCAGCTCCCACAGCCCGAGCTTCCGACCCTTCGCGCCCGAGAACGCGCCCGCCTCGTAGCCGAACAGCTCCGACTCTAATAGAGACTCCTGGAACGCCGCGCAGTTCAAGTCGATGAACGAGCCTTCGCTCCGCAGACTCAGGCGGTGGATGGCGTTGGCGACCAACTCCTTGCCCGTCCCCGACTCGCCCGTGATGAGCACCGACGCGTCCGACGGCGCGACGCGCTCGACAAGACGCATCACCTCGCGCATCGCGTCGGAGACGAAGACAAGCTCGGGCGTCGCCGTCTGCCGCTCGACCAGCGTGCGCAGTCGCGCGTTGTCCACGCGCAGGCGTCTCTTCTCGGCGGCCTGCTTGACGAGCGCATCCAGCTCCGCGATGCGGTAGGGTTTGGAGAGGTAGTCATAGGCACCGAGCTTCATCGCCTCGATGGCCGACTCGACCGTGGCGTGCCCCGTGAGCATGATGACCTCGGGCGGGTTCGGTCGCTGATGCACGCGGCGCAGTAGCTCCATGCCGTCCATGTGCGGCATCGAGATATCGGAGAGCAGCACGTCCACGTTGCTCTCTTCGAGGAGCTTCAAAGCAGCCTCGCCGTCGGGAGCGACGCGCACGTCGTGGCCCATGCGTTGGAGTTCTTTCTGTAAGACGAGGCGGAGGTTGGCCTCGTCTTCTGCGACGAGTATGCGCGCGGGTTGTCGGTTTTCGCTCAACTGGGCAGGTCTCCGTCCGGATTTTTCGTCGCGGGCAGCACAATGCGGAACGTGCTGCCGCGACCCACGGCCGACTCCACGCTGATGCGACCGCCGTGCTCGGTAACAATACCATAACAGACGGCGAGTCCTAACCCAGTGCCGCGCCCGACCTCCTTCGTGGTGAAGAACGGATCGAAAATCCTTTCGCGAATCTCCACGGGGATGCCCTGCCCCGTGTCGCTCACCTCGACGATGACGGACTCGCTCTCGTCGTCCGCGTCGCGCAGCGTGCGCAAGCCCAGCGTGCCGCCCTGCGGCATCGCGTCGATAGCGTTCTCGGCGAGGATGATGACGGCCTGTTGAAGCTGCCCCATGTCGCCCGGGATGAGCGGGAGACTGTCCGACAGCTCGACTTCAATCTTGATCGAAGCGCCGCGCTTCTGGTGCGCGAGCAGGCGCGCGGCCGACTCGACCACCTCCGAGACGTTGACGGGCGCGGGCTCGACGGCGCGCGCGCGGCTGAAGTCGAGCAGGCCGTTCGTGATCTGCTTGCAGCGGAACGCCTCGCCGCGGATGAGTTGCAGATACTCGCGCAGATCTTCCACGTCCGCGCCTTCGCCGTAGATGCCCTCCGCGACGCGCGCTTCCAAAGCTTCGGCGCAGGCCGCGATGGTGGCGAGCGGATTGTTGATCTCATGCACGACGCCCGCCGCGAGGCGGCCCACGGCCGCGAGCCTTTCGGTGCGCGCGACGGCGCGGTTGGCCTGCACGCGCGCCGTGATGTCTTCGCCGACGGTGATGACGTGCGAGACTTCCTTGCCCTCGATGCGCATCGGCACCTTGCTCACGAGCCAGTGGCGCGTCGAGCCGTCGCGCGCGCGCGACTCCTGCTCGATGCGCTGGATGTCTCCGGTGCGGAAGGCCGAGTCGAACTCACGCTCCATCGCGTCGCGCGGCTGGCGCTTCAACACCTCGAAGATGTTGCGACCGAGCACGTCGCGGCGCGGGATGCCCTGCCCGCCCAGCTCGCGGTTGCGGTTCCACGCGACGACGCGGTGGTCGCGGTCGATGGCGTAGAGCGAGACG
>JBJMGQ010000206.1:0-5480 GCA_045807845.1 Pyrinomonadaceae bacterium | reverse complement strand
TGTAATGGAACAGCGTGGGGTCGAGAGTTTCAAGAAGGTAGTGGGCGATCAGGTCTTGGACCTCGACGTGGACGAGCTACTCAACGGCATCGACTTGGACGTGAGTCGCAGGCGGGCTACGGCGGTGGAAAGCGGCAGGAATGCGGTGCACCTCTTCTACAGCTACTCCCACAAAGATGAGGTGCTACGCAACGAGTTGGAGACTCACCTCAAGCTCATGCAGCGGCAGGGGCTGCTCGAAACGTGGCACGACCGCCGGATCGAGGCGGGCGACGAATGGCGCGAGAAGATAGACGAAAATCTAGAGCGCGCCGATGTCGTCCTGCTGCTCGTGAGCCCAGACTTCATCGCCTCCGACTATTGCTTTAAGAACGAAATGAAGCGCGCGCTGGAAAGACAGAGTCAACGTGAGGCGGTGGTCATCCCCGTTATCGTGCGAGACACTAACTGGAGGATGGCCCCGTTCTCGGGGCTTCAAGCTTTACCCCGGAACGGGCAGGCGGTCACGACCTGGGCGAATAAAGACTCGGCTTGGCGTGACGTTTCAGAGGGGCTCGAAAGAGTAGTCAAAGAGATATTGAGAAAGTCGGCACCGTAGTAACAGAGTATCAACGGCAGCCTGTTACTTTACAGATTCAGTTACTGATCTTATACACTTACTATCGCCCATTAACCCTGGGGTGAAAATTTCGACTTTATGGATACTGAAAGTTATATGAATCCATATTACACAAAAATCTCCATGAGTAATATGCAAATCCCATCTTTACCCTCACACACACAATGTAATGCACAACATTTTTATTCCGAAAACTCCGTCGGCGTGCCCTTCAACATCAGTTCCTACGCGCTCCTGACGCACATGCTCGCGCACGTCTGCGGGCTCGAAGTGGGCGAGTTCATACACACCTTCGGCGACCTGCACGTCTACAAGAACCATCTCGCGCAGGTTGAGCAGCTCCTCGCGCGTGAGCCGCTGCCTCTGCCGCGCTTAGAGATAAGCGACGAGGGCAACTCTTTACGCGGCCTCGAAGGCTTACTCGCCTTCCGCTACGAGCACTTGAACCTCGTCGGCTACAAGTCGCACGGCAAGATTGAGGCGCCGGTCGCGGTTTAGAAGAAGAGCATGAGCATCATCGGCATCGTGGCGGTGGACAGGAACGGGGCCATCGGGAAGGGCGGTCAGCTTCCGTGGCACTACCCGGCCGACCTGAAGTTCTTCAAGGGGCAGACGACGGGGCACGCGTGCGTGATGGGATATAAGACGTGGCTCGCGTTGAAGAGGCCGCTGCCCGGCCGTCTCAACGTCGTGCTGACGAGGCGCGCAGAGGTGGAGCCGTGCGAGTCGGTCGTCTGGCTGCGGGACAAGCAGTCGGCGCTCTCGCTCAAGAGTTATCTGGGCTGCGACCTCTTCATCATCGGCGGCGCGCAAATCTTCGAGATGTTTCGCGACGAGATCGACCGCTGGCTCGTCACCCTAGTCCCGCTCACGGTCGAGGGCGCGGACACCTTCATCCCGCTGGACTTCCTCGAAGACTTCCTTCCACACGACACGCTCGACCTCGGCGACGGCCTCAAGGTCACCGTCTACGAACGCGTCCCTCAGTCTCAAACGAGTTCAACTGCCGGGTCACCGGGCGGCGTCGTGCGAGCTACTGAGTCCTGAATCGTAGCGGGGCTTCCGGCAGGGTTGACAGGTCGAGTTCGAGCTTGGTTCTTCCGTTATCCGCCAGTACGCCGACGGTGAAGGCGCCGTAGCAGTAGACTTCGTACTCGGCCTTGCCGTCCTGCACGGCAACAGTCACCGTGTCCGGTTTAAAGGTCGGGTGAAGGTAGAACGTGACCTTACCCGTAAGCGGCTTACCGCGGGTCGTAGCGGGGGCGACGGTTAACTTAACCTCGAACCAGTCGGGGTCATCTTCCGCGGCCGCCACTTTGGCTGAGAGCACCCGGCCGTTTCTTTCGGCCCGGCCGCCCCATCTCCCTTTGTGTGGGTCGTCCGGGTCAATCTCTGCTGTCTTTTGCGCCGAACGCTTGCCGACTTCCTTCACCGTCCCGGCCGCGTCCGGCTGCATGCACCTCGACAGCGCCTGAAGGATGTCGAGCAGACGTTCGTGCTTCTCGGTCACCGGGTAGAAGATGGGGTCGATTCCGTATTTACCGTTGAGCAAGCCGGCAATCGCGCCTTCGTCCTGCCCCTCCAGCAAGGGCAGTATCACGAAGTGGAGCGGCACCTCCGATTGCGTGTAGCCCTGTATCGACCGAATCAGGTTCATCAGCTCGGGATCGGAGAGGGAGAAGCCGATGAAGACCACCGGGCGCACCATGAAGACCGCGAACAGCTTCTTACTCGCCTCGTCCGCCAACACGTACCTTTCGGCATAGTCGCGCTCAGTCAGGACGATCCGGTCGGGCGCGTCATACTTCCCGTGGAGGTACACGAAATACCGCTTGTCTCCGCGGCCCGCCACCTCTCTCAGGAACGTCCCGACCTCCCTCCGGTCAGACCAGTTGATGACGGTCAGCTCCGACCCCGCGCCCTGATAGGCGGTCTCAAGTGAGGTGTCGTAATTCGTGGTTAAGACGTGGCCGAAGTTTAACTTGATGAGCGCCTGTAAGAGGTTGCTGGGGGCCCCGTTTTTCGGCCGGAAGGTGTTCCAAATCAGAGACTCATAACCGGTCTTCCCGATCAAACGCCGGTACTCTTCCGCGCGCCACAGCGGATCCTCTACGCGTTTCAACTGGTTAATATATTTGGGGGACGCCGCCAGAGTCGGGAACTCAAGGATGGTGTTATGAAAGAGATCCATGAGGTCGGGCCAAGTCGGGTAGCCGGCCCCGGCGCTGACCCCCGCCCCGATTAAGGCGATGGGGCTGTTCCGCATAACCTTACACAGATTCTCAAAGGCGGTGGCGTTGCGAGACGAGAGGTCAAGGAAGTTTTTGGACTTACCCATGGCTGGGGCCCTCCTCTGTTTCACCTGTTGGGTGTGCGCCGCCAGTCGCCCGTGCTTACCGCGCCTGTGGGCGATTCCTCAAAGCGGCCGGACATTCTACCACCCATGACGCCAGCTCACCCGCGGCCGTAGTTGGGCACGTCGAGCATGTCGTGGCGCGTGATGATGCCGGTGATGCGGCCGAACTCTTCGACGAGGACGGCCGGGTGGCGGCGCAGGAGGCGCGTGACCTCGGCGGAGCTGGCATCCACGTCGATGCTGGGGAAGCCCTGCTCCATCACTTGACTGACCGAGGCGCCGAGCAGGTCGCGGTCGCCGAGCACCTTGGCGAGCAGGCGGTTCTCGCGCACGGAGCCGACCGACTTGCCCTCTTCGATGACGGGCATCTGCGTCACGCTGTGCTTGTCCATCTGCGAGAGCGCAGCGGCGACCGTGTCGTCCGGCGCGACCGCCAAGACGCGCGGCCGGTCGCCCGCGGCCTTCGTCGAGCTGATGAGGCCGGCCGTCACCTTCTGCGGTGAGAGGAGCTGCTTCTCCTTCAACCACTCGTCCGAATGATGCTTCGTCAGGTAGTGCTCGCCCGTGTCGCAGACGATGAAGACGACGAGGCCCGTCTCGTCCAACCCTTGCGCGACCTTCAGAGCCGCGGCGAGGTTCGTCCCCGTCGAGCCGCCGCAGAAGATGCCCTCTTTGCGCCCGAGCTGGCGCGACATCTCGAACGAGTCGCGGTCGGTGACGTTGACGATCTCGTCCACGTAGCGCATGTGGACGTTGGCGGGGACGACCTCCTGCCCGATGCCTTCGACGAGGTAGGGCGTCGCCTCGTGCGTCCGTCCCGTCTCCTTGTAGGTCTTGAAGACCGAGCCGTAAGGGTCTGCGCCGACGATGCGGATCTCCGGGTTCTGCTCCTTCAGAAAGCGGCCCGTGCCCGAGATGGTGCCGCCCGTGCCAAGCCCCGCGACGAAGTGCGTGATGCGCCCCTCGGTCTGCTCCCACAGCTCGGGCCCGGTCGTGCGGTAATGAGCCTCGGGGTTGTTCGGGTTCGAGTACTGGTCTGGATAGAAACTGTTCGGCGTCTCGCGCGCGATGCGGCGCGCGGTCTCGACGTAGTGGTCGGGCGTGCCGGGTTTGGCGGTGGCGGGAACGACGACCACGTCGGAGCCGAGCGCCTTCAAGTAACGAACCTTCTCGACCGAAGCCTTCTCGGTCATGACGAAGATGCAGCGGTAGCCCTTGACCGCGGCCGTCAGCGCCAACCCGATGCCCGTGTTGCCCGAAGTGGCCTCGACGATGGTGCCGCCGGGTTTCAAGCTGCCGTCGCGCTCGGCGGCCTCGACCATCGAGATGCCGATGCGGTCTTTGACCGAGTAGCCGGGGTTGAGGCTCTCCATCTTCGCCAGCACCGTGGCCTTGAGCCCCAGCACCATGCGGTTGAGCTTGACGAGCGGGGTGTGGCCGATGAGATGGAGGACGTTCTCGTGGTAGTTCATAAATTCTCCGCTTCGATGTGTGGAGCAGGATAAGTCGTACCCAACTTTATACAACGGAACTCCGCCCCGCCGCCAACCGCCACGCGCCGGCTGCTCGCCCTCTCCGGCCAACGACTTTGACGCCCTTTAAAGTTTCCCAACGTACAGACGCGACGCCTCCCGCGTTAATAAAATGCTTACACTGTAGCAAGGGGGAAAGGGTCGGGGGTGTACCGCGCGACGCGTAGGGCGCCCCCGCTCTAAAGCCCACCGACACACGAACCTTCTTCCCCGACTGAAAGGCCAGATCGATGCTGCCTTACACGCTTCAAGACTCTACGACGCCGGTCGGGCACACGTCCGCGGACTCGGTGTACGACGGGCGCGCGCTACGTGAGGCGGCGACCGTCCTCGTCGCGGAGGACGACGAAGACATCCGGCTGATGATGTTGGTGCTGCTTCGGATGAAGGGCTACCGGACGGCCGAGGCGCGCGACGGGCAAGAGACGCTCGACGTGGCGCGTGCGCTGCGCCCCAACATGATCCTGATGGACTTGCAGCTCCCGCGCCTCAACGGCTTCGCCGTCACGCGCTTCGTCCGCCAGACCGAGACGTTACGGCGCGTGCCCATCATCATCGTCTCCGCGCACGACCCGGCCAAACACCGCAACCTCGCCCTCGCCGCCGGCTGCAACGCCTACGTCCAGAAGCCGATTGATTTCGACAGCCTCGACGGCCTGATTCTCAACCTTCTCAGGAGTAGGCAGTAGGCAGATGGCAGTAGGCAGATGGCAGTAGGCAGTAGGCAGATGGCAGTAGGCAGTTAAGGCAAACCGCTCTTCAAAATAATCTGCCTCAACAAATCGGGGGCGACGAGATTATCAACTCGTCGCCCCCGATTCTTGTGATTGCTTTTCGTGTCTTAACTGCCTGCTGCCATCTGCCTACTGCCTACTCTCCTCAGTAGATGTTGAAGTTATATTCCAGCACCACGTACTGCGAGACGATGTGGCCGTCCTTCTGTGCGGGGCGGAATTTTATCTGGCGGGCGGCG
>JBJMGQ010000205.1:0-16198 GCA_045807845.1 Pyrinomonadaceae bacterium | reverse complement strand
ACAAGCTTCTCCAAAGGCGCGAGCGCCTCGGCGAACTTCTGATCCGCGAACAGCGCGAAGGCGCGCTCACGCTCGGGGTCGTCCTGTGTGCGCGTGGCGGCAAGGGTCGGCGCGAGCGAGGCGAGCACGAGGGCGAAGGCGGCCGCGAGTCGCAGGCCGCGAGGTGGCGTGTGCATGCAGAGTCCCTCCGGATAAGGTCAGGCGTCGGAACGGGCGTAATCATCGTGCACGCGCGCCGTGAAGTCAAAGGAGATGTTAGCTCGGCACATGCGGTTGCAGACCCGTGCCGCCCTCGTCGAAGGTGATGCCGGCGGCGACCTCTTCTGGCAGACGCTCCCAGCCCTCTTCCGGGGTGTGGCGGAAGGTCTCGGCGTTGGCGCGGGCAAAGGTGCCGGCCTCCGTCTGCCAGACGCGGCGCTCGACCTGTATGTGCGGGTGCTTGAGGCGGATGACGTTAAAGGAGTTGGACTCGCCGCGACCGCGCGTCGAGGTGGCCGTGCCCGCCTGCACGAAGAGCGCGGAGTGACCCGCAATCTTGTAGCGCTCGGCGGTGCGCCCGGTCTGCCCGATGTGCATGTGGCCGGCGAGCAGGAGGTCTGCGCCGCAGGCCGCGAACGTCTCCATCGCCATCTGCGCGCGGCCGACTATCTCGCGCTCGTCCGAGCCCTCGGGCACGTCGAACGGATGATGCGTGACGATGACTTTCAAGACCTCGTCCGGGTATTTGCACATGAGGTCGCGCAGGGAGGCGACCTGCTGCTCGTTGACGCGCCCGTACTTGCGCGTCAGCGAACGCGCCGTGTTGACGCCCGCGACGACCATCTCTTCATCTTCATAGACGGGCTCGACCTCCTCCGAGATGAAGCGCCGCCACTTGTCGAGCGGCCGTGCGAACCGCGAGTAGACATCATAGAGCGGCACGTCGTGATTACCGGGCACCACGATCTGCGGCGTCGGCAGCCGGTCAAGGAACGCACGCGCCTCCTCGAACTGCTGCGAGCGCGCGCGCTGCGTCAGGTCGCCCGAGACGACGACCAGCGTCGGCGCAACTTCATTCACGGCCTCGACCAGCGGCTCCAAGAGCGCCGCGTCGATGCGCCCGAAGTGCAGGTCTGACAGGTGGACTATCTTCTTCATGATGGATGTGCGTAAACCGTGAACCGTAGACCGTGACAAGATAAGAAGAGGGATTATCTTGTCACGGTCTACGTCTCCTCACGGTTCACGTCCTTTGGAACTATCACCTTCAAAGCGCCGGGGCGGATGCGGTAGTGGAGCGGCGTCGAGAGCAAGAGCACTTCGCCGTCGGTGGCGACGGGGAGGCGCTTGGGGCGTCGCGTCTCGACCCAGATTTCGCGGGCGCAGAGCGCGTCGAAGTCGTGCGCCTCGCGCAGTCGACCGAAGAGCGCGCTCAAGGCGAGGCGCAGCAGTCCAAGGCGCCCCGTGCGGTGCGCGACGTAGAGGCTCAGGCGGCCGGCGTCGAGGCATGAGCGCGCGCCCATCTGTAAATTCTCAACCTGATACTCGTTGTTGCCGACGAAGATGAAGGGCGTCTTACGCACAATCTCTTGCCCGTCCGCGTCGAGCCGCACGTTCATGAAAGGGTAGCGCCGCAGCACGGCCAAAGCGGCGCGCAGGAACGCAGGCCACTTGCCGCTCCCCTCGCGCTCCTGCAACTTCTCGCGCCGCCGCACGATGAGTGGATAGAGCCCGAGGCTGGAGTTGTTGACGAAGATGTGCCCGTTGACCTCGCCCACGTCCACCGGCCTCACCTGACCCTCGCAGATGTTGCGCGCGGCCTCTTCGAGCGTGAGCGGGATGTGGAGGTCTTTGGCAAAGTGGTTGAGCGTCCCCAGCGGCAGCACCCCGAGCGGGCGGTCTGTGCCCGCGAGCGCTCCCGCGACCGAACCGACCGTGCCGTCGCCGCCGCCCGCGAC
The DNA here is from genome assembly GCA_045807845.1 of Pyrinomonadaceae bacterium. Taxonomy (GTDB): domain Bacteria; phylum Acidobacteriota; class Blastocatellia; order Pyrinomonadales; family Pyrinomonadaceae; genus QHXN01. Next base: position 14,261 of record JBJMGQ010000205.1, on the reverse strand, counting down.
GACCGCGCGCGTGCCGTTCGTAAGCGCGCGCCGCGCCAACTCCGTCATCTCATCGCCGCCGTGCGCCACCGAGACGTGCGCCGCGACGCCGCACGCGTCGAAGGCCGACTCGACCGCGCGCGTGCGCTCGTCGTCTTCCGAGCCGCCCCCGGCCGCGGCGTTGATGATGACCTCGACGCCCTCAGACATCTTGCCCTAAGCGAAAGCGGGCGAGCGCGCCCCCGCGGCGACCGCCCGCCCGCCAGAAAGTTAAGGATGAAGTATGAACGCTGAACGATGAACTAAAAACTTCCGTCTTACAGTTCATCGTTCAGCGTTCATACTTCATCGTTTTAAGAAGCTCCGTAGCCTTCCGTCCCGCCCGCGGCAGCGCGCGCGGAAGTGCCGGTCGCATCCGTCGTGCCGGTCGAGCCCGTCGAGCCGCCGCCCGCGTCGGCAGGCTGCGCCGGTGGCGTACGCGCGGTCTGCTGGCGCGGGGCGCTGCCCCCCTGCTGACCCGTCGAGAGGTCGAGGCCGATCAGTCCCTTGACCTTTGCAAGCAGCGCGGGGACGACGACGTTGCGCGCCGTCTTCGACAACTCTTCGAGCGCGCGCTCGCCGAGAGTGGAAAGCTCTTCCTGAAGACGGTCGTAAGCCTTCGTCTCCTTGAAGCGTTCAAGCAGCCCCGGCCCCTTCGGCTCTTCCTCCTCGGCCTCCGGTGCGGAGGACGTGTAGGAGGCGAGCGACTGCTGTGGCGGTGCGGTCGGTGCCTGATAGCCGCTGCTGTAGGACGGGCGCGTCTCCGGCCCCACGTCCTCGCCCTGCTCGGCCCCGGTCGAGGTGCGCTGGTAGGCGGGGGCCGCCGCGCGACCCAAAACGGGCTGTGCGGCGTAGGAGCGCGAGCTACTCTCGACGCGGTCGAAGGAGCCGTCCTCCTCTTCGTAGTCGTCGCCGTTCCCCTTGAAGGCTCCCATCACCGTATAGCCGACGAACGTGCCGACGGCGAAGGCCGTCAGGGTGAAGGGGAGTGTGTGGCGTCTATATTGTTCGCGCCAGTCGAGCGTGTCGCTGATGTTCTCTCTCACCTGCTGGTACTGAGTCACTACTGTATCCTTGATCTCTGTGACGGTCTGGGAAATGGATTCGCGCGCCTCTTCCATGCGGCGCTGAAGTGCCGCCTTGGTCTGGTCGGCGTCGTCTGAAGAGTCGTTCGCGCGCGCGAGCCCTACATTTCGTTCTTCAGCCATTGCTTGTCCTTTCTAATTTCATCGAGGGTCGTCGTCGGCACCGGGTTGTAGGCGGCCAGCTTGTTCTTCATCACGAGCACGATGACGCCGCCGATGACGACGTAGAGGACGCCCGTAATCAGGAAGCCGAGGCCGTAGCTCGTCGGGCTGAAGCGCTCGACGGCCGCCGCATCGTTCGCGAAAAAGTTCGAGATGAAGAACGCGACCGCGACGTTGACGAGCGCGAACCCGATGAGCGCCACCATGGCCCCGACGGCCGTGAACGCACCGTTGCGCGCGTAGAAGGAGGCGTCCTCCTTCAGCTCGACCTTGATCAAGCTGAGCTTCGTATCGACGAGACGCATCACGTCATCGCCCAGCTTGCCGAACAACGTCGGCAGATTCTCTAGCTCGATGCCTGTCTGCGCGGGCACGTCCGCCCGCCTTCTCTCAACTTCGGCCATCACAACCTCCCCTTCGAGGAAACGCTGAACTGTGAACGCTGAACGATGAACCGTAGACGAGCTGCTTTCAGTTCATCATTCAGCGTTCACAGTTCATCCTTCCGGACTACTTCCGGCCGCCGCGGACGAGGAGACCGATGACGAAGCCGGCGGCGGCCGCGACCAGCAGCGCCTGCCCCGGGTTCGAGCGCGCGTAGTCCTTCGCCTGATTGGCGTACTCGGCGTAGTCCACGTCGCGCAAGCCCTGAATCTTCTCGCCGACCACCCCTGCCTTGTCGGTGATGTAGTCCTTGGCCGTCGAGGCAGCTTCCGCCACGGTCTGGCCGTACTCCTTGGCCTTCGCGCCGATGCCCGAAGCGGGGGCCGTCGCCGCACCGGTCGCCGCGCCGCCCGTTGTACTGAGGCCGCCGCCGCTGCCCGTGCCGCTGCTCACGCCGCCGCTGCCCGTGCCGCCCGATGCGCCGCCGCTGCCTGTGCCGCCGCCCGTGCCGCCGAAGTCGTTCTCGTTACCAGGTCTGTTCTGTGACATATGTTTTCTCTCCTGACAATGGTTCTTAAAGTCCGTCGCCCAAGATGAAAGCGCGCGAGAGTCCGCTTCCAGAAAAAGCTATTCCCGCCAACCGGGTGCAAACGTCGTGCCGACTGCTCCCGCCGGGCTCCTGCGAGGGAAAGGCCGTGGAAACAGCCTCGCCGCCCCACGTCTTAAGAGTTCGGTTTTGTTGTGAAAATGTACGCGTTGAATGTAGCACAAGGCTTAGAACAATACATCACGAAAATTTAACCGTCCTATGGTCTTGACGAGGCGGGAAAAAACATGTAAGTAAGTACTTACTTTTAAGCGAGGCGGAGCATCCAAATCAACGCATGACCAGAAACGTCGAAAATGACACGGCTGTGACGCCGCCTCAGCCGCCCCCGCCCAACTCGCGCATGTGCGCCGACGACCGCCGCCTACAGATCGCGGAGGTCGCGATGCGGCTCTTCTCGGAGCGGGGCTTTCGCGGCACCACGACCAAGGAGATCGCGCAGGCCGCAGGCGTCTCGGAGGCCATCATCTTCCGCCACTTCGCCACGAAGGAAGAGCTCTACACGGCCATCATCGACTTCAAAGGCTGTGGCGGTGCGGCCAAGAGTTCCGTGGCTGGACGACCGGAGCGGCCCGCGGTCATCGAAGAGATTTGCGGCGGCGTCGCGGAGGCCATGAAGGCTGCGGACGACCTCGCCGTCTTTGAGGGCGTCGCGCTGCACATGCTCGACCACCACCAGTCCGACCCCGACTTCCTGCGCCTTTTGATGTATATCGCACTTGAAAATCACTCGCTCGGGCAGGTCTTCTGGGACAAGAACGTGCGCGTGCTCTACGAATTTCTCGGCGGCTACGTCCGCCGCCGCCAGCGCGAGGGCGCCTTGCGCGACGTTGACCCGTATGCGGCCGTGCGCGTCTTCCTCGGCTCGGTCATCCACCACTCGCTCGTCAATCTGCTCTGGGACAAAGACCCCGCGCGCCGCATCTTCCACATCTCGAACGAAGAGGCCGCGCGCCAGTTCGCGGAGATTCTGCTGCGCGGCATCGCGGCCGACACGCCGAAGCGACCCGCGCGCAACCGTGAAGCCGGTGCGGACGTTAAGAACAACAGGGATAAGAACAAGAAGAGATGAACGTAATGATCTCCCGCAATCAATTCAAGACGACAATCGCGCTCGCCCTCGTCGCGACTTTGGCACTTACCGCTGCCTCGTGCGGCGGCTCGCGCGCGCAGGCTAATAAGAAAGAGACGGCGCCCGCGCCCGCGGCACCGCAAGCCGTGGACGTGACGACCGCGCCGGCCATCCAACGCGACCTCCCGCGCTTCGTCGAAGCGACGGGCAGCCTCGCCGCGGACGAGCAGACGGACGTGGCGCCCATCGTCGGCGGCCGTGTCATCTCGGTCGGCGTAGACCTCGGCACATACGTGCAGAAGGGGCAGGTCATCGCGCAGCTCGACGCGGGCGACGCGGGCCTGCGTCTCGAACAGGCGCAGGCCGCGCTCGCGCAGGCCAACTCTGCGGTCACGCAGGCCGAGGCGCGCATCGGTCTGCGGCCGGGGCAGCGCTTCGACCCGACGCGCGTGGCCGAGGTCGGCGCGGCGAAGGTCGCCTACGACCTCGCGGAGAAGAACCTGCGCCGCTTCGAGCAACTGCTTGAGTCGGGCGACATCTCGCGCTCGGCCTACGACCAGCAGCGCGCGCAGCGCGACCAGTTGCGCGAGCAGTATCAGGCGGCGTTGACGCAGGCCAACCAGTCCTATGCCGCCGTGCAGACGGCGCGCGCCGCCGCGCAGGCCGCGCAGGTGAGCGTCCAGCAGGCGCAGAAGGGCATCCGCGACGTGACGATCTATTCGCCCATCAGCGGTTACGTCACCGAGCGCGCGGCCGACGTGGGCGAGTTCGTCTCGACCAGCTCGAAGGTGGCGACCGTGGCGCGCACGAACCCTCTGCGCGTCCGCATCGACATCCCCGAGCAGGCCATTGCGACCGTGCGTGCGGGGCAGAGCGTCTCGGTCTCTGTGAGCACCTACCCCGACCGCAGCTTCGCGGGTCGCGTCGCGCGCATAAGCCCAAGCGTGTCGTCGCAGTCGCGCACGCTCACCGTCGAGGCCGAGGTCGATAACGGCGAGAACCTGCTCAAGCCCGGACAGTTCGCCACCATCCGTGTGCTGCTGGCGCAGTCCGACCCCGCGATTCTCGTCCCCGCACGCGCCGTGCGCACCGACGGCACGACCTCGCGCATCTTCGTCATACAGGACGGCTTCGCACGCGAGCGCCTCGTCGCGGCCGGCCGGCAGGACGGCGACCTCATCGAGATAAAGGGTAACGTCTCGGCGGGCGACCTCGTCGCCACCTCGAACGTCGAGCAACTGGCCGACGGCGTTCCCGTCAGGCAGTGATAAGCGGACTGATTCATAGGACAAGGCTGTCATGCAAAAGTTAGCAGAGATTTGTGTACGCCGCCCCGTCTTCGCGACGATGTTGATTCTGTCTCTGACGGTGGTGGGCGTCTTCTCGTTCTCGACCCTCGGCGTTGACCTGTTCCCGAAGATTGACTTGCCGACCATCACCGTGACGGTTGTCAACCCGGGCGCGGGCCCGCGCGAGATCGAGACGGAAGTGACCGACAAGGTCGAGTCCGCCGTCAACACCATCAGCGGCATCGACGAGCTGCGCTCGACCTCGGTCGAGGGCGTCTCGCAGGTCTTCATCACGTTCCTCTTGGAGAAGAACGCCGACGTGGCCGCGCAGGAGGTGCGCGACAAGGTCGGGCTCATTCGCGGCGACCTGCCCGAGACGGCCGAAGACCCCATCGTCCAGAAGCTCGACACAGACGCCGCGCCCGTCCTGCGCATCGCGGTGTCGGCCGGCAAGTCCCTGCGCGAAGTCACCGACATCGCCGATAAGGACATCAAGAAGCGCATCGAAAGTCTCAACGGCGTCGGCAGCGTCGCCATCGTCGGCGGCGCGACGCGCGAGATACACGTCTGGGTTGACCCGGACAAGATGCGCGCCTACAACGTCACCGTTCCCGAAGTGGTCGCGGCCGTCCGCGCGCAGAACTTGGAAGTGCCCGGCGGGCGCGTGGACGAGGGCACGCGCGAGCTGACCGTGCGCACGATGGGGCGCATCATCAACCCGGCCGACTTCAACAACATCGCCGTCTCGACGCGCGGCGGCTACGCGGTCAAGATTTCCGACATCGGCTACACGGCCGACGAGTCGGAGGAGCAGCGCACGGCCGCGCGCCTCAACGGCCAGCCCGCCGTGACGCTCATCGTCTCGAAGCAGTCGGGGCAGAACACCGTGCAGGTGTCGGACGCGGTGAAGGAGTGGCTCAAAGAGCTTGAGCCGGGGTTGCAGAAGAAGGGCGTGCGGACGCAGATCGTCGGCGACCAGTCGGTCTTCATCAAGGCGGCGGTCGAGGCCATCGAGACGCACCTCGTCGAGGGCGGCCTGCTCGCCGCGCTCGTCGTCTTCCTCTTCCTCTGGAACTTCCGCTCGACGCTCATCGCGGCCATCGCCATCCCGACCTCCATCATTGCCACCTTCGGCCTGATGGCGGCGATGGGCTACACCCTCAATCAGATTACGATGCTCGCGCTGACGCTGATGGTCGGCATCGTGATTGACGACGCCATCGTCGTGCTCGAAAACATCTTCCGCTTCGTCGAAGAGAAGGGCTACGGCGCGTTTCAGGCCGCGATTGAAGGCACGCGCGAGATAGGTCTGGCCGTTATGGCGACGACCTTGAGCCTGCTCGCCGTCTTCGTCCCCGTCGGGTTCATGGGCGGCATCGTCGGCCGCTTCATGTCTTCGTTCGGGTTCACCTCGTCGTTCGCTATCGCCGTCTCTCTGCTCGTCTCGTTCACGCTGACGCCGATGCTCGCGGCGCGTCTCATCAAGCGCGAGGCGCCGGCCGAGGGGCCGGGCACGGGGGTGCCTCCGTCCGAGGGCGACGCGCCCGCGGGGTTAGCCGACGAGTCGAAGATCATCGCGGGTGAGCCCGGCGCTTTGGCCTCCTCTTACGAGACGGCCGCGCAGGAGGCGACCGATGCGCCGCCTTCAGAAGAGGTCGCGCACTCGCGCGAGCTGCATGCGCCGCACTCTTCGAAGGAGTCGCGCTGGTACAGGCCGATTGACCGCACCTACACGGCGATGCTGCGCTTCTCGATGGCGCACCGCTGGGTGGTTGTCGTGGCGTGCGTGCTCGTCATCGTGAGCATCGTCCCGCTCTTCAAGTTCGTCGGCAAGAACTTCCTTCCCGTCGATGACCAGTCGCAGTTCGAGGTCAACGTGCGCGCGCCCGAGGGCTCGACGCTCGCCTCCACCTCGGCGCTCGTCGAGAAGATTGCCGCCGACGTGCGTAAGCTCCCCGGCGTCACCGACACGCTCGTCACCATCGGCGGCGGGCAGCAGGAGATAGTCAACTCGGCCTCGATCTACGTCAAGCTCGTTGACATCAAAGACCGCAAGGAGACGCAGAACGACCTGATGCGCGACGCGCGCGAGCTGCTCACGCGCTACCCGAAGGAGCTGCGCACGAGCGTGCAGCAGGTGGCGGCCATCTCGGGCGGCGGCAACCGCAACTCCGACATCCAGTACGTCATCGGCGGCCCTGACCTTCAGAAGCTCACCGAGTACTCGCAGCAGCTTCAGGAGAAGATGAAGACCGTCAAGGACGTGGTGGACGTGGACTCGACGCTCGTCGTCGGCAAGCCCGAGGTGCGCGTCCACATCGACCGCGCGCGCGCGGCCGACATGGGCGTCAAGGTCGGCGACATCGCGCAGGTCTTGAACGTGCTCGTCGCGGGACAGGATGTCTCGACTTTCAACGAGGGCACAGACCAGTACGACGTGAACGTCCGCGCCATCGGGGCGTCGCGCACCAGTCCGCAGGCGCTCGAAAATCTCTTCGTGCAGTCATCGAAGACGGGCTGGACGAATCTGTCGAGCCTCGTGACGGTCGAGGAGGGGGCGGGCCCTTCGGCCATCGACCGCCTGAACCGGCAGCGGCAGGTGACGATTCTGGCGAACGTCAAGCCGGGTGGGTCGCAGGCCGCCGTCATCGACCAGATGAACCAGTTCGTCAAGGAGATGAACGTTGACCCCTCCTACTCGACCGGGCTCGCCGGTCGCTCGAAGGAGCTGGGGCGCGCGGGCTACTACTTCATGCTCGCGTTCCTGCTCTCGTTCATCTTCATGTACATGATTCTGGCGGCGCAGTTCGAGTCGTTCATCCACCCCATCACGATTCTGCTCACGCTGCCGCTCGCGATACCGTTCGGCATCCTCTCGCTGCTCTTGACGGGACAGTCGGTGAACATCTTCTCGGGGCTGGGGCTGCTCCTCCTCTTCGGCGTGGTGAAGAAGAACGCCATCTTGCAGATCGACCACACCAACGAGCTGCGCTCGCACGGCATGGAGCGCTTGGAGGCCATCATTCAGGCGAACCGCGACCGGCTCCGCCCCATCCTGATGACGACCGTCGCGCTCGTCGCGGGCATGTTGCCGCTGACGCTCTCGACGGGGCCGGGCGCGGGCACGAACCGCTCGATCGGCGTGCTCGTCGTCGGCGGTCAGTCTCTATGTCTGTTGCTGACGCTGCTCGCCGTGCCGGTCTTCTACTCGCTCTTCGACGACGTGTCGCGCAGCCGCATCTTCTCGCGCGTGTGGGCGCGCGCCGCGGCCCCCTTCGCTTGGGCGCGTCGCCGCGCCGCCGCCACTGCGCAGACGTTCATGGGGATGATCGGGAGACACTAAGGGTCAGTCAATCGGAATATAAATATTATGTCCACGCGCAATCATAAATCGCTTTTGAGTCTACTGGCGCTCGCGCTCAGCTTCGGCCCCGCGGCCGCGCCTCTGCGCGCGCAGCAGTCCGCGCACCCCGAGCAGTTCGCCGGCTCGATGTTCGTTGATGTGAAGAAGAAGCAGGACGAGGCGACGCAACAGTCTTTGGAGACGAAGGCCGACAAGTCTCAACCCGACGACGCAGCAGCCGCGCCTTCGCCTTCGCCCATCCCTTACATGACGGTCGCGGTCAGGTACGCGGCGGGCGCGGGCGTAGAGCCGCAGACAAGCACGACGCAGCAGCCCGCGCCCTCGTCCAACAATCCTCCGCCCGCTTCCGTTCCGCCCGCGCAGGGGCCGCAGACCGCCTCGCCCACGCAGTCGCAGACGCAGCAGTCCACCAACCCTGCCGCGCCCGCCCAAGGGCAGCAGCCCGCGCAGCCCTCTGTACCTCCGACCGCGCCCACGGACGCGAACCTGCCCGCGCCGCAGGCGCCCGCGCCCACCACGCCCACGCAGACGCAGCCCGGTGCGCCCAGCGGTCAGGTGCAAGCGCCTGTCGCGCCGAACGCGCCCGGGCGCGAGAGCGTGCCCGTCACTCCGGCCGACGCGGGGCTCAACTTCCCGCAGGTCGCGCCCGACTTTCGAGCCGAGGAGGGGCCTTTCCCCGCGCTCGAACGCGTCGGCGTGGACATGGGCGACCAGCGCGCTCTCACAGTCCGCGAGGTCATCGAGATGGCGCTCGACAACAACAAGGACATCGAGGTCGCGCGCGAGAACGTGCGCGCCGCCGAGTTCGACTTGCAGGCCGTGCGCGGCGTCTACGACCCGCGCATCCTGACGAACTCCTACTACGAGCGCACAGAGACGCCGACCGCGAGCTTCCTCTCGGGCAGCTCGACGGGCGCCGTCACACAGTCGGGACTCTTCAGCACCTCTTCGGTGCAGGGCTTGACGCCGAAGTTCGGCGGCGGTTATCGACTCGACTTCGTCAACAACCGCGTCACGACCAACAACCAGTTCGCGGCTCTGAACCCACAGTATCCGACGGCGCTCACCTTCAGCTACACGCAGCCCGTCCTGCGCGGGCTGCGCTTTGACCAGAACCGCCGCGCGATTGAGATTGCGAAGAAGAACTTGAGTTTGACCGACGCGCAGTTTCGCCAGCGCGCCATCGAGACGATTACGAACGTGCAGCGCGCCTACTGGGACTTGGTCTACGCGCTGCGCAACTTGCAGATTCAGCGCGAGGCCGTGCTCGACGCGCGCAAGCAGTTGGAGCACAACCGGCGTCTCGTCGGCGAGGGGCTGCTCGCACCGATTGACGTGGTCGCGGCCGAGGCGCAAATCTCTGGCTTTGAGCAGAGCGTCTATTCCGCGCTCGACGACGTGGGTCGCGCCGAGAACAACTTGAAGAACCTCGTCGCAGAGAACCGCGAGGCGTCCATCTGGCGCGTCGCCATCGTCCCGTCCGAGTCGGTCGAGCTGGCGCCGCCGCAGGTCGCGCTCGACGATGCGATGCAGTACGCGCTCAAGTCGCGCCCGGAGCTTCTGTCTTCGGACGTGGCGCGCGAGATTAACGAGATCGAGCAGCGCTTTGCGCGCGAGCAGACGCGGCCGCAGGTTGACCTCATCGCCTCCTACGGCATGGTGGGCCTCGCAGGCCCGACGACCTCGCAGGGCGGTGTCAACCCGCTGACGGCGCAGAACGCGCAGATTCGCCAGCGCATCAACGACCTCTCGGCCCTCCAGGGGTTGCCGCCGCTGCCCGAGCCCACCGTGCAGCCGATCCCGGGCCAACTCGTCGGCGGCGAGTTGCAGTCATTGGGTAACCTCGCGGCAAATCGCTTCACGAACTTCCGCGTCGGCGTGGCGGTCAACCTGCCGTTCCGCAACACGACGGCGAAGGCGCAGTACGGCCGCACGCTCGTGGACAAGGAGCGCATCCACACGCAGCGCGAGCAGTTGGAGCAGCTCATACAGGTGGACGTGCGCAACGCCTTGCAGCAAGTCCACACGTCCGAGTCGCGCCTGCGCGCGGCGGCCTCCGCGCGCTCAGCCTCCGAGCAGCAGTACGCCTCCGAGCAGCGCAAGCTCGACGCCGGCCAATCGACGGTCTTCCTCGTGCTTGAGCGCCAGACGCAGCTCGCCACCGCTCGCGGCAACGAGCTGCGCGCGCAGACCGAGCTCAACAAGGCCATCGCCGAGTTGCAGCGCGCGACCGGCAACGCCCTCGAACAGAACCGCGTCGAGATTCGCGTGAGGTAACTGAGCACATAGTTGAAAGTTAAAAAGGCTCAGGCTCAAAGTTGATTCGTCTTCAACTTTGAGCCTTGAGCCTTTTTAACTTTCAACTAATTCTTAGCGAGTCTGACCGTGGCCCAGAGCGGCCAGTGGTCGGAGAGGTCTACGTCCTTGTCGATGCCGGAGGAGCGCGCTTCGAGGCCGCGGAGCCAGAGCCAGTCGAGCTTGAGCTTGACGACGAACGTCCTCCACGTCGTCTCGTCGTCCGCGAGCGGCGTCGTGAAACCCTCGCGGGTGAAGAGGCGGCGAGCGGCCTTCACGTCCTTCCCCTTGATGGTATTGAAGTCGCCGAGGACAATGGCACCTGCCGTCTCGCGGTGGAGTTGCAGGTCGTCGAGCACGGCCTGCCAGTGCTCGACCTTCTGCTCGACCGGCATGCGCGTCTCGGCGTGGACAGAGTAGACGCGCAGGGGCGTGCGTCCCACCTGCACCGTCGCGCCGACGGCGACGCGGCGGCGACCGCCGGGCCCTTCGTGCGTGAGCAGGATGCGCGCCACGTCGGTCAAGGGAAAGACGCTGAGGATGGCGACGCCCGTCTCCTCTTCTTCGTCGCCGCCGGTGTCGGGCGGCGCGGCCCATGCGTAGCGCATGCCTAAGCCTTCGGCGATCTGGCGCGCGGTGTTGACGTTGCCCGTGCGCCGCTTGTTGCGGTCAACCTCCTGTAGGCCGATGACGTGCGCGCCGCCAATCAAGGGGTCTTCCTTGAGCAGCTCGATGAGCTGCTTCAAATCGTCGCCCGCGCGATAGCGTATGTTGTAAGAGACGATCTTCAACTCGGCCGGCGCCGCCGGTGCCTTGTCCGTCTTCACGTCGCCGCCGACTTCGAGCAGCACCGGCTCATTCGTCCCGTCATGCGCGCGCGCGTGCCTTCCGGGCGGCACGAGGCAGAGTGCCGAGACGACGAGGAGGAAGACCGAGACGGCGACGGCCGTTTGCAGCCTCTCGGATTCTCCGCCCGCGCTTCTTATCTTCAATCTCAACATCGTCACTCTCCCACTTCCAGCCGCAGCCCGTCGCGCGCCTCAATCGTCTCGCCGTCCCAGAGCCGCTTCGCCTCGGCCGCCATGTCGATGCCGTCCCACTCCGGGTAGAGGTGCGAGAGCATGACGCGGCGCGCGCCGGACAGTCGCGCGAGCTCCATCGCCTCCGAGAGTTCGAGGTGCAGCTTCACGGGCTTCGAGCGGAAGAAGGAGCACTCCAACAGAAAGAGATCGACTGCGCGCGCGAAGCCCGCGAGTGCCTCCGTGAAGCCCGTGTCCGAGGTGTAGACAAGCGACGTGCCGTCCGCGTCCGTCAAACGCAGCGCGAGGCTCTCGCTCGTGTGCGGCGTCGAAAGGGTTGAGCCCTTGAGGCCGGGCAGGATGTCGAACTCCGCGCGCGGCGCGACCTCACGGACTTCGAAGGGGAACGGCTGCTCGAAGAGGCCGTAGCCGCCCGCCTCGTCGAAGCGGCGCAGAAGATTCTCCGTCCCGCGCGGGCCGAAGACCTTGAAGGGCTTGCGCCGGCCGACGGTCTGCGGCGCGTACTTCGTGCCGAAGAGGAAGGGCGCGAGGCCGCCGACGTGGTCGAGGTGAAAGTGGCTGATCCAGACGGCGTCGAGCGCGGCCCAGTCGCAGCCCTCCTCCGCCATGCGGTGCACGGCCGGGCCGCTAAAGTCGAGCAGGAGCGTACCGCCCCGCGCCTCGACCCAGTGCGCCGACGCAGACCGGTGCGGGTGCGGGACGGAAGTGCCCGAGCCGAGCACCGTGAGCCTCATCGAATCCCAATCCTTTCGGGGAGAAGGGCAAAGGCTATCAGACCGAACGTTGGAAGGCAAAAGGCAGTAGGCAGAAGGCAGATGGCAGAAGGCAGCCGCTCCGCGTTAAGGATGTTGCGAGATTGAATCAAACTTCGCGGCACCAAAGTTTTCAACTGCCTACTGCCTACCGCCTACTGCCTTCTGCCTTTCCCCTCTTGCCTTTTGCCTTCTCTATGCGCTACACCTTTCCGCGGAGTTCTCAAACTTGTTCGCCGGTCGAGAAGGGCACCGTTGATGCAGGGCGTGGTTACGCTGCTGGACGACCAGCACTACGCGCGGGTCGAGGCCATCTGGGAGGAGCTGGGGCAGAAGTTCAACGTGCGCGGCATGTACGTCACGCCCTACCCGCACTTCTCCTTCCAGGTCGCCGAACAGTATGACGACTCGGCCTGCGAGTCGTTCCTGCGCGACTTGGCCGCGCGCACGCGCCCCTTCCGCGTGCGGACGGCGGGCTTAGGCATCTTCACCGTCGCGAATCCCATTCTCTACATCAGCGTCGTCCGCAGCCCCGCGCTCTCCGATCTTCACCGCGACATCTGGCAAGGCGTACGCCAGACTGTGCCCGGGGCCGTGGCGCACTACTACCATCCGGACGAGTGGGCGCCGCACGTCACGCTCGCGCAGGGCGACATCGACCCGGACAAGCTCGCGGAGGTCGTGCGCTTCCTCTGCCGCCGCAACTTCCATTGGGAGTTCAACGTCACGAACGTCTCCATCATCTACGACACGGGGCGCGAGCAGGGCGTCCGCTGCCGCTTCGACTTCAAGGGGAGTGTGTGAGTTATGAGTGAGGTCTTCGTCGAGAACGCGGGGCCGCTTGAGCTGGACGTGCTGGCCGTCTACTCGCACCCCGACGACGCGGAGCTGACGGCCGCGGGCACGCTTCTCAAGCTGAAGTCTCTGGGGCGACGCACGGGCGTGCTCGACATGACGCGCGGCGAGATGGGCACGCGCGGCACGCCCGAACAGCGCGCCGAAGAATCACGCGAGGCGGCGCGCATCATGCGCCTCGACGTGCGCGTCAACTTGGAGCAGCCCGACGGCCACGTCTTCGTCACCGACGAAGCGCGCACGGCGCTCGTCCGCGTCATACGCACTTACAAGCCGAAGGTCATCCTCACCGCGCATTGGGACGACCCGCATCCAGACCACGCCGCCACCGCACGGCTCGCGCGCGAGGCGGCGCGACTCGCCTCCATGCGTCGCTACGACGAGTCGGAGGGGCAGGGCGCCGCCCCCGTGCCCGCGCTCGCGCACGCGGCCTACTCGCGCCTCGTCGCGCCCTCCTTCATCGTGGACGTGTCCGAGTTCGTCGAGGAGAAGCTGCGCGCCATCCTCGCCCACCGCTCGCAGTTCTACAATCCCGACTCCAAAGAGCCCATCACACGCATCAGCGAAGAGGGCTTCCTCAAACAACTCGAAGCCCGCTGGCGCTACGCCGGCTCCCTCATCAACGTCGCCGCCGGTGAAGCCTACTACGTCCGCGAAGCCCTCAACGTCGCAGACCCCGTCGAGCTGCTCACACGCCCGATGAACATCTATTCGTGAGCGAGCGGCGAGCTACATCACCACCTCGTCCTCTTCGTCGCCCCACTCGGTGACCTTCGCCTCGAACTGCGTCAGGCAGTCTTCCAGCAGCTCCGCGACCCGCTCAACGTACCACCGCAGCCCTTCCAGCAGATCGTCCACGTTCTCGTCGTACACCTCAAGCTCCGGCGGCGTTCGCGGGTGTTCGAGCGCGGCCCTGATCCGCACGACCTGCCGGAGGAGAGCCCAGTCCGGGTCGGCGGTGGGGAGGACGTAGTCGGAGTAGTGGACGCGCGCGAAGGCGTTGAAGGCGAACCTGATGTTGTCGATCATCCGCGCGTGGCCGAAGGTCGGGGCCGGCTCGGCGTCTTCGTCGAAGTCGTACATCTTCTCCAGCCGGGCCAGCTCGTCGAAGAGGAAGATCACGTCGCGACGCTCGCGCGCAGCGTAGGCGTGGAACGTCATGCGGTAGGTGACGCCGTCGAAGAAGGAGAAGACCGCGAGCGCGTACATCCTGCTCCAGAAAGAGCGATTGATCTCGTCATCCTTTGGGGTCTCTTCCAGCGACTTCAAACAGACCGACGCGTCCTCCTTGAGGCGCGTGATGATTCCCCAAAACTCCTTCAGCGAAATGGCGTCGTT
>JBJMGQ010000204.1:0-31166 GCA_045807845.1 Pyrinomonadaceae bacterium | reverse complement strand
TCAAGAAGGACGGGCGGCGCGAGCCCTTCGACCGCAATAAGGTCATGGCCGGACTGCTACGCGCGTGCGAGAAGCGGCCGATACCGGCGACGAAGCTCGACAGCATCGTCAACGCCGTCGAGAAGTACGTGCAGGAGTCGGCGGAGCGCGAGCGCCCGACGACGAAGGTCGGCGAGATGATAATGCGCCGCCTCAAAGAGCTGGACAAAGTCGCCTACGTACGCTTCGCATCGGTCTACCTTGAGTTCGAGGACGTGACCGAGTTCATGAAGGAGCTTAAGACCTTGGTGCGCAAGCGCGACGGTGCCGCGGCTCGCAGATGAAGTGACGAGTTGCGAGTGATTAGAAGTGAGGAGTGACGCGTGGTAAGAAAAAAGTGATGGCAAACTCTTATCGCCTGTCATTCATCACTTATCACTCAAGAAAAATATGCCGCAGATTTCAAACATAGCCGAGTCAATCGAAGCCGTAGAGGGCACAGAGCAGCAGTTGCAGATTCCCGAGTCGCTGCCCGTGCTCCCTCTGCGCGACATAGTCATCTACCCGTTCATGATCGTGCCGCTCTTCGTCTCGCGCGAGAAATCCATCCGCGCGGTGGACGAGGCGCTCGGCGAGAATCGGATGATCTTCCTCGTCTCGCAGCGCGACCTCGACAAGGAGGAGCCGGCGGGCGAAGACCTTTATGCGACGGGCACGGTGGCCGTCATCATGCGCATGCTCAAGCTCCCAGACGGGCGCATACGCATACTCGTGCAGGGCCTCTCTCGCGCGCACGTCGAGTCGGTCGAGGACACGGGCGAGTTCCTGAAGGCGCGACTCTCGGCGCTCGACGAGACTGCCACGCCCGAGCGTTCGCTCGAAGTCGAGGCGTTGGTGCGGAACGTGCGCGCCTCGATGGAGCGCGCGACGAACCTCGGCAAGAACATCTCGCCCGAGGTGATGGCGATAGTCTCATCGCTCGACGACGCGGGGCGTCTGGCAGACCTCGCCGCGTCGAACCTCGAACTCAAGGTCGAAGACGCGCAGTCTGTTCTTGACATCGCGGACACGACGGCGCGCCTGCGCCGCGTCAACGAGCTTCTGAACAAGGAGCTGGAAGTCCTCACAGTCCAGCAGGAGATAAACACGCAGGCGCGCGCCGACATCGACCGCTCGCAGCGCGAATTCTTCCTGCGTCAACAACTGAAGGCGATTCAGACCGAACTGGGCGAGGGCAACGAGCTTGCCGAAGAGGTCGCGCAGTTCCGCGAGAAGATCGAGGCCGCCGCGATGCCGAAGCACGCCGAGGAGGAGGCGCTGCGTCAACTCAAGAAGCTTGAGCGCATGCACCCGGACGCGGCCGAGACGGCGACGCTTCGCAACTGGATGGAGATAATGCTCGACCTGCCGTGGTCGAAGGCGAGCGTTGATAATCTGGACTTAATCAAGGCGCAGCAGATTCTCGACGAAGACCACTACGGGCTCGACAAGGTTAAGGAGCGCATCGTCGAGGCGCTCGCAGTCCGCAAGCTGAAGGAGAAGCCGAAGGGCTCGATACTCTGTCTCGTCGGCCCGCCGGGCGTCGGCAAGACGAGCTTGGGCCGCTCCATCGCTCGCGCCCTCGACCGCAAGTTCGTGCGCCTCTCTCTGGGCGGCCTCCACGACGAGGCGGAGATACGCGGCCACCGACGCACGTACGTCGGCGCGATGCCGGGCCGCATCATTCAGGCTCTACAGCAGGCGGGCACGAACAACCCGCTCATCATGCTCGACGAGATTGACAAGGTCGGCGCGGACTTCCGGGGCGACCCTTCGTCGGCGCTCTTGGAAGTATTAGACCCGGAGCAGAACAACTCTTTCCGCGACAACTACCTCGGCGTCACCTTCGACCTCTCGAACGTGATGTTCATGACGACGGCGAACATACTCGACACCGTCCAGCCAGCCCTGCGCGACCGCATGGAGGTCATCCGCCTCGCGGGCTACACCGAGGAGGAGAAGCTTGAGATAGCGCGCCGACACCTTCTGCCGAAGCAGATAGAGGAGAACGGCATCACGGCGAAGAACGTCCACATCTCGAAGAAGGCGCTCTCGGTCGTCATACAGCAGTACACGCAGGAGGCGGGCCTTCGTCAGCTTGAGCGCGAGATAGGGCGCATCTGCCGCAAGGTCGCGCGGCGCATCGCGGAAGGGAAGTCGGAGGCCGTACGCGCGACACCGAAGAACGTGCACGAGTTCCTCGGCCCGCCGAAGTCCTTCCCCGAAGAGGCGCTTCGCAAAGACCAGATCGGCGTTGCGACGGGGCTCGCGTGGACTGCCGTCGGCGGCGACGTGCTCTTCATCGAGGCTCTGAGGATGAAGGGCAAGGGGCAGTTGGTTCTGACGGGACAGCTCGGCGAGGTCATGCGCGAATCCGCGCAGGCCGCATACTCCTATGCCAAGTCGCGCGCGCGCGAACTCGAAATCCCGGAGGATGACTTCGAGAAGTTCGACATGCACATACACATCCCCGAGGGCGCGATTCCGAAGGACGGCCCCTCGGCCGGCATCACGCTCGCGACGGCGATGGTCTCTTCGCTCTCGCAGCGCGCCATCCGCAAGGACGTGGCGATGACGGGCGAGATAACACTTCGCGGAAACGTCCTGCCCGTCGGCGGCGTCAAGGAGAAGGTCTTGGCGGCGAGGCGAGCGCGCGTCACGAAGGTCATACTTCCGCACCTGAACCGCCGCGACATGGACGAGATTCCGAAGGAGCTTTTCGGCGAGATGCAGTTCATCTTCGTCGAGAACGTCCGCGAAGTCTTCCGCGAGGCTCTCAAGGAGAGGGCGCAGCCGCCAGCCGCCCCCGTACAGCGCCAGCCCCGACTCCCGCAGGCTGCCGCCCCGAGGGTTTAGAACTTTAGAACGGAACCGCGAGCGGCGGCGGGCGTGTGTGTGTTACGCGTTGAACATTTACGGCGTAACGCGTGCTCGCTCGCCGCCGCTCGCGGTTCCGTTTAGCCTGCGCAACCCGGCCGCCCTTCGACGCATCAAAAATGCTCACAAGGCGAGGCGCAAAAAGTCAGGAAACTTTGGGCGTTTCGCCTTTTATTTACAAGTAGATGCGGGCAGACGGGTTTGACACGAGTTGGGCTGTGTGATAGCCTTTTGGCGGTTGACGGGCTCTGCTTTCCTTATTTAGGGAGCCCATCGCGCAGAGCCTTCCGTTCGCGCGGTTTCAAACGTCCCGTGCAATTTGTTCCAGTGGATGCCGCTCGTGCGATCTCCTTTGAGGTCGCCATCGTGGATTCGCTTTAATCTCGCATAAGGAGATCAACGATTGAAGAACACGAGCCTCCCCCGCTTTGTAACAAGCGCCGCGCTTCTCGCGACGCTGCTCGCTCCCTCGCTCACAGTCGGCGCACAGACGCCCACGCAATCATACCTACGTAACACGCAGAGCGACATCGAGCGCGAAGACTCTCGCGTCAAAGCCATCATTGACCGCGCGGAGGACAGCTTTAAGAAGGGCGAGCTGAACCTCAAAGATAACAAGCGCCAGGCCGCGCGCGAGGATTTCGACAAGGCCGTAGACGCAGTGCTCGAATCCGGCTTAGATGTGCGCGCCAACCCGCGGCTTCAGACCTACTATTTACAACTCGTCGAGAGAGTATACCGCTACGAAGTAGGCTCGCCCGTCCCGACGCAGCAGAACGGCGCTCCCTTCGTGAATGTGGCGCAGACGGACGGGCAGCAGCAGCCCGCGCCCGCGCAAGTCGGCTTCGTAGACCAGAAGTTCGAGCCTTCGCCGCTCGACGAGTTGAGCAAGATCGTCCTTGACGAGAAGGAGTCGAACGTCTCGAAGGAGGAGGTCGCCGAGGCTGAGAAGGTCAAGAACACTCTCGACTTCGACTTCAAACTCCACTCGCTCGTCGTCGGCTACATAAACTTCTATCAGGGCCGCGGACGCGGAACGATGGAGACGGGCCTGCGCCGCTCGGGGCAGTACACGACGATGGCGCGCAAGATTTTCCGCGAGGAGGGCGTGCCCGAGGATATAGTCTGGCTCGGTCAGGTCGAGAGCACCTGGCGTCCGACCGCGCGTTCGTGGGCGGCCGCGTCGGGGCTCTGGCAGTTCATCCCCGGCACGGGTTCGCGCTTCGGCCTGCGCCAGACCGCGTACGTGGACGAGCGCAACAGCTTCGAGAAGGCGACGCGCGCCTCGGCCCAGTACCTGAAGTGGCTGCATAACCGCTTCGGCAACTGGGAGCTTGCGATGGCCGCCTACAACACGGGCGAGGGCAACATCGACCGCGCGATTGCGCGCGCCGGCGTCGCGGACTTCTGGCAGATATACCCCTACATCGCGCAGGAGACGCGCAACTACGTCCCGAACATCCTCGCCGTCATACTCATCGCGAAGAACCCCGAGAAGTATGGCTTCCGAAACGTCCAGCGTATGACGCCGCTCGCCTACGACACCATCAGCGTGCCCTCGGCGACGAATCTCGGCCTCGTGGCTTCGCTCACGGATTCGAGCGTTGACTACTTACGCAGCATCAACCCTGAACTCCGCCGCGACATGACGCCGCCGGGCGAGGCGTACCTCCTGAGAGTCCCGCCCAAGCACGGCGCCCGGCTCGTCGCGCTCCTCAAGCGCATACCCGCCGACCGCCGCAGCCAGATGGCTCGTGTCATTCAGGCCGCGCCGGGCGATACGTGGGAGGCACTTGCCCCGCGCGCCGGCGTGAGCGCCTCGACGCTACAGCAGTGGAACGCGGGCGTTGACCTCGCGAAGGGCGGCACGCTCGTCATCCCCGCGGGCGGCGGCGGAAGGATGATGCAAACGTCCAAGTCCTACGAGCGCCCGACCGGCGGCGCGACCGCGAGCAGCACCCTACAGACCTACACGGCCAAGGGCGGTGAGACCATCGCGCAGGTGGCCTCGCGCTACAACGCTTCGGTCGAAGAGGTCGTCAAGCAGAACGGCATCGCGGCCGACGCACCGCTCTCGCGCGGTCAGCAGATAAGGGTTCCGTCGCGTTCGGGCGGCGCGCCCGCGGCGACGCAGGCACAGGCCCCCGCGCGACGCCGCCGCTAGAGAATTTACGCAAGACGCCGCGCGCGCCCCGCCAAACTTTAGCGCACGCGGCCGACCATACGAACAGGCGAGCGCGCTTCCGACTTAACCGTCTACGAAGCGCGCTCGTTCGCGTTTCGCCACTCGCCCGTCTCGCGTCCTGAAACTTCCGACCGGAGCTTAAAAGGCTTTTTGACGCCGCCAAGCGCGCACGAAGGCGCACGCGTTTGGCGGCCGGGGGCCTCACACATGCACTTCAGCACGCGCTCGGCGGCCGTCTACGGAATAGACGCAGACCTCGTCGAAGTCGAAGTTGATTTGACGCCTGCGCGCGGTGAGTCGGACGCGGCATCGTCGGTCACGATAGTGGGCCTGCCCGACGCGGCCGTGCGAGAGTCGCGCGAGCGCATACGCGCGGCCGTCAACAACAGCGCCTTCTTCTTCCCCTTACACAAGACGACCGTCAACCTCGCGCCCGCCGACGTGCGCAAAGAGGGCGCGAGCTTCGACCTCCCCATCGCGCTCGGCATACTCGGCGCGAACGGCGACCTCGGCGCGACGGAAGGCTTACCGGAAGTCCTCTCGGTCGGCGAGCTTTCGCTCGACGGTCGCGTGCGTGCCGTGCGCGGCGCGCTACCCGTCGCGATGCGCGCGCGCGAGGCGGGCATCAAGAGCCTCATACTCCCGGAGGAGAACGCGACCGAGGCGGCGGTCGTCAAGGGCGTTGACGTGTTCGCGGTCTCCACGCTTCGCGACGCCGTAGAGTTGCTCTGCGCGCTAGGCCGTGGAGGAAGCGGCGAAGCAGGAGCGCGCCCTGCTCCCGTGCGCGTCGAAGAGGCGCAACTGCTCTCGACCGAAGGGCGTTACGACGTTGACTTCGCGGAGGTGCGAGGCCAGCAGGCCGTCAAGCGCGCTCTCGAAGTCGCGTCCGCGGGCTCACATAACATTCTTCTCGTAGGCCCTCCCGGCTCGGGCAAGACGATGCTCGCCAAGCGCCTGCCGACGATAATGCCGCCGCTCGAATTCGAGGCCGCGCTCGAACTGACGAAGATTCACTCGGTCGCGGGACTGACGGGGCGCTCAGGGCTAGTAACCGAAAGACCTTTCCGCTCGCCGCACCACACTATAAGCGACGCGGGACTGATAGGAGGCGGAGCCGTCCCGCGACCGGGCGAGGTGAGTCTCGCGCACCACGGCGTGCTCTTCCTCGACGAGTTGCCCGAGTTCGACAGAAGCGTCCTCGAAGTCCTGCGCCAGCCGCTCGAAGACGGGCGCGTGACCATCAGCCGCGCCGCGATGACGCTTACGTTCCCGGCCTCCTTCATGCTCGCCACGGCGATGAACCCATGCCCTTGCGGCCATTACAATAATCCGACGCAGGAGTGCCGCTGCACGCCCTTACAGATACAGCGCTACGTCGGCCGAATCTCGGGGCCGCTCATGGACAGGATAGACATACACGTGGACGTGCCGCCCGTACGCTTCAAAGAGATGTCCGAGCGCGGCGCACCTGCGGGCGAATCCTCTTCGGCCATGCGCGGCCGTGTGCTCGCGGCCCGCGCGCGCCAGCACGAACGTCTGCGCGGCGAGGGAGTCTTCTCGAACGCGCAGATGTCGCCGCGCCAGATACGACGCTTCTGTCAGCTTAACGAGGAGTGCGAGCGCCTTCTCGAACGGGCGATGGAGAGGCAGGGGCTCTCGGCGCGCGCCTATGATAGAATCCTCAAGGTCAGCCGCACCATCGCAGACCTCGAAGGCTCGGACGAGATAGGCACGGCGCACGTGGCGGAGGCCGTCGGCTACCGCTCGCTCGACCGCACGTACTGGGCCTGAAGAGGACTGCAAAGGGCGTACGCCGAACGCATTTGGGGCGACGCGGGGGCAACGACGCGCGGCGCGCAGAGCATCACAGTCGCGTGTAAAACCGGCGACTCTTGCCGCGCGTCGGACGTTCAAGCGCGGCCCACTCGCCGGGAGCTTTCCCAATTCGACCAAAAGGCGGACGCTTTCAGTTGACCATCAAAGTGGAGAGTCGTGATTTGAACCTCGGCGATCTTCTCAGCCGAATGTTCGGACAGGTGACGACACCCGAGTTCGAGACAGAAAGCGCTTCCGACTACCAGTTGACGCAGGCGGCGTCGGCGGGCGACATGGCGGCCTTCGAGGAGTTGTACTCGCGACACTCCCGGCGCGTCTACTCGCTCTGTCTGCGCATGACTGCCAACACGGCGGAGGCCGAAGACCTCGCTCAGGAGGTCTTCATCCAACTCTACCGGAAGGTCGGCTCATTCCGCGGCGAGTCGGCATTCACGACCTGGCTCCATAGGCTGACGGTCAATCAGGTGCTGATGCACTTCCGCCGGCGAGGGGTGAAGGTCGAGCAGCCTACGGAGGACGGGGAGTCGCCGCAGCAGGTCGTATTGGGGACGGAGAATCCGTCTCACATGCCGGTTGTGGATAGGATTGCGTTGGATAAGGCAGTCTCTCAGTTGCCGCCCGGATACCGCTCCGTCTTTGTTCTGCACGACGTGGAGGGGCACGAGCACGAAGAGGTGGCGAGGTTGTTGGGATGCTCGGTAGGGACGAGCAAGTCGCAACTCCACAAGGCTAGAATGAAACTCAGGCAACTTCTGAGGCAACAGAACGTGCCTGAATAGGCTTCAAAGATTTTTCGCCCGCGCGCCGAGTCCTGCCACGCGCGGCCCCCAACGGAATCGCAAGAGGTCGGACTGCAATGAACTGCGAGAAGTGTCAGGAATATCTCAGTGATTTTCTAGACGGCACGCTCGGCCACGCCGAGCACGCCTCGGTCAGCGCGCACCTCGCCGCCTGCCACGAGTGCGACGAGGCGCGCGAGGAGTTCAACGCCATCCTCGCCGCCGCGCGCGACGCACACGAACACCTCTACGCCCCGACGGACGAGCGCGCCCTCTGGATGCGCGTCCGCGACGCCGTCGAGAGCGACAGCAGAGTCCCAATGGTCTACGCCAACGCGCGTGGCGGCTTCTGGTCGAGACTTCTCGGCGCGCGCTTTCAGCTTTCGCTTCCGCAACTCGCGACGGGCGTCGCGGCGCTCGTCGTCTCGGTCGCATTCATCACTGCGGTCGGCGTGCGCTACGCCAACTCCGGCGCGGCCCCGCGCGCGGATCGCGCGTCGCGCCGGGTCGTCTCAGACCAGTACTACCCGAGCACCTACGTCGAGCCTCACGAGGCGAGCCTTCGTTACTGGGAGCAGCGCGTCGAGGCGCGCAAGGCGAGTTGGAATCCGCGCATGCGCGCCTCCTTCGACCGGAGCGTGAACGTGCTCGACGAGACCGTCAAAGACTCGCTCGCAGACCTGCGCGACAATCCGCACGACGAGATAGCGGAGGAGATGCTGAACTCCGCCATACGCGACAAGATCGAGTTGATGCGCGAGTTTGGCGAGCAGTAGAGCACGCGGCCTGAGAAGCCTTCGGCCCCGACACACGCGCCCGCGCCTCTTGCACCGAAGCAACGCGGGCGCTTTCAGCGCCGGGGTGCCGAGGCGGTAATAAGTAATAAGAGTCTGAAGACAGATGAACACGGAAGCGACGAACGGCAGAGACGAGTGGTGCGCGCGCGCGCAAAGCCCGCGCGCCCCGCGACGCCTCGCGGCCTCTTCGCTGCTGCTTGCCCTCTTCGTCGCCTTCGCCGCGCCGCACGCTCTCGCGCAGCGTCGCTTCTCGCGCGACTACCCCGCGCAGCCGAACATACGCGTGCAGCTCCTCAACCGCTCCGGCAAGATAGAGGTCGTCGCGTGGGACAAGAACACCGTCCGCGTGACGGCGACGATGGAGTCGCGCTCGGCGAAGATGGAGCCCGAGGCGAGCGCCGACTCGGTGCGCATAGACGTGCGGCGCGACAACCGCGACGACGTGGGCGACATAAACTTCCTCATACGCGTCCCCGCCAACTCGACCGTGGACATCAGCACGATGACCGGCGGCATCATCATACGCAACGTCCACGGCCAGTCGGTTCGCGCGCACGTATCGAGCGAGGGAGACATCGAGCTAACAGGCATACACGCGCAGACGGTGATGGCCGAGAACACCGTCGGCAACATACTCTTCGACGCGGAGTTGCTGCGCGGCGGCACATACATACTCAACTCGACGGAGGGCGACATAACGCTCCGCATCACGGCCGAGTCGGGCTTCCGCCTGACGGCCGTCGCACCGCGCACGCGCAGCATAGACCTCAACGGCTTCGCGCGTCTCGGCGAGTTCGAGTTCGTCAACGAGAATCGTAAAGTCGTCGGCAAGGTCGGCGACGGCGGCGCACTGCTCTCCACCTCCAACGGCCGCGGCTCCATCGTCTTCATGCCCAGATAGGGAAGGCATAAGTAAAAAGGCAAAAGTTAAGACGAAAGACGGCGCGGCCTTCATCCTCGATTGATGAAGGCCGCGCCGTCTTCAACATGGATGATTAGAGCCGCATTGTCCGGAACGAAGGAGGATAAGAGTAAGCCTTGCTCTCATCCTCCTTCTTCACTTCCGCCTTTTCACTTTTCACTTTTGCCTTAAACGTTGTAGCCTTCCAATGATGAAAAGCACTCTGTCGAAAATCTCCGTTCGCGCGCGACTCCTTGCGTGCGTCATGCTCGTCGCGCTCGTTGCTGTGGCGTCTCAACAGATAGTCCTCGGGCAGGGCGGCAAGCAGTCTAACGAGAAGAAGGGTTCGCCCGTCGTCGCGCAGGCCGCGCCGCTCCTTAAGCGCACGACGACGCGGCGCGAGGTGCGGCGGCTCGGCTTCGGCGGCTCGCTGACCATCTACGGCGCGCCCGTCGGCTCCGTCACAATCGAGGGCTGGTCGAAGGGCGAGGTCGAGATAACGGCGGAGGTCGAGCAGAGCGCGGACACCGAAGAGAACCTCGACCGCCTCGCCGCGCTCAACACCTTCGCGCTCGAAGAGGACGTGAACCACATACGCCTCACGACCGTCGGCACACACGACCGAAAGTACCTGAAGCGCGCGGCGCGCGACCTCCCGAAAGAACTCGCGGCGATGCCCTGGAAAATTGACTACCGCGTGCGAGTGCCCGCGTCCGTAGACCTCGAACTCTACACGGGGCGCGGCGCGCTCACGGTCACGGGCGTCGAAGGCGCTCTGCGCGTGAACGCGGGCGACGGCCCCGCCGACTTCACACTCGCGGGCGGCGACGTGGAGGCGACTCTGCGTAGCGGCGCGGTCTCCGTGCGCGTCCCCGCGCGAAGCTGGCGCGGCCGAGGCATGAGCGTGCGGCTCGCGTCCGGCGACCTCAACGTCGAGCTGCCCGCGGGCTTCAGCGGCGACATGGACGCCGAAGTCCTGCAAGCAGGCCGCGTGGAGAACTCCTACACGGGCCTCGTCCCGCGCGAGCAGACGCAAGCCACTGAGCGCTCGCTCAAGGGGCGCGCCGGACAGGGCGGCGCGCTCCTCTCCTTCACCCTCGGCGAAGGCACGATACGCATAACGCAGGTGAGCAGTAAGCAGTAGTTTAGTTCCAAGTTCCAAGTTGCAAGTTCAAAGTTAAGTACAAGGCCCGCTGTCTTCAACTTTGAACTTGCAACTTGGAACCTGTAACTTGAAGTTACTGGACTTCGCGCGGCGGGCGGCATTATGCTTGCGGCGCGTTCTTTCATCCGCGCAACTTCGACTGGAACAGAGAGAGATGACAGTTAAATCCGACCGCTGGATTCGGCGCATGGCCGAAGAGCACCAGCTCATACAGCCCTTCGACGCAACGCTCGTGCGCGAGAGCGGCGGGCGACGAATCATCTCCGCGGGCTCGTCCTCCTACGGCTACGACATGCGACTCGCCGACGACGATTTCCGCGTCTTCTCGCCCATCCACAGCCGCGAGATAGACCCGAAGGACTTCGACGAAGGCTCGCTCGTAGAGCCGCCCCTGCGCGACGCCGCCGACGGCTCGCGCTACTACCTCATGCCCCCGCACTCCTACGCGCTCGGCGTCACGGTCGAGACCTTCCGCATGCCTCGCAACGTCACAGGCATCTGCATGTGCAAATCAACCTACGCCCGCGCGGGCCTGATGCTCAACACCACCCCGCTCGAAGCTGGCTGGACAGGCCGCCTCGTCATCGAGCTTGGCAACCTCGCCGACTTACCTCTGCGCGTCTACGTCGGCGAAGGCATCGGCCAGGTAATCTTCCTCGAATCCGACGACGACTGCGACGTATCCTACGAAGACCGCGGCGGCAAATACCAGGGCCAAACCGGCCTCACCTACTCACGGCTATAACGTTTGTCGGTGTGTGTGATTTGAACCATAAGTTGGCCGCCGCGGCCACCTGATGCTTCCAATAGCGTGCGGCCAACTTATGCTTCCAGCGGTTAGGGGCAGTGTAGGTGAGGATTAGGCGGGGTACTTGTGTATCAAATGCCCATTTCGGATTTCATTTCGTGAAGAGCTTGCTTGAAGAGACTGTCTCGTCCAGAGCTAAATCTATGCTGCCGTAGATACTCCTTCACCCTAGCTTCAGAGACATACTTCCCAAAAGCCAAAATGCTTTTTATTGCGGCCCGGATCATCTCTCGGAGTTGAGTGGCCCTTTCCCTCTGTTGGGCTCTGCGGTGCTGCATGTGGCGTGAAGCTATGGCCCTTGCTATCTCAGGGTATTTCTGACGGAAGAAGTCTCTCTTGTGCCCGAGACGCTTAGCAACGCTTGAGAACGACGGGGGAGGGTTCTCTGTTAGGGCCGACTTGAGCTGTTTTTCAGTTACTTTCTTGTCAAACGGTTTGTTGCGGAAGTTCTTATATCGCTGCGCGATAGCCGTGCATAAATCAAAATAGTTGCTGTAGTAATAATATCCCGTGTCCTTACACCCTAAGCGCCTAAAAACACTTTGCAAAGATGGAGGCGGCTCCTCCTTCATCGCTGACCTTAAAGTTTTTATAACGAGTCTTGAAGTAGGATGCGTACTTCTTATATAACTTCTATAGCGTGAAATAATCTGCCCACACACCTCTGGGCAATTTCCTTTGAGTCTAGCTGGGTAATATCCTAGCTGGCGCGCAATCGCTTCTAGGGATGGGGGAGGAAATTCTCCCAAAGCAACTTGAAGTTTGTCTTCTATTTCTTCCCAAGCCACGGGTAGTTTCCTTTTCGGTTCATCTTTACTATGTGCGGTAACATAATTCTCAAGCCATACTTCATCATTTTTCTCACACAAGAGATCCACTGGTGAAAGATTTAATCTTGCACACAGGTGACATAGCACCCTGTTATGGAGGTTGCCGCGGCAGGTTAACTTCTCTAACCCTACAGCTGTCGCCTCCGCAATCTTATCTATGCCGTTAATCTGTCGTGAAGAGAATCCAAGATTCCCCGAGAAGTAAGAAACACTTCTCCCAGCCGCGGGATAGATTTCCCTACGAAGCAGCATGCGGGACGTTACGGAGTGTGCTTCCGAAAGGCGTGCCACATAGCTCGTTAAGCTTTCGACCTTCGGAGTCCCTACCCAGACTGGCTCTATACGAAAGAGCCGGCTGCGGGCAGGAAACGGTGGCGATTTAATCTCCCAATGGGGGTAAGTCTCACTGGGTGCCACTCGCGCAGCGAGGTTCTCTTTACTCATGCCAATGTCGCTCCGATCTTGTCACGTACGGGGCTGCGTCTGCCGACGCTACGTTTTCGGCGTTTTTGACAGACATCAGCCGATAATTCTAGACCGACTTGCGGTACACCAGCTTGTCCTACCTTTGTTGCTCCTAATTCGAGACCTAAATCTTTGCGTAGTAGCTCCCTTGATTCCTCGCTCTCCTCGAACTCTTTCTCCCCGAGCTTCGCTTCTCGCAGCATCGTAATGCATTGTTTGACGGATAGCGCGCGACGTTCCAAATACTTGAGTTTTAGAGTAGGGCTATCATCCTCTAAGGCCAGTGCCAGCGAACGGGTCAGCCAGTCTTTGAGAACACCGACGCACCCTACACTACGTTCATAGAAGTAATCCCATTTCGACACTAGGTCTGGCGTTTCCGGTAGTGGGAGTCGTTCCTGGAAGGTATACAGTAGATTTACGAATTGTTGCCGGTGTGATTCACGCTCAGCGTGGTATCGAGGGAAATGAATGTCCATGCTGGGGCCTGCCGAACAACGCGGGGCCAACAGCATCGAAACGCTCGGCCGGACTATTGACAACGCCTCCACGCGTTGTGCGATTATCGTCTAGGTTACCGCCGAGGGCTTCACCTGAGCTAAAACGAGCGCTGACCCGATGCCCCAAAGTATGGCCCCCGCTCGCAATACCTAAAACACGACGTATCAGATGCTTAGCCCGAACCCACAGGACACTCTAGAATCAGCCCGGCCCCTGCACAGTCACCCCTCGAATTCAGCAGGGAAAGCTGATAGTATGCCGCTACTTACTGCCGAGCAGTTTCCACGTTTGAATGAACGTGGCTCAATTGAAGCTACGAGGACGCGGCCGCGGTCGGTCAGGTGCCGCCCGGTTTCCACGTTTGAATGAACGTGGCTCAATTGAAGCCTCATGACGGCCATGATGATGGCCATCACCTACTTGTCGTTTCCACGTTTGAATGAACGTGGCTCAATTGAAGATGCCTGAGGGGCTACCCCTTCGGGCCTATCGCTTGTGAAACCCGCCCCGAAGCTGACCGTCGCCTTCGCGCATATTCTCAGGAGTCAACTTCGTCGAGTTCCGGGGACGGAAGGCCCTTAGGCGGCTCGGGTCTGGCTGAATGCTGAATCCCGATGCCGGACGTCAGCGCCGGGTTGAGCGTCGCACTCAACCGCCGTATGCGCTCTTTGATGCCTTCTATGTGTGTCGGGTCCGCGTCATATTGGATGGCATCCAGAAGCTCCTCTGTCAGCAGCCGAATTCTCTCTTGGACTGAGGCAATCTCGATGTTATCCCGCTTCCGCCCCAGTTGTTTCAGCGCTTCCTCCCAATCCCAGTAAGCTGTCGTTATCTTGACGGCTAGACCGAACTCGTCGCTGATCAGCCCTATGGCCCCGAGTAAGGCGTCTCCGACCAGAGTGTCGAAACTCGTTTGCTCGGAAAAAGTTAACTGCTCGTCGCGCGTAACTTTCAGACGGGCGCGGACGCTGTCCTCTATCCGCTTCCGTATCAACTCGGCGTCGGTGTCGCACTCCTTGACCACCTTCCAGTTGCTCACGTTTATGATCTTAAAGCTTCCCTTCACGGTTACCGCGAGAGCGCCGGGTAGGTTGCCCAACTCGGACGAAGTCTTAAAGTCGTGTGACCGTCTGGATGCTTCGAGCACCTTCGTCATCCACTCCGTTTGCGTCGGCTTCAGGACCAAGCCGAGCACCTCCGCGTTAAATTCTGCCCCCAGCATTGAGTGGATTTTCAGGCGCAGCTCTTCCTCGAACGAGAGCTTGTTAGAATCGGCCTCGTCCTCATCGGTTCCGTCTGCGATGCGTGAGTAGCGCGAGCAGAACCGCTCCGGGCTCGTCCCGTGCATGAACCCTTTGACCAGCAGGATTATCCCGTCCCGCATCGTTTGCCGAACGTCCTGCTTCGTAGACAGGTAGCGGGCGACGCCGCGAAGGTCACTGACCCGCGCCGTCAAGAAAATCTCCAGCCCGACGTGAAAGTTCGAGAGGCTCGTTTCGAATAGGGCGTCGCTGCCCTTAATCTCGATGTCTATATGCTTCAGCGGCTCGAACGATTCAAAGTGAAGGATTGTCACCAACTGTTCGATGTGGTAGCCGACCTCGTCGGCACGCGCAATCATCAGGTCATCGAGATTCTTCTTCAACTGTGGGAAGTTCAGCAGCAGATCGACGTAGGAGACGCCGAACAGCGTCACGTTGACCACGTCCTTTAAGTTTTCGTCCAGCCACGCGTCCAGCTCGGGCGAGCCTTTTGCCTCGTGGCGGGCCGCGCTTTTGAGAGTCATCAGCACGGAGACGTTGACCTTTATCGGGTCGGGGTACTCGTGGTGCCGATACTCGATCACGGTCTCGCCCTTGAAACTTTTGGGCGGGCCGGGGCCGTCCGCCTTGAGCGAGATGTGGCCGACCTTTCGCCCGAAAGGTCTCAGCATAGTGTCTAAGTGGCCACGCAACTCACTTCTTATGTGCTCGGCCGTCAGGTCGTTGTAAAAGGTGTCCAACGTAACGCGGGCCGAGATGTAGCTGCGCACGCCCTTCTCCAACAACTCCGTGAATTCTCTGTTTTGGTTGAGCAAGGCTCTAGGGATACGCCGCGGGTCAACCTCCAACTCGGCACTGAGCAACATGCCTTTTTCGTTGTCGGAGTCTTTCAGCCTTGAGGAGATGCGCAGGGGGCCGTAGTTAATCGTTTCGAGCCCGTCCGCCCCCTCCAATTTCAGCGTGATACGCAAGTCCAACCCGTACTCCTGACCGGCCTTCGTCGCCAGCGCGCCGCACGCGCCCGCACTCTCCGAATAGAAATCGTCTATGGTCGCCGTCCCGGTGGAGAAATATTCGATCAGCCATCTGGCCAGAGAGTCGTTGACCGAGTCGGCCGTAGGCCGCGAGTTGAAAAAGCACTGTGCAAGCCACCACTCCTGCCCCGGCCGGCAGCCCCCTTCGTATTCGATGGCGATTGTTATCTCTCCCTGCCCCTCCTTGTACTTGACCCGCTTCGTCCCCTTAATTACCCTATCCCGGTCGTTGCTATTCGAGACTAAGAAGTATCTGAAGTCGCCCGTGAGCGTCTCCAGCAGGCCGGGTTGGTGCACGACCTGGCCCGTGCGCGCGTTGATCGCGACGAGCGCCTCTTTGCCCTCCACGGGCCTCGCATGCTCGGTCTCAGGGCGGATGATTGCGCTGAAAGGATTTACTTGCGACATCTCACTCTCCGTTACTGCGGCCGTAGGCCGCGGGCGGGGACTCGCGCGCCGTCGGCGTGCTCTTAACTCGCGTGATCAGTTCGCCGACCAACTCGCGCTTCCAGCCGAACTGGCCGCGAAGCCCGCTCGCATACTTGAGCAGGTCGCTGTTCAACTTGTTCCAGTATTTCAGGAGCTCAAGCCGCTGTGACGGATTCGTCCTGGAGGTGAACTGCCAGACCAAGAGGTCGAATAGCATTGCGGCGGAGTATTGAGTGGTGGGCGCTCCTTCCGCAGAAACGCCGTCTTCGCTGGGCGCGTCCGAGTCGTCCGCGGACGGGGTATCCTTCGGGCCGAGGAGGATGAAGGCCCACTCGGCCAGCAGCGCCCCGATTAACGTCATGCGGGTGCCGCCCATCTTCAGCCTGACCAGAGTGGTCTCGATGCCGGGGTGGAGTAGCCATCGGGCTATGAGAGACGTGCGCTCGGCGGCCTCTTCGCCGTCTTTGACTGCGAGTAGTGGATAACGGGTTGGCCATTCGCCGTAGTGTTTCGCGTTGAAGCGCGCGACGGTCTCTATGCAATACTGAATCAGCAGCCGCAGTACGAAATGGTCGAACGGGGAGTAGGAGCCGTGTTCGCGGCCGGCGTTGATTGCGTATTGATTGGCTCGCGGCTTGGTCTTAGGTGGGTGCTCTGCTTGCGGCTCCGCCTTCGGCAGCCACGTCTCGACCTTCTTGAAGCCTTCGTAGACCCTGCCGCCCATCCTCTTGAGGTGCGCATACAGGTAGTAGTATGTGAAGTGGCGCGTTCTGTTATCGGCGCGGTGCAGCAACTGCTTGAACCAGTACAGCGCGTCGAACTCCGGGGCGAATTGGAGGTGGTTGACCAGTAGCAGCGCGTCCTCGTGATAACCGCCTTTGACGAGTTGTTCGAGGCTGCTTTGAACTATTCCCCTGAGCCTCGGCGACTTATGCATTCCCCGCAAGACTGCGGCTACCTGCGCCAACGCGAGGTTGAACGCCGCCCCCTGTTGTGGGCCTCGCAGGAATTGAAACATCGCGTCCTCCCCGGCGGGCGGGTCGGAATCGAAATGCCGCCTGACACGGCTGACCAAATCCACAACCCAGTTCTCGTTAAACTTGTCCGGGTAGTCTGCGGCCACGCGAACAGCAATCGCGGCCGCGTTGTCGGCCAGCCGGATTGACGGGTGAAAGAAGATTCCTCGCTCTTGGAGGGCGTCGAGCTGGTCTATCAGATAAAGTCTGTGCCTCTTCTCGAAGAGATTTTGCAGCGGCTCGCGCAGGGCGGAGTCGGAGAGAGTGACCACCCTGACGGAGTCTTTGGCGGTCTCACGCAACTGCTCGTTGAAGATTCGATCCTTCTCCCCCTGCCAGATTCGGCCGAGGGGAACTTCGGCCTGCGCCTGTGCGTGCGCGCCGCCGTTCGACGGCGGCGCGGCGGCGCGGCACCCGTCGAGCAGCGCCTCGACGACGAGGCAAAACTCCGGCGTGGTTATCTCTTGGAAGAAGGCCGCGGCGTAGAGCACGCTCTTTTCGACAGGACCGCTCCCTTTGAGCAGCGACTCGGCCGAGAGTCTGGGGTCGTCTGGGCCCCCCGCCGCCACCACGTCCTCCAAACGCTCCGTCTCGTAAAAGCCTATCACCTGCTGACAGAAGCCGGCCTCGTCTTTCTCCCATTTCCCGCGCGCCCGCTGCTTATTAATATCTGCTTCAAGCCGCTTGTAGTCTTCGGGGAAGTTCCCGCGGAGGAACGGGCGCAGGAAGGGAATCTCGGCGTAGGCGAACGGCTGAGTCCGTTTGAGAGGGCCGAACCTGTTCTGAGCGTTCCGCGGCGCGGCGATGACTATCAGCAACAGGTGGCTGCGTTGTAATTCCGCCCGGATAATGTCGGTGCGGTTCGGCGTGTCGAAGAACGAGTCAAGGAATGGCTGTGCCGAATCACTGTGCGCGTAGACCAGAAGCGCGCGCTCTTTCTCCTCTTTCCCCCCTTTAGGAATCCGCTTCAGTAGATTACGTGCCGTGAATGCAAGGTTCTTCTCGGCGGTGTCCTCGTAATTGAGCAGACGCTTCCGGGCCGGGTCGCTCAGCCCTAACTCTCCGATGGCCACGTGCCCAGCATCCACGGCGAATTCCGCGTACGGGCAGGTGATGAACATGAGCCGCGTGGCTTTCAACTGGGCCACCTTCTCACGCACTTCGGCCTGCGCCGACTCATGCAGCTCTATGGTGCGCTGCGGCAGTTCTTGGGTGAGGGAATAGAGCGGTACTTCTTCGGCTTTACCCAATCCCGGCTCGTAAGGGCCTATGATGAGCATGCCTACGTTGCCTACGCCACCTATCCCCGTCGTGTAAGAGTCCCTCGCGGCCTGATTTTCATCGCCTATCTCTCTCGGGTAAAAGTCGCCGCGAGGGCCTACGTGGAAGGTGTCGCTGCGTACGTCGCCGCCTATCTCAGTCTGATAAACGTCCCCTATGTTCTGAAAGGCTTGCCCTAAAATGCTCTGCTCGCCTTTGGAGTCTATCGAGTCGCTGCTTGCCGTCTCGACCATCGGGGGCGGCAGCGCAGTCTCTTGGGGCTGTGGCTCGGGCACTTCCGACGGCTCTTGCTCGGTCGGTTCGTCTGAAGAGTCTTCGGGAGAGTCCGCGGCCTGGGGCTGCGCCCCCGTGGCGGAAGGCACGTTCGAGTCGTCTGTAAATACTTGCTCGGCGTCTTCGAAGACGCTGGCGGTCTCAACGCTCGCCGTCTCATCGGAGATTACATCTTGGCGGTCGCAGATTTCGCAGTGCGTCTGATCGGCTAACTCTCGGTCACAGGTGGGACATTGCATAACTCTCTCCGCTCGATTGACGACTCGAATGTCAGTCCGGGCGGCTTGCACGCAAGCCGCCCGGACTTCGGCCCCAGGCGCGGGCTCTGTGAGGATTGAGGGCGTGCGGGGTGAGAACTGATGCCTTGGCTTAATCGCTGCCTTCTGCCGCTCGGTTATTTATTGTTAGGGCCTATGTGAAGAGTGTCGGTGCGTACGTCACCGCCTATCCCCGTCTGGACAATGTCCCCTGTTGTCGCATTGGCCTGCCACTTCACGTTATGGCCTTCGCGCGGCCGCTCCTCGCCCGGCTTCTCCGCGTCGGGCCGGAGTTCGCGTGGCGAGACGAGGTAGGTTCGGGCCGAGTCGGCCCCCTCCTTAACGAGCAGGGTCGGAGTTTCCGTTTCCGGAATGCCCTCGGATTGCAAGGCGTTTACTCCCAGACCGAAAGACTCTTTGACACTGCGGCCGCCGGCGAGGCCATCGTAGAACGCGACCGAAAAGACGATGGCGCTGCGGTCTCCGATCTCCTTCCGCATTCCGATGGTGAAGTCTATGACCTTGCCGATCGCGTCGGCCTGGACGGCGGAGTAACAGGCGTTCAAGAGCACGATGCGGAGGTTGTCTTTGATGACGCCGAGCAGACCGGCCAGCGCGTCGGTACTGAGCATCTTTGTATTGCCGCTGTCGTCTTCGAGGACGATGCCCGCGGTGGCCGAGCCATGCCCGCTGAAATGCAGTATGTGTGGTTTGTACCTGAGCAGGGCCCGCCGGATGTCGCGCGGTCTCGCGGCGGGCTGGAAAATGAGTTTGAGTTGGTCGCAGTACTCCCCCAACCGTATGCCCTCGTCCACGTCCCGCATCTCTTGCTCCAGACGGATGCGGCTGATGTCCTTCGGGTTCGCGGAAAGAAACAGAATCTTCACTTGTTCGGTCATAAGGTCTGCCCTCCCTGGCTTGGGCTTGAAGACGCGGCCACCGCCTTTCGCCCTGAGTAGTCGGCTCGCCGCCGGTAGCCGAAGGCGGTCAGCCTGAGCCAGCTATCTCTTCGGCAGGATCGTGGCTCTCCGCGCCCGGCGTTGCCGGGGCGTGACGCTCGGCGATCCCGCCCCTGACTAGCGCGTGCTCGAACGTGAGTCCACGGGCGCGCCTCGGGGGATGTTGTCCTGCTCCTGCGACGGAGCGGGTTGAGGCTCGGCCTCCCCTCTAGTTTCGTCAGGGCCGCCCGCGCGCGTCTCATTCGGCGGCGTGACGGTGTCTACGGATCGGCCGACCATCCTCGTCTCGTCAGGCCCGCCCGCCCTTGCGTTTTCCGGCTTGAAGCCGGCATCGCTCGAATCGTTACTCTTCTCCATGACGAAAGCCTCCTTCACTCACAACTTGGTTTAGAACAACAATCCCATGCGCTGCTCCCGAACCGCCACTCAGGAGCGAGTCCCCGGCTCGGTCGGCCTACTGAAAACATTTGTCGGAACCGCGCCCGTCTGTAAGCAGCCGCCTAAAACATAATTGACAAATAGGGTCGAAAAATTTCGTGCGTTTCGGAGTTCCGAAAAAATATTTCGGCGGCCGACGAAAATGACTGCGGATTAAACGCATGGTGACCGGCTCGGAGCGAGAAGAGGGCAGGGAGGTTGAGACCCTCAAGCCTATGTGACGGACGCAGTCTCGTCGCAAGCCTGAAATTCTTTTGCCGTGTATGTAGTGTTGTAACTCACGCTGATTTTCATTACGATTCGTCTTACGCTCCGCCATGATTTGAGGAGGCGTGGGCTATCTCTGCAAGGCGATGACTAATCAAAGGCAGCTTCGTCTGACAGCGGTGAGCTTTAAAGGCGGGTTGAAGCTTCCTTCGGCCGCTTTCTTAGCCACTATTTTACTGTTAGCTTGTTCCGTCAACGCGACCGCTACCCGGCAATCCTCAAGAGGCGCGGGGCACAAGCCTCCTTCAGTCAATCCCTTGGCGACGGCCGACAAAGCCGTGGAAGAAGGCGACGGACTCCGCGCCAAGTGGGAGGCCGAGTCGCTGCGGGCCGCCATCAGGAAATATGCTGCGGCGCGGCTCTATTTCCACGCGGCCAAACGCCCGCTCCGCGAGGTTGAGGTTCTCGAACGGCTGGGCCGCACACACGCCATCCTAAGCGATTACCATGCGGCGATTGATTACTACGAAAAGGCCCTGCAACTCGCCGTAGATCTGCCGGACAGGCGGACGGATGTGGACATCCTTAACCGAATCGGTAACGCCTACCTCGAAACTGTGAACGCCGAGAAGGCGCTCTCCTACTGTCGTCAGGCGCAGCAAATAAGCGTGCGGATCGGATACCGGCGTGGCGAAGGCGAGGCACTCAACAGTCTCGGCTTAGCGCACTACATCTCCGGCAACGTGATGCTCGCGCAGGAGAGTTTCAACCAGTCGCTTGCCATCTGGAAAGAAGTGAAGTACGACGAGGGGCTGGCCTACACACTGCTCAACCTCGGATACCTGCACGGCGATCTCGGCAACACGGAGGCGTCGCTGGATTTCTACGGGCGGGCGCTTGATGTCAGCCGCTCGGTCAACGACCAACTGGCGCGCGCCCTCACCTTGACCGCCATGGGCGGGGCTTACGCCCTGCAGGGGGAAAAGCAGAGGGCCTTGAAGCTGCACCAGCAGGCGCTGGCTCTGTTCCGTGTGATCGGGAACCGTGGCGGCGAGGCCGTCACGCTCAACGGCATCGGCTACCTGTACGACGATTTGGGTAGAGAAGCCGAAGCCCTAAAGTACTATGACTCGGCGTTGCGGCTCTACGAGTCCGTGGACAACCGCAGCTACGCCGCCATCACTTCGGGCTACATCGGCCGTGTTCATTTCTCGCTCGGCGAGAAGGAGAAAGCGCTCGAATACTATTACCGGAAGCTTGCCACGAGCCGAGCCGTGCAGGATCGCCGGATGGAGTCGTACACGCTGAGAGACATCGGCAACGTCCTCAGTACGATTGGGGAGAAGGACAAGGCCCTGGAATATTACGAGCAGGCGCTGACCATGAGCCGTGAGGTGTTGGATCGCCGCGGGGAGGCCTACATCGTAAACAGCATCGGCTCTTTGTATGAGAAGTCGGGCGCGGAGTCACAGGCCCTCGAATATTACCTGAAGGCGCTCCCCCTGATGCAGGCGGTGGCGGATCGCAGGGGAGAAGTCATAACCTTATTCAACGTCGCGCGGGCAGAACGGGAATTAGGGCGCTTCGCCGAGGCGCGGGCGAGCATCGAGAAGTCGCTCGACTTGATCGAGCACCTGCGGACCAAAGTGGCAGGCGCATCCCTGCGCATCTCCTACCTGGAGACCGTCTATCAGCATTACGAATTCTATATAGACCTGCTCATGCGAATGCACGAGCAAGACAAGTCCGCGGGTTACGACGGCGTCGCGCTCGAAGCCAGCGAGCGCGCGCGCGCGAGGACTCTGTTAGAGAGCCTGATCGGATCCCACACCGATATTCGCAAGGGCGTTGACCCGGACTTACTTGCCGAGGAGAGCCGAGTCAGGAAGCAGCTAAATCAGAAGGTCGAGCAGCAGACGCGCCTGCTGAGCGCCGGCCCCACGCCGGAGCAGGGGGCCGCGATCAAAAAAGAGGTTGAGGCACTCCTGTCGCTTTACGAGGAAGTGGAGTCCAGAGTCAGGGACGAGAGCCCGCAGTATGCTGCCCTGACTCAGCCTCGCCAACTCAAGCTGCCCTACATCAAGAAGGAACTGGATGAGGAGACGTTGCTTCTGGAGTACTCGCTGGGAAAGGAGCGCAGCTACGGCTGGGCCGTAACGTCTACCTCTATGATGAGCTTTGAGTTGCCCGGCCGCGCCGAGATCGAGGCAGCGGCGAGGGAGTTATACGGGCTGTTGACGGCCGGCAATGCCCGCAAAAAGAACGAGTCGCGGGCTGAGCAGAAGGCTCGCATGGCGCAGTCAGCGGCGGCCTATCCGGCGGCTGCCGCGAAATTGAGCAAGATACTTCTGGAGCCCGTGGCACCGCTCTTGGGGCGAAAGCGTCTGGCGATAGTGGCAGACGGGATACTACAGTACATCCCTTTCAACGCCCTGCCGGAGCCCGTCAAGGCAGATCCCGGCGCCACGCCCTACGAACCGCTAATAGTCAACCATGAGGTGATAACGCTTCCGTCACTCTCCACATTGGCTGTGCTGCGCAGGGAGGTGGCCGGTCGGCCGCAAGCCGACAAGGCCGTGGCGGTCATAGCCGACCCGGTTTTCGAAAGCGACGACCCGCGCGTCAGGAATGCTAAGCGTAAGACCTTCGCCCCAATCCCGGCCGACTCCGACCGAGGCGCGCCTGCGCGCCTCGCGGCGCGAGACATAGGGGCATACGACGGGCCGGTGGCTTTCGAGCGATTGCCCTTCACTTTGAAGGAGGCGGAGGGAATCTTTACTGTCGTACCTGAAGCGAAGACGAAGCGGGCCGTGGGTTTTGATGCCAACCTGAAGACGGTTTTAAGCCCTGAACTCCGCCGGTACGGCATAGTTCACTTTGCCACCCACGGATTGCTTAACAACTCTCACCCGGAGCTGTCCGGCATTGTCCTATCCTTGGTGGATAAATCCGGGCGGCCGCAGGACGGGTTCCTGAGCCTGAACGAAATCTACAACCTCGATCTGCCGGCTGACCTGGTCGTCCTCAGTGCCTGCCAGACCGGACTGGGAAAGGATGCCAGAGGCGAGGGGCTGATCGGGCTGACGCGCGGCTTCATGTACGCGGGGGCACCGCGGGTCGTCGCCAGTCTCTGGCGCATTGACGACCGTGCGGCGGCAGAGTTAATGCGTTACTTCTACGAGGAGATGTTTCTACAACACTCCACACCGGCCGCGGCCCTGCGCGCGGCTCAGATAAAAATGTGGCGGACGGGGGAGTGGCAGTTCCCCTACTACTGGGCGGCCTTTGTTCTGGAGGGTGAATGGCACTGAGCCGCGCAAGCTTCAACGACCGACTCTGCGGTCTTTCCGCTCTCGCGATTGGCTGCCGCACGGACTACAGGAGAATATAGAAGGGGCATAGATTAAAAGCAGCGTAATTTCATGGAAGCTAATTTCGGCCAAACCGTCTTAGACAAGTTGTTTCAACTGCTAGAGCCAGATTCGCGGTCTATCGAAGAAGGGTTCCGCCAGTGCCGGTTTAAGCTCGTAAAGTTTTTCGCCTGGCGGTATTGCGAAGACCCCGACAACCTCGCGGACGAGACGGTGAGCAGGCTTCTCAAGAACGTTCGCGACGGACAAGTGATTTCGGCCGACAACCCTTACAGCTACGTCTACGCCATCGCCGTCAACGTATTTAAGGAGTACTTAAGGGCTAAGAAGAAGGGCGCGGCACAGACGGACTTGAGCGAGGCGAGGGACGTGGTCATCCAGCAGGAGGCAGACGACTGCAAGAGACAATGTTTTGAGCAGCTCCCGAGCGAGAAGCGCGAACTGCTGGAGCGTTACTATCAGGATGACGATTCGCGGGAGGATATAGCGAAGGAGCAGGGACTGTCGCTCAACGCGCTACGGCTGAAAGTCCACCGCATTAAGCAAGGGCTGAAGCGTTGCCGCGAAGATTGTCGGAAACATTCCGGGGGAGTGAGAAATTAATTCGCTTCCCCGTCATATATCGAGCGGATTGTCGAGTACCAGCATGAATGCCAAAACAGACGATCTGATCACCCGGTTTCTGTTAGGCGAGTTGTCCGACGAGGAGCGGGCGCAAGTTGAACAACGATTCCTGGCCGACAACGAGTTCTTCGAAGAGATGTTATCGGCCGAAGACGCCTTGATGGACCAATACCTGCTCGGACAATTAAGCGACCGGCAGCGGGAGCGAGCCGAAGCCCTCTTCCATTCCTCGCGCCGGCAGAAACGCGACGTGTCATTTACGGAAGAACTTATCACCTCATTGCGCAAGGCCGAACCGAGCGGCACTCAAACAGCCCAGACCGGGCCTTCGGTAAGTGGACACCTCCTCGGTAGAGATGCCGCGAGGCGGGGCGACGCGAACGCACCACGATTCGGCGTCCTCGGTCGCGCATTCAGTGCAAGCTCGGCGGCCCTCAAGAGCCTCGCGTCGCGCCTCGACTGGGCTGGCGGGCTCGCTTTCGCCCTCCTGCTACTCTGTCTTGTGTTGGTCTCACTGATTGTCTATCGTTACTCTCGTACTGAAAGCCGGGAGGCGGAACGGGCCGAGTCAGAGCGAAGCGGCCAGAAGACGCCTGAAAAGGCTCCGGGGGACGCCAACAGCACGGCGGAGCTTAAGGAACAGTCGGAAACTTCCAACGGGAAGGGTGAGACGGCCGAAGAGTTAGTCGCGCAGACGCACCCGCGTAAGCCGGAGGCGGGCGAGGTCGTCATCCTCACCCCCACAGCCCTCGAAAGGGGCGGCGGCTCGAAGACGGTTAAACTAAAAACCGGGGCAGGGCGAGTCAAACTCCAGTTGGAGTTGGACGAAGGCAAGCGCTACGGCCGTTACAGCGTGTCAATATCCTCCTTCGACGGCCGCAAGGTCTGGAGTGACGATTCACTGGATGCCGGTCAAATCAGAAAGGGGCGGATCACCTTAACCTTGCCCTCCTCCCTGTTCAGATATGACGACTACAGGATCGAGCTGAAAGGTCTGCCGGACGGCGGGGAGCCCGTGCGCGTCGCGGACTACGTCTTCAAGGTCAGAGATTAGTCCCGGAAGAGTTGCGCGCGCCTCCGCCCCGCCCCGCTTTAGCGCCGGCCGAAGAACGCCCCACGCCGGTCTCTCTCTCTAATTCGTTACGGCCTCGACGACGGTCATGCCGCAGGTGAGCCGATTCGCTCGACCGGCCGACCGCCCGTGCGTGAGAAATAAATTTACCCCGCGCCGAAATTTATCCCGGCTCTCCGTCACTTATTGAACACACGCGCGCTGGCCGGGACTCGCCCTCACGTCTACGTGGGCCTGTTTCCCGTCCGGTCTGAGGAAGAGAAGGAGGGCTTGACGGTGGCGACACTGGACTCGGTCGATCTCATTACCAACCAGCAACCGCGCTGCGCTTGCGCGCTCATTCTAGACACGTCGGAGTCGATGAAGGGGGCGCGGATCGACGCGCTGAACGCGGGGCTGCGTACTCTGCGCAAAGACTTACTCGACCACCAGCTCGCACAGAAGCGGGTCGAGATCGCCGTCGTGGAGTTCAACAGTTCGGCCAGGGTGGTGCAGGACTTCGCGACGGCGGCGGACTTCCAGCCGCCGTCGCTGACCGCGTCGGGCGTGACCGAAATGGCCGACGGAATCAACCGGGCGCTCGACCTTATCCAGCAGCGAAAGGCCAAGTACCGCTCTCATGGGGTGCCGTTCTACCGCCCGTGGGCCTTCCTCATTACGGACGGGCAGCCGACCTCCAGCAGCAATGACATGGATGCCGTCACGCGCCGAATCCATGACGACGAGCTGAACAAGCGCGTGATCTTCTTCTCCGTAGGGGTTCAGGGCGCGGACTTCACATGCCTTGAGAGACTATCCACCCAGAAGCCGAAAATGCTCGACGGCTTAAAATTCGAGGAGCTCTTCCTCTGGCTGTCGAACAGCTTGGATCGGGTCTCGCAAGCGAAGATGGGCGAGATGGCATCACTGCCGAAGGGGAACTGGGAGTCGGTGCCGGTATGAAGGCAGAAACCGAAGTGCGCGGCGGCGCATCGCCGTGCCGCCGCCCTGACTCACGCGGCTGGCGACTCGCCGCAGCACAGGAGCGCGGCACGAGTCATGAAACGAAGGGGGAAGTTTGTCAGGACGCTTATGGCTTAGCGATGCCCTCGCCGGAGGTTCTGATCATTGCCATCGCCGACGGTGCCGGCTCGGCTAAGTACGCCGAAGTGGGCGCGGGCATCGCCGCGAGCCGCGGCGTCGCGCAACTCTGCGCTCGCCTGGCCGAAGAGGGTGCCGACTTCGGCGACGCGGAGTTGAAAAACATCCTGCGCGAGGGGCTGGTCGCGGCGAGGGAGGCGGTCGAGGCAGGGGCCGCCGCGTTGGACGCGGGCGCGCGCGACCTTGCGACCACCTTGATACTTATAATCGCCCGGCCGGAGTTGGTCGCCGTCTCACAGATCGGCGACGGCGCCACCGTCATCGCCAACGAAGAGGGCGAGATCATTGCCCTAACTTCGCCACCCGTGGGCGAATACGTCAACGAGGCGACCTTCCTCACCTCGTCCGACGCCCTGAGCACGGCGCAGACGATTCTCTGGAGGGGGCGCGCCGCGCAGTTGGCGGCGTTCTCCGACGGCCTTCAACTGCTCTGCCTCAAGTGGCCTGAGTGCCTCCCACACGAGGCGTTCTTCGCGCCTCTGTTTAAGTTCATAAGGACTGCGGCAGACGAAGTACAAGCTGAAAGCGAGTTGGTAAGTTTCCTCGGCTCCGAGAGGATAAAGGAACTGACGGACGACGACCTGACTCTCGTGCTTGCTTCCGTGACGGATTCATCAGGTGGACGTTAAGCGCAAGCGCGGCGGTGAAATACTCTCGCTCGACGACGGCCTGCGGCTGGGCGTCGGCGGCGAAGGGGCCATCTACCGACTGCCGGACGAACCCGACCTGGCGGCGAAAATCTATCTACCCGGCAAGGCGACCGCCGAGCGGGTCGGCAAGCTCAGGGCCATGCTGGCGAACGCGCCCGCAGACCCGATGCTGGACAAGGGGCATGCCTCAATCGCGTGGCCCGTCGAACTACTCAACTCGACCGACGGCGACGGAGGAGTAGTCGGGTTTCTGATGCCCTGCATCCGGGACGCGCGCCCGCTCTCCAACTTCTATGATGCCGACACGCGTCGCGCGCTGTTCCCCCTGTTCAACTATAAATATTTGTGTCGCACGGGCCTGAATCTCGCCAGCGCCGTGGCCGCAATACACGAGCGCGGCTACGTCATCGGCGATGTCAACGACTTGAACATAATGGCTACGGAGGAGGCGCTCGTGTCCCTCGTGGACACCGACTCGTTTCAGGTAACGGAGCAGACGAGCGGGCGCGTCTACCGCTGCGCGGTCGGCACCCCGGAGTTCACGCCGCCCGAGTTGCTCGGCAAAGACTTCCATGAGGTAGACCGCTCGCGGGAGCATGACCTTTTCGGCCTCGCCGTGCTCTTCTTCCAGTTGTTGATGGAGGGGACGCTGCCGTTCGCGTGCGTCTATGGCGGGCCGGGCGAAGCGCCCGAATACTCCGAGTGCCTAGCCAGA
Organism: Pyrinomonadaceae bacterium; assembly: GCA_045807845.1. Taxonomy (GTDB): domain Bacteria; phylum Acidobacteriota; class Blastocatellia; order Pyrinomonadales; family Pyrinomonadaceae; genus QHXN01. The sequence goes on along the minus strand of JBJMGQ010000204.1, from coordinate 3,276 downwards.
GGTTACTTCCCGTACGCCGACGATCCGCGGCTCGACCCCCCGCCCGGGGCTCCGCCCTTCGAGGCGTTGCACCCGCTCTTACAGAAGCTGTTCCGACGGTGCTTCGTGAACGGGCACTCCGACCCACGGCAGAGGCCGGACGCCGAGTCCTGGTATCACGCTCTTAAGGAGAGCGAGCAGGCGCTGACCGTCTGCACGCAGAACCGCGGGCACCTCTACTTCGACCACTGCACGGTCTGCCCTTGGTGCGCGCGCGCGCAAAGGCTGGGGCCGGCATTCGCGGCGAAAGGCGTGGCCGGCTGGGACCCGTTCCCGCAGCCGAACAAGGGCTCCTGGTTCGTCCAGAGCGGCAACCCCGCGGCGCAACCTCCTACTGCCCCGCGACGCAGCGCGCCCTTTGTCGGTGCGCCCTTCCCGTCCCACGCAACGGCGGCAACGCAGCCGCCCGTATCTTTCACGGCCAGCCCTGCGGCCATCACAATAGGTCAGCCCATCACGCTCAGTTGGGACATCCCCAACGCGCGGACTGTGCGGATTACAGACCAGTCGGGCCGCCGCATCTTCGTCGGCAACACTCCCGCCGGGGCCGTGACGGTTTACCCGACGAGGAGCAGGACTTATTACGTCAAGGCTTCCGGCATCGGCGTCAGCCTCCCGAAGCCCGTGGCCGTCTCGGTCACGCCGGTGCCGCTGCCGGTAAAGCTTAAGGAGCACAGCCTTGAGCTTAATCAGCCGACCCCGCTCCGAGATGTTCGCGTCGGGCTGAGGACGTTGCTCCCGCTCAATGAGATTTCGGTCAAGCTCCACTCATTGCTGAAGCTTAAACACTATTCGCCGCTGAACTCTTACGCCGCGCTGAAGAGGGCTTCGGTCAGGTTAAAGAACTACGGCCCACTCGCCGGTGCGACACACGGTTAACCCTCGAAGGACGCCCGCCGAAGCCACTTCCGGTCGCCTTACACGCAGGAGGATGTGATGAATCCGTTTCTACCGATACAAAAATTCTTCCGGTTTCTTTCCAAGACGGATAAGGACGCCCTCGACTCGGGTTGTTGTACGAGGGTGACGCGCATGACGCAAACCTCCTTGGGGATGATGGTGCTGCTGACCGGAGTGCTGGCGTTCTTTTCCGGCTCTTACGCTATTTACACCACCTTCGAGGGTCACCCCTGGGCCATTCTGGTCGCCGTCCCGCTCGGCCTCCTCTACAGTTGCATGATCATCATGTTCGACCGCGAGATCGTCGGGGCGCAGTCCAAGTGGGCCGTCCTCGTCAGGTTTCCGCTTGCCGTCGCCATCGGCTTCATCGTAGCAGTCCCGCTGGAGTTGCGGTTGCTCGAAGACAGCATCGGGAAACAGTTGTTGGTGTCGAATCAGGGAGACAACAAGGTGAGCCTGAGCCGGATGCAGAAGAAACAGGACGAGTTGGACGCTAGAAAGAAGGAGTTGCAAGATGCCGTAAACAAATACCGTGAGGAGGTCAAGCGGTGGGAAGAGGCCATGCAACAGGAGACCGTCGGGGCGGTGGCCTCCGGCCGGACGGGCAAGGCCGGGCAAGGCTCCGCTTACAGGGAGGCCGAGCGGAACCGCGACTCAAGCGCGGCGACCCTCGCCCGCTATGAAGACGAACTTCGTAAGTACGAGGAATCGGAGGAGCAGGAGAGGCAGCGCCTTCGTGCAGACTTCAATGGCGGATACGTCCCCGCGGCTAGGGACTTCCTTGCGAGGTACGAGGCGCTCGACCAACTCAAGGAACACTCGGCGGGGGCCTTCGCCATTTCGTGGGGCCTGAGAATCTTCTTCATACTCGTCGAGGTGTTCCCGGCCCTGCTGAAACTGTTTTTGCCCTACAACGAATATAACGCCATCGTAGAGGCGAGGTTGCGTTCGCAGGTGCAACGCGTCCACGCGCTCGGCAATAAGCATCTCGACGATCTGTCCAGGAATCCGCCGTCTTACCCGTCGGCGTCATTGCTGGATGCCTTAAAGAATCAGCCCTGAAGTCGTAAGTATTCCGTCCGGCTGCGGCCGTCAGGCGCAAGACCTTCTACAACTCCGCGAATAGATAAGACGACGGGAGGTTACGTTGACAAATCTGCTACAGGAATTGCCGTCACCGGGCGAGACTAAGTGATAAAATCTGCCACAAATCGGGCCGCGACCCGCCCCGATTTGTGGTTAGTTGATGGCCCCCGATACTCTGTGACAGTCGTTCGGAACTTCTGCCCAGAGTCGCGGGGGCGTTTCCATGTTTGAATGAACGTGGCTCAATTGGGGGCGAGCTGACACCAACCATCATCTTAACCGAAATAGTTTACGCCTCATCATTTGGGTAAAAACTGAGGCTGACGATCCCTATCCTTATATTTGAGAAAGTGGGAAGAGATAAATTGAGTGGTATAACCGCTCGATTGCGTGGTATAAACACGCAACGTGAACCAACTGGCAGAGTTACTTTCGTCACGGGGCAGGGCCGAAATTTTTCGCCTGCTGTTCGGGCCTGTCGGAGAAGAGCTTCACGTGCGCGAGTTGGAGCGGCGGACTGGGCTGAGCGACGCGACTGTGCGGCAGGAGTTGAAGAAGCTGACTCGGCTCGGAGTGGTGGAGGTGCGGCGGGATGGCAACCGCACGTACTACCGCGCAAACGACGCCAATCCGCTCTACCCGGACATCCGTAACCTCGTGCTCAAGACAAGCGGGCTGACGGACGTGCTGCGCGAGGCGTTGGGAGGGGCAGCGGACATTGAACTGGCATTCGTCTTCGGGTCGGTCGCCAGCGACACCGCGAAGGCGCACAGCGATATTGACCTGATGGTGGTCGGGACAATCGGCCTGCGCCAGCTTAGCAAGCGGCTGTCGGGGCTGGAGGCAGAACTGGGCCGCGAGGTGAACCCGCATGTTTTGACGCCTGAAGAGTTCGTGCGGCGTGCGGGCGAGCGTGACCACTTCATCACGGCGGTGTTAAAGGGGCCGAGGCTATTTGTTGTCGGGGGCGAGGATGAGCTTAGAAGGCTGGGCCAATAACGGCTGGCTGCGCCGGCATGAGACCAGTCGGCAGGAGATCGCTGACCTGCTGGCGATTGTCGACCGCGATCTCACCGACGCTGAAGGCAACATCTCATCGGACTGGCGTTTCGGCATCGCCTATTGATGTGATTATGAGAGGTCGCCCGACGGCTGGAGGCGACTATCCTGCTGCATCGGTCGCGTCCAGAGCTTTTTGCCGGATGCACGCGCCAATGAGGGAAAGGACGCCCGAGCAGGCCGCAGAAGCTG
>JBJMGQ010000203.1:0-9033 GCA_045807845.1 Pyrinomonadaceae bacterium | reverse complement strand
GGGCTCGTGCCGGCCTTCCAGACCTCGGGCGCGAACCTCCACGACACGCTCAAGGAGGGCGGGCGCAGCGGGCAGCTCGGCGTCCGGCGCGGGCTGCGAAACGTCCTCGTCGTTATCGAGATGGCCTTCGCCGTCGTGCTCCTCGTTGGCGCCGGTCTGCTCATCCGCAGCTTCGTCGAGTTGCAGCACGTCAACCCCGGCTTCCAGCCCGCGGGCGTGCTGGCGTTGCAGGTCTCTCTGCCGTCGAACAAGTACAGCGAGGGCACGCAGCGCACGGCCTTCGACCGGCAGATGCTCGAAGAGGTGCGGGGCCTTGCGGGCGTCAAGAGCGCGGCGACCATCACGTCTTTACCGATGAGCGGTTGGAACCAGTCGGGCAGCTTCCGCATCGAGGGGCGGCAGGTCGCGCCCAACGAGAGCTCGCCGCACGGCGACCGCTGGATGGCCTCGGACGACTACTTCCAGACGATGAGTATCCCGCTCATCAAAGGCCGCTACTTCGACGCGCGCGACAGCTCGGACGCGCCCGGTGTGGCGATTGTGAGCGAGGCGCTGGCGCGCAAGTACTGGCCGGACGAAGACCCCGTCGGCAAGCGCATCACGTTCGAGGGCGGGGCGCAGCAGCCGCGCTGGCGCGAGATAGTCGGCGTCGTGGGTCACGTCCGTAACGAGGGGCTCGAAGGCGAATCGCGCGGGCAGTACTACGTCCCTTACGCGCAGCGGCCGACCAGCTCAGACCTCTTCCTCGTCGTGCGCGCCGACGGCGACCCTTCGACGCTCGCGCCGATGGTGCGCGGCCGTATCGCGTCGGTCGATAAAGACCTGCCGGTCTACAAAGTGACGACGATGGAGAAGCTCGTCTCCGACTCGCTCGCGCAGCGGCGCTTCGCGATGTTCCTCTTCGGCGTCTTCGCGGCGCTGGCGCTGGCGCTCGCCATCGTCGGGCTCTACGGCGTGATGAGCTACGGCGTCGCGCAGCGAACGCACGAGATAGGTCTGCGGATGGCTCTCGGCGCGCAGGGGCGCGACGTGCTGCGGATGGTTGTGGGGCAGGGGATGGCGCTCGTCGGCGTCGGGCTCGTGCTCGGGCTGGCGGGCGCGTTCCTGCTCACGCGCCTGATGGTGAGCCTGCTCTACGGCGTCTCGGCCGCAGACCCCTTGACCTACGCCGGCATCGCGCTGCTGCTCTCGGCGGTCGCGCTCCTCGCCTCCTACATCCCCGCGCGCCGCGCGACGAAGGTCGATCCGATGGTGGCTCTTCGATACGAATGAAGTGACGAGTCAGAGCTTGTCATCACTCGTCACTCGTCACTTGTCACTCGTCACTTGCCAACGGAGTGAGCAATGAGAACTCTGCTTCAAGACGTGCGGTACGCGGGGCGGACTCTGTTGAAGAGCCCGGGGTTTGCGCTGGTGGCGGTGGCGGCGCTGGCCTTAGGCATCGGCGCGAACACGGCCATCTTCTCGGTCGTGAAGGCGGTGCTCTTAAGCCCTCTGCCTTACCCCGAGCCGGAGCAGCTCGTGTGGGTGCGCGAGATCAACCCGGGCGCGGACATCCCGGACGAGCCCGCCTCGATGCCCAACTACAACGACTGGCGCACGCAGGCGGGCAGCTTCGAAGGCGTCGCCGCCTTCGGCTACGCGGGCGGAACCATCACAGAGGGCGACCGCGAGCCCGAGCGCGTCGCGGGGCTCTCCACCTCGGCCAACTTCTTTCAGGTCGTCGGCGTCGCGCCCGCGCTCGGCCGCGGCTTCCTGCCCGAAGAGGAGCAGACGGGCCACAATCGCGTCGTCGTCATCAGCCACGGCCTCTGGCAGCGCCGCTTCGGCAGCGACCCGAACGTCGTCGGCCGACAGATAACCATCACCGGCAACGTGCACACCATCGTCGGCGTCGCGCCCGCCGGCTTCAGGACGCCCGTGCCCGGGCCGAAGCCCCCAGACCTCTGGTTCCCCATCGCCTTCAGGTTCGACGAGTCGCTGCGCCGCAGCGACTTCCTCAACGTCGTCGGCCGTCTCAAAGCGGGCGCCACGGTCGAGCAGGCGCGCGCCGAACTCGAAAGCGTCGCCGCGCGGCTCGCGCAGGAGCACCCGGGGACGAACGCGGGCTGGACGGTGAAGGTCGAGCCGCTGCACGAGCGCGTCGTCGGCAACGTCCGACAGGCGTTGTGGGTCTTGATGGGAGTGGTCGGGTTCCTGCTCCTCATCGCGTGCGCGAACGTCGCCAACCTGCTGCTCGCGCGTGCCGCCGTCCGGCAGAAGGAGATTGCCGTGCGCTCGGCGCTCGGCGCTCGGCGCGGTCGTCTCGTCCGGCAGTTTTTGACGGAGAGCGTGCTGCTCGCGCTCGCGGGCGGTGCGCTCGGCGTCGTGCTCGCGGCGTGGGGCGTCGAGCTGCTCGTGGCCTTGAGCCCCGGCAACATCCCTCGGCTCGAAGAGGTCGGACTCGACGCGCGCGTGCTCGCCTTCACCTTCGGTGTGTCGGCGCTGACCGGCATCGTCTTCGGCCTGCTCCCGGCGCTGAGCGCGTCGAAGACCGACCTCTCCGTCTCGCTCAAGGAGGGCGGCTCGCGCGGCTCGACCGCGGGCGCGGGCGCGCGCCGTCTGCGCAGCGCGCTCGTCGTCTCGGAGATAGCCATCACGGTCGTGCTGCTCACGGGCGCGGGGCTGATGATTCGCAGCTTCATGGCGGTGCAGTCGGTAGACCCGGGCTTCCGCCCCGAGCGCATCGTGACCTTCGACTTCGCTCTGCCGATGACGAAGTACAAAGAGGAGGCGCAGCGCGCCGCCTTCTACGAACAGCTCACGACGCGCGTCGCTTCGCTTCCGGGCGTCGAGCGCGCGGCGGTGGTGGACGCGCTCCCCTTGAGCGGCGGCGGAAGCGTGCTGGGCTTCGTCGTCGAAGGCCGGCCGCCGCTCCCGCCCGAGCAGGTGCAGGACGCAGACTTCTTCTCGGTCACGCCGGACTACTTCGACGTGATGGGTATCCCTCTCGTCCGCGGCGAACGGCTGAGCGAGCGGCACAGGGCGGACGTGCCCGACGTGACCGTTATCAACGAGGCGATGGCCCGCCGCTACTTCCCGGGCGAAGACCCCATCGGCAAGCGCCTCAACCTCGGCGACCCGGCGAACACGCCGTGGATGACGGTGATCGGCATCGTCCGAGACGCGAGGACGGGCGGGCTCGACAAGGAGCCTTACCCGCAGATGTACGTGCCGGCCGCGCAGTCGCCGTCGCGCGCAGGGACGTTCGTCGCGCGCACTTCGGGCGAGCCGACCTCCATCGCTCCGGCGCTGCGGCGCGAGCTGGCGGCGATTGACCGCGACCTGCCGCTCTACAACATGAGCACGATGGAGCGCGTGCTCTCCGACTCCATCTCGCGCCGGCGCTTCCAGATGATTCTCATCGCGGCGTTCGCGGGCGTGGGGCTGCTGCTCGCGGCGGTCGGCATCTACGGCGTCATCTCCTACTCGGTCGCGCAGCGCCGGCACGAGATCGGCGTCCGCATGGCTTTGGGTGCGCGCGCGGCAAACATCCTCCGGCTCGTCGTCGGGCAGGGACTCGGGCTCACGCTCGCGGGGGTCGGCCTCGGGCTCGCCGGGGCCTTCGTGCTGACGCGCGTGCTGGCGAGCCTGCTCTACGGCGTCTCGGCCACAGACCCTCTGACCTTCGCCTGCGTCTCGCTGGCGCTGCTCGGCGTGGCGCTCCTCGCCTGCCTCGTCCCCGCGCGCCGCGCGACGAAGGTCGATCCGATGATTGCACTTAGATACGAGTGATAAGTGATGAGTGATGAGTGATGAGAAAGAGTAAGCGGGCCTTGTCTTTCTCTTATCACTCATCACTTATCACTCATCACCTGCGAACGGAGTGAGTACATGACTCTCTGGCGGGATTTAGGGTTCGCGGCGCGGATGCTGTGGAAGAACCCGGGATTTACGGCCGTGGCCGTGCTGGCCGTCGCTCTCGGCGTGGGCGCGAACACGACGATCTTCTCGGTCGTCAACGCGCTGCTGCTGCGGCCGTTCGCGTTCGAGACGACGCAGAGGGTCGTGATGGTCTGGGAGCGCGGCGTTAACGAGACGAACAATCGCAACTCGGTTGCGCCCGCCAACTACTTCGACTGGCGCGACCAGACCAAGGTCTTTGAAGAGCTGGCCGCCTACAATCAGCAGCACTTCAGCATCAACGAGGGCGATCAGCCCGAGCGCGTTCCCGGCGCGAGCGTCACGCCCTCGCTCTTTCGCGTGCTCGCCGTGCGCGCCGAGCGCGGGCGCACCTTCACCGAAGAGGAAGGTAAACCGGGCGCAGACCAGGTCGTCCTCATCAAGCATAGCCTCTGGCGCGAGCGCTTCGGCTCCGACCCGGACATCGTGGGCCGCAGCGTCCGCATCGACAACCGCCCGCGCACCATCGTCGGCGTCATGCCCGACGAGTTCGACTTTCCCTTGAACGCCTGCGAGGTCTGGGCGCCGCTCGCCTTCGACGCAGAGGACACGCAGAACCGCGGCAACCACTACCTGCAAGTTGTCGGCCTCATGCGCCCCGGCGTCACCGTCTCTCAGGCCAACGCCGAGGTGCGCGCCGTGGCCGAGCGCGCGCGCACGCTCTACCCCGACTCGAACGGCGGGCGCACGGCCTTCGCCGAGTCGCTCGTTGACTCCTTCACGCGCGGCCCCAAGCCCTACCTCATCGTGCTGCTCGGCGCGGTCGGCTTCGTGCTGCTCATCGCGTGCGCGAACGTCGCCAACCTCCTGCTCGTGCGCGCCTCCTCGCGCCAGCGCGAGCTGGCCGTCCGCACCGCCCTCGGCGCAAGCCGCTGGCGGCTCATTCGACAACTGCTGACCGAGAGCCTTCTGCTCGCGCTCATCGGCGGCGCGGCGGGCCTGCTCTTCTCCGTGTGGGGCATCGAGTTCATCGCGAAGGGGATGCCGCCGACCTTCACGAAGTACATCCCCGGCTGGCGTCACATGGGCATCGACACGACCGTGCTCCTCTTCACGCTCGGCGCATCGGTGTTGACGGGCATCGTGTTCGGCATCGTCCCGGCGCTTCAGGCGACGCGCACGAATCTGAACGAGTCGCTGAAGGAGGGCGGGCAGAAGGGCGCGGCCGGCGGCCTGCGGCGCAACCGCATGCGCAGCCTGCTGGTCGTCTTCGAGGTGGCGATGTCACTCGTGCTGCTCGTCGGCGCGGGGCTGATGGTGCGCAGCTTCTACGAGATGTTGAGCGCCGACCTCGGCCTGCGGCCCGAAGGCATGCTCATCACGACGATGTCTCTGCCGCGCACGGCCTATCCGGAGAACGCGCAGCGCGCGAACTTCTACGAGCAGCTCGTCGCGCGCACACGCGCCCTACCCGGCGTGACCTCGGCCGCCGCCATCAACTTCGTCCCGATGGATCGCAGCGGTAACACCAGCTCGACCTTCCGCGTGGACGGGCGACCCGCGCCTCCGCCCGAGCAAAGGCCCTACGCAAACTACCTTGTCGTCACGCCCGGCTACTTCGAGACGGCCGGCACGCCCGTCCTGCGCGGGCGCGGCTTCACCGAAGGAGACGACGAGCGCGCACCGCTCGTCTGCGTCGTCAACGAGGCGCTCGCGCGACGTTACTTCCCCGGCGAGGACGCGGTCGGTCAGCGCCTCGTCATCTCCGAGAAGGACGGGCCGTGGGAGATTGTCGGCGTCGCGGCCGACGTGAAGAACGAGGACATGGACGAGGAGGCCGAGCTCTCCTTCTACCGGCCGCTCAGGCAAGACCCTTGGTACACGATGGCGCTCGTCGTGCGTGCGGGCGAGGGCGCGACCGCCGCGGGGCTGGCACCTTCGGTGCGCGGCGAGGTGAAGTCACTGGACGCGGGGCTGCCCGTCTACAACGTGCGGACGATGCACGACGTGGTTGACGAAGCGATCTCGCCCAAGCGCCTGACGATGTCCCTGCTGGCCTTCTTCGCCTTGGGCGCGCTGCTGCTCGCGGCCGTCGGGCTCTACGCGGTGATGAGTTATGCGGTGGCGCAGCGCCGTCACGAGATAGGCATCCGGCTTGCGCTCGGCGCACAGGCGAAAGACATCCTGCGGCTCGTGCTCACGCAGGGGGTCGTGCTCACGCTTGTGGGGCTCGGGCTCGGGCTCGCGGGCGCGCTGGCCGTGACGCGCGTGATGGCGAGCATCCTCTACGGCGTCTCGGCCACAGACCCGCTGGTCTTCGGCGGCGTCGCGCTCGTGCTCGCCATCGCCGCCTTCCTCGCCTGCTATCTGCCCGCGCGCCGCGCGACGAAGGTCGATCCGATGATTGCTCTCAGATACGAGTAAGGCGTGAACACATGACTCTGCTACAAGACGTGCGGTACGGGTTGAGGATGCTGGCGCGGTCGCCGGGGTTTACGTTGGTGGCGGTGGTGAGCCTCGCGCTCGGCATCGGCGTCAACACGGCGGTCTTCAGTCTCTTCAACGCGGTGCTCATCCGGCAGCTTCCCGTCGTGGCGGGACAGGAGCGCCTCGTGTGGCTGCGCGCGCCTTCGTCGTACCCGGACTACCTCGACTACCGCGAGCAGGCGCAGAGCTTCGAAGGGATGGCGGCGGCGACGGGGTCGAGCGAGTTCTCGCTCACACGCGGCGGCGAGCCGGAGATCGTGCGCGGAGAGTTCGTGACGGCCAACTACTTCGACGTGCTCGGCGTGGGCGCGCACGCGGGGCGCGGCTTCATCGAATCAGAGGGGCGCGAGCCCGCGCGCGTCGTCGTCATCAGCCATCAATTATGGCGGACGCGCTTCGACGCCGATGCGAGCATCGTCGGCCGACAGGTCACGCTCAACGGGCTCGGCTTCACCGTGGTCGGCGTCGCGCCCGAGGGCTTCTTCGGGACAGAGGTCGGGCTGAACCGAGAGCTGTGGGTGCCGCTCTCGACGCACGCGCTGCTCAACCCGCCCGAGGTCGGGAGGATGCTCGACGAGGGCGGCGGCGAGGACGTGCTGCAACGCCGCCACAGCCATTGGCTCGCCGTCTTCGCGCGGCTCAAAGCGAACGTCACGCGCGAGCAGGCCGGCGCCGAGCTGAGCGCGATAGCGAGGCGCCTGGCCGAGGCCAACGAGGGGCGCGTGAACGAGGAGGCTTTGCGGCGCGTGCAGCTTCTGCCTTTGAGCGGCGGCATGGATCCGGGCGACCGCGAGCAGGCGCTGCCCGTGGCGGGGATTGTGATGGCGGTGCTCGGGCTCGTGCTGCTCATCGCGTGCGCGAACATCGCGGGGCTGCTCGTCGCGCGTGCGGCCGTGCGCCGTCGCGAGACGGCCATCCGGCAGGCGCTCGGCGCGGGGCGCGCGCGGCTCGTGCGGCAGTGGTTGACGGAGAGCGTGCTGCTCTCCTGTCTCGGCGGCGCGGCGGGCTTGCTGCTCGCGCTGTGGGCAAACGACGTGATGATCTCTTACGCGGCGGGGACGCCGGTCGCGTCGATTGATTTACGGCTCGACTACCGCGTGCTCATCTTCACGCTGCTGGTCTCAATCGGCGCCGGCATCGCCTTCGGCCTCGCGCCCGCGCTTCAGGCTTCGCGCCTCGACCTCGTGACGGCTTTGAAGACCGAGGACGCGCTGGCACGCGCGGGCTCGCGCCGCTCGCGCCTGCGCGCGGCCTTCGTGACGGCGCAGGTGACGCTCTCGGTGGTGCTGCTCGTCTGCGCGGGGCTCTTCATCCGCTCGCTCCTGAGCGCGCACACCATCGACCCCGGCTTCCGCGTCGAGCGCGCGCTGACCGTGCCCGTTGACCTCGGGTTGCTGCGCTACAAGTCCGAAGAGGGGCGCACCTTCTATCGAGAGCTGCTCGCGCGCGTCGCCGCGCAGCCCGGCGTCGAGTCGGCGAGCCTCGTCAGGTTCGCGCAGCTCGGCACATCCTTCGCACAGGGTCAGGTCGTCGCCGAAGGGCGGAGCGCGGAAGGTGTCGAAGGGACGAGCACCGGCTTCAACATCGTCGGCCCCGGCTACTTCAAGACGTTGGGCACGCAGCTCGTCCGTGGCCGCGACTTCAACGAAGCAGACCGCGAGGGTGCGCCCGGTGTCGCCGTCGTCAACGAGACGCTCGCCGCGCTGCTCTGGCCTGATGAAGACCCGCTCGGCAAGCGCGTCAGTTTTGAAGGCGCGAAAGGGCCTTACCTCGAAGTCGTGGGCGTGGCGCGCGACGGCAAGTATCGCTCGCTCGGCGACCGCTCGCGCCCTTACATCTATCGCCCCGTGATGCAGTCCTACGAGCCACGCATGACGCTCGTCGTGCGCACCTCGGGCGCAGACCCGCGCGCGCTGGCGGGTGCGGTGCGCGAGCAGTTGCGCGCGCTCGACCCGAACCTGCCCGTGGCCGACGTGCGGACGCTCGAAGAGCAGTTCGATCTATCGCTCCTGCCGGCGCGCATCGCGGCGTGGACGCTCGGCGGCTTCGGGCTGTTGGCGCTGGCGCTGGCGGCCATCGGCATCTACGGCGTCGTCAGCTACACGGTGGCGCAGCGGACGCGCGAGATAGGCGTGCGGATGGCCTTGGGCGCGGGGCGCGCGGACGTGCTGCGACTGGTCATCGGCGAAGGGCTGTCGGTGGTCGGCGGCGGGCTCGCGCTGGGACTGCTGCTCTCGTTCGCGGTCACGCGTGTGCTCGGCGGCTTCCTCTACGGCGTGACTGCTTCCGACCCGTTGACGTTCGTCGGCGTGCCCGCGCTGCTCGGCGCCATCGCGCTCGCCGCCGGCTACCTCCCCGCGCGCCGCGCGGCAAGGGTCGATCCGATGGTGGCCTTGAGATACGAATGAGCGACGCATAAACAGGTCAGAACCGCCCGCTACCGCGGCTGGTTCCGACCCGGTTGCTTGGAGGAGAAGTTATGACGACTCTGCTTCAGGACTTGCGCTTCGGGGTGCGGACTCTGTTGAAGAGGCCGGGGTTCGCGTTGGTGGCGGTGTTGACGCTGGCCTTAGGCATCGGCGCGAACACGGCCATCTTCTCGGTCGTCAACGCGGTGCTCTTGCGGCCGTTACCCTTCAGGGACGCGGAGCGTCTGGTCATCGT
>JBJMGQ010000202.1:0-11894 GCA_045807845.1 Pyrinomonadaceae bacterium | reverse complement strand
TGTTCGGAAGGTCTTGAAGTGGTTGGCGGTGGCCGTCTTGTTACTGTTCGTGGGGGCGCAAGCCTACAGGCCCGACCGGACGAACCCACCGGTGAACGAGCGCAAGACGATGCGTGCCAACACGCAGATGACGCCCGAGGTCGAGGCCGTGCTGCGCCGCTCGTGCAACGACTGCCACTCGTCGGAAACGGTCTGGCCGTGGTACTCGAACGTCACGCCGGTCTCGTGGTTTCTGAAGAGCCACATCGACGAAGGGCGCAAGGAGCTTTCGTTCTCCGAGTGGGCGACCTATCCGAAGCGCAAGCGCGAGCGCAAGCTCCACGAGATGTGCGAGCAGGTCGAGTCGGGCGAGATGCCGCTCAAGTCATACCTGCCGCTGCACCCCTCGGCGCGACTCTCCGACGAAGACAAGCGCCGTATCTGCGAGTGGACGAGTCAGGAAGAGGAGCGCCAGCCCGAAGACCTGCCGGCGCAGGGCGGCGATTAGAGTTCTGCGGGCGCGGCCGTATGGGTTGCGAGCCAACCCCCGGGCGGCGCGCGGGCATCCGAACCTTGCGCCGCTCCCCGACAGTCTTCAACCCCCAAACATTAAAACAGACGGCCCGCGCGCCCATGCGCCGGACGGCTTCAGCGACTTCCGGATGAAAGGTTTATGAGAAGGACTTTTTACATTTCGACACTCGCACTCGTCTTAACGGCGCTCGCCGCGACGGCCGCGCAAGGGCAGACCGCGCGCAGCGCTGCCGCATCTCTCCCGCTGCCCGCGGCGGACGCCGTGCTCACGCTCGACGTGCACGCGCTCTTCACGGAGGTCATCCCGCGCTCGCTCGCCTCTGATAGTGCGCGGCTCGCGCAGGTAGGCGCCGACGTGGACGAGTTCAAGGCGCGCACAGGCATCGACGCGCGCGAGTTCGACACGCTCGTAGTCGGCGCGCGCATCGTCCCGCTGCCTTCGGGCGCGACGAAGCTTGACCGCGTGACGGCGGTCGCGCGTGGCCGTTTCCGCGCGGAGGCTCTCATCGCGTCGGCGCGCGCGGCTGCGAAGGGCGGGCTCGCGGAGCAGGCGTACGGCGGCAAGACGATCTACGTCGCCACCATCAACGATAACCTCAAGCTCTTCGGCTTGGCGAAGATGCACGTGCGCGAGCTGGCCTTCGCCGTGCTCGACGCGAACACGCTGGCGCTCGGCGAGCCCGAAGACGTGCGCGCGGCCATCGACGCGCAGGCCGGGCGCGGGCGCGCGGACATGAGCCTGCTCAACTTCCCGCGCGGCGCGGGCGACTTTCTCGCCTTCGCCGGCAACGTGCCCGCGGGCGCGCTCGCGAACCCGGACACGGGGCTGCCGAACGTTGACCGCGCCATCGCGTCCATCCGCAGCTTCTACGGGACGGTCGGCTCGACGCCCGCGGGTGCGCAGATGATGACGACGCTGCGCGCGGGCTCGGCCTCCGACGCCAAGCAGCTCTACGACACCGTGGACGCGCTCCGGCAGATAGCGCCCGGCTTCATCGCGATGGCGGGCGCGAAGTGGGGCTTTGCGCGCGGGCTGGTCGATAGCATGAAGCTCACGACGAAGGGCAACGAAGTCCAGCTCCGCCTCGAAGTCCCGCAGGCGGATATTGCGACGGTGCTGAAGGCGCTTTAAGAAAGTTAAGGACAGACAAAGAGGCCGCCCGTTTGAAAGCGGGCGGCCTCTTCGTCTGTCCGTCGAAATCGTTCTCTACTTCGTGTTCGCGTCCGGCGGGAGGATGTTGTTGGGCGGGCGGCGGGGCAGCGCCGCGGGCTCGTCCTCGTCGAGCTGCGCGAGCGTCTCGTGGTTGATCTCAATCTGCCCCTTCTCTTCGAGCTTGCGGCGGGCCTCGACAAGGAAGTCTTCGAAGAGTTGGCCGCGACGCTCATCGAGCAGGTGCTCGGTCAGCTCGGTCTTCTGCTTCTCGAACTCCTCGGGCTTTGAATCCCTGCGCGCCTTGACGGCGACGACGACCCACTTGTCGCGAACCTTGACGGGCGCCTTCGTTCCCTCGCCCGCCTTGAGCTGGTAGACCGCCGCGTCGAGCGCGGGGTCTGCGCCCGCCGTGCCGAGCGGGCGGCCGAGCTTGAAAGCCTCCTCGTCCTCCGCCTTCAGACCGGCCTTCGTCGCGGCGGCCTTCAAAGCGTCCACGCTGCCGCCGGAGGCTGCAATCTCCTTCGCCGTCTGTTCGAGCTGCTCGTCGGCGCGCGAACGCTTGAAGCCTTCAGTGACTTTGTCCTTCACCTCGTCAAACTCGGGGATGCGTTCGGGACGCTTCTCGACGAGCTGCGGGATGGCGAAGCCGTTCTTGATGCCGACGAACTCGCCGACGGCGCCGGCCTCTTCGAGCGGCTTAATCTTCTCCTCGAACTGCGGGCTGGTGCCGATGTCGGGCACCTCGTCGCTCGGCTGGACGAAGGGGGTCTCCTTCACCATCTCGGCCGGCGTCATGTTGGCCTGCGCGGCGAACTCCTGCGCCACCTTCTGCGGGTCGCGCGTCTCCTTCAGGCGGTCGTTCGCCTTGCGCGCGATATCCTGCGCGACGTTGTAGGAGCGGCGGTTGCGCAGCGAGACGAGCAGCTCCTGCTTCGCATCCTCGAACGACTTCGGCACGACCGCGCCGCGACGAAAGATGTAGTAAGCGTTGCCGGTCTTGAAGGGGTCGCCGACCTGCCCCTCCTTCCACTCCAGCGTGTTCTGCAAAAGGTCTGCGACGCTACCGGGCGCGTTCGCCGCGTTCGGCTTGCGGTTCGGGTTGCGCTTGACGGGGTTGGGGAGCCAGCCGCCCGCCTTCGCCGTCGCGGGGTCTTCGGAGTTGCCGCGCGCCTGCTCGGCGAACTGCTCCTCGGTGGCCGTCAGGTCTTCGCCGCGGATGCGCCCGACGATGGCCGACGCCTTGTTGAGAATCTCCTGATCAAGCTCGGGGCGCGCGACCTTCAAGACGATCTGCTGGATGCGGACGCCGGCCATCTTGTTCTCGGGCTTGAGCGAGTCGTACTCCTTGCGCAAGTCCTCGTCGGGGATGGCGAGCTTCTGCCCGACCTTCTCCTGATTGATGAAGAGGTAGCGAATCTTCTTCTGCGGCTCAAGGAAGCGATAGTCGGTCTTGTGCGCGTCGAAGTACTGGCGCAGCTCCTCGTCCGAAGCCGTAATCTTCTTCGCCACGTCGTCGGCCGTGACCGCGACGTAGGAGAGGTCGAACTCGGTGTTCTCGCGCTCGTAGTTGTCGCGGACTTCCCGTTCGGAGACCTGCGCAGCCGCCGCGACGTATGCGCGCAGCTTCTGCGCGGCCAGCGCGTCGCGGACGCTCTGCTCGAAGAGCGCGACGCTGCCGTAGTTGCGCACGACGTAATCCTTGTAGAGCTTCACGTCGAACTGGCCCGTCGCGGGGTCGCTGAACTGGCGCGCAATCTCGTCGCGCACCTCCGCGTCGGAGGCGTTGAAGCCGAGGCGGCGCGCCTCTTGGAGAGAGATGCGGCTGTTGATGGCTTGGTCGAGGATGCGGTCGCTCGTCATCCCCATCTGCGCGAGGCTGATCTGGCCGCCGAACTGCGACTCGATCTTCTTCTTGAGGAGCGTGTAGTCGGCGACCGTCACCTCGTCCGAGCCGACCTTGGCGAGCACTTCATGGCTCTTGAAGGGGTTGGCGATGACCGTGCCCGGGCGGTTGTAGACGCCGGCCACGACCATGCCGAGCATCATCAGGAACGCGAAAAACCCGATGACGTATTTTCGCGTCCTCTCCATGCGTGTGAAAAACTTGAGCATTGCTGAATACCTTCTTAGTGAAAGAGGCGTTTGGGATTCGGACTTTCAGGCGCGCGGGGCGCGTAGGACGGGCACTCGGCGCACCCCGCAAAAGGCGGATTGTAGCCGACGCCCCGCGCGCGGCGCAAACGGGGGAACAGTAGGCAGTAGGCAGTGGGCAGTAGGCAGTTGCTCCGCGCGTCGAACGTTGAAAAGTTAAATCACGATTCCCAACAGCGGCGCTTTCAACTGCCTACTGCCCTCTGCCTACTGCCTACTGCTTTTCATAAATCTCTATCTCGATGATTGAGAGCGTGTTCTTCGCGCCGCCCTTCCCTGCCGCCGACTGCGGGTCGGGCGTGCCGGGTATCTCGATGATGTTGCCGAAGGCGTCGCGGTTGCTGGCGCCGCCCGTCAGCTCGACGCGGAGGCTCGCGGCCGTCACGGGCTGGAAGTTGAAGGTGACGTAGCCGAGGCTGCGCGGCGTGCTGCCCTCGAAGACGACGCGGTCGCCCGCGAGGATGCGAACGGGGTAGGACTGCGTCCGCCAGCCCGAGAGCTTCAGAGTCACCTCGCCAACCGTCGCCGGCTGCTCGAAGTCGAACTTGATCCAACTGTTCGAGAGCTTGCCGTCGCTCGACCACTCGGTCGTCTCGTCGTCGTCGAAGCTGCGCGCGGCGCGCTCCGCGTTCGAGCCGGCCGTCACGCGCGCAATCGAGACGGCCCGGCGCGACACTTTGAAGGACGGCCCCGCGGGCGTCGGGCCGCGTGTGAAGGAGACGGGCAGTCCCGCGTCCGGCATCTCCGTCGAGAGGCCGCCCTCCGACTTCGACGGGTGCGAGACGATTTCGACGGTGGCGGGCTTCAACCCCTCGGCGGACGCGGACAGGACGATGCGCCCGGCCAACGTCGTCGTGCGGAGGATGACGCGGTTGACGCCGTTCTCCACGGGCAGACGCTTCGAGAGGATGTAGTTGTCCGGCCCCTGCGCGATGCCGCCGCGCCACTCGGCCGGGCCCGACAGTTTGAAGTCGATCATGTCGAGCGCCACGGGGCAGCGCGCGCCTTCGGCGTCCACGACCTCCACGTCCACGAGCGCGAGGTCTGCGCCGTCGGCGCGCAGGCCCTTCGGCGAGACGTGCGCCGTCAGGCGGAGGGCCGAAGGCGGCCCGGCCGTCCGCTTAGACGCTTCGGCCACCTTCCGCCCTTCACGGTCGTAGCCCACCGCCAGCAGCGTGCCCGGTCGCCACTCCACCTCCTTGAAGGTGTAGAGGAAGCGGCTCGACTGCTCTCCGAATCCCAGAGACTTGCCGTTGAGGAACAGCTCGACGCGCTCGGCGCTTGAGATGACGTAGACCGGCTTCTTCGTCCCCGGCTGATAGTTCCAGTGGCCGACGATGTGTGCGCGCGGTCGCTCCACGTCCACCCAGCCGTCCCACATCACCTGATGCGCAAAGTATCCGTCCTTCGGCAGGCGCACGGCGTCCACCTCGCCGCTGCGTCGATAGTTCTCGGCGCCTCGATGGTGCGTGTTCGAATCACTGAAGACGATGTTGACGCCGCCCGAGCTGACACGCGCGCCCGTGCCGGGACGCTCGCGCCAGTAGTCGTACCAGCGCACGACGTTCTCGACGGCATGCGAGTCCTGATTGCGGTTGTAGACGCTCGCGTCCTGACCCTGATGCAGAGGGCCTTCGCCGTCCTTGTGGAAGGGCGGCGAGAACTCGTCCCAGTATTTGCGGAGCGCCTCGTCGCGCGAATACTCCATCGCCCAGAAGGGCGTGCGCGCGCTCTTGTTGATGTAGAGCATCTCGCCGCCGTACTCGGCCACGCGGCTGTCGAGCATCTCGCGGCTCCCGGCGGCGCGACCGCCGTGCGGGTCGTAGAGATCGCGCAGGGCCTTCATCTGCTGCATGTGCTCTTCGCTCACGCCCTTGTTGCCCGACTCGTAGAAGAGGATGCTCGGGTTGTTGCGGTTGTAGATGATGGCGTCGCGCATCACTTCGAGCCGCTGCTGCCAGCGCCGCCCGTCCACGTCCTTCTCGGAATCGCCCGCGGGCATCGACTGCATGAGGCCGACGCGGTCGCACGACTCCACGTCCTGCTTCCAAGGCGTGACGTGCATCCAGCGGACGAGGTTCGCGCCCGACTCCACCATCATGCGATTGCTATAGTCGCTCACCCACGGCGGCACCGCGTTGCCGAGCGCCGGCCACTCGTTCGTCGTGCGCTGCGCGTAGCCGTGCATCTGGATGACGCGGTCGTTCAATTTCACCATCCCATTGCCGAACTCCGTCTTGCGAAAGCCCGTCCGCGTCGCGACGACATCGACCGCCGTCCCTTCAACCTTCAGGATGCTCCTGACGTTGTAGAGGTAGCCGTAACCCCAGCTCCAGAAGTTGAGCCCGCCAACTTTCGCCGACGCGCTGATGGTCTTCGTCTCGCCCGGTGCGAGTGTGTACGTGCCGCCGTCGATTGTCTTGACGACGCGGCCCTCCATGTCTTCAACGACTGTCTGAAAGCTCAAAGTCTTAGCGGTCGCATACTCGTTCTTCACCTGCGACTCGACGCCCACGGTCGCGCTGCGGGCGGGGATGTCGAAGTCGCGCGCGTAGACGTAGACGCCGGTCGTGCCGAGGTTCGTGTAGAGCGGGAGCGTCTGGTAGAGCTTGCCGGCGACGTGGAGGAAGACGTTCTTGTTGATGCCGCCGTAGTTGGCGTAGAAGTTACTGTCGTTCCACTGGAAGCCCGAGCCGGTCGCCTTCTCCTTGTAGTCCCAGGCGTTGTCGATGCGCGCGGCGATGACGTTCTCCTGCGGCGCGGGCTTCAAGAGGTCGGTCACGTCGAAGCCGAACGCCGTGATGCCGTTCTCGTGCCGCCCGATCAGCTTTCCGTTGAGGTAGAACTCGCCCGCCTGCCGGATGCCCTCGAACTCTAGAAAGACCTTGAGGCCCGCGCTCCCGGCCGGCGCACGGAAGCGCTTGCGATACCAAGCGACGCCGGTCGAGAGGTCTTTGATGTCCTTCCTGAAAGCGTCGTCCTCGTTCCAAGCGTGCGGCAGCGTCACGTCCTTCCACGCTGCATCGTCGAAGCCCGGGACTTCGGCGCCTGCCGGGTCGCCGACGAAGAGCTTCCAACCGGAGTTGAAGCTGTACTTAACCCTCTGGCTCCGCGGCGCGGCCTGCGCGACCGCGACGCACAGCAGCGCCGCGCAACATAGAACGGATAGACGTTTGAACGTTGACATAATAATAAGACGCCTGTTCAAGTGAACCGAACGAGCAGCAATGTAGGGGCTTGGCGTCATTCATGGTAAAGCACCCCTCACGGTTTCTGAAAATGGAGACGCCTTCTACCCGCCGCCTACTGTCTACTGGCTACCGTCTACTGTCTACTGCTATCCTTACCTCATCATGGACTATTCGTTGTGGGCGTGGGCGGGGTTCGGCCTCTTCATCCTGCTGATGCTGGCGCTCGACCTTGGAGTACTGAACCGGAAGGCGCACGCGATCACCTACCGCGAGGCGACCGTGTGGAGCGTCGTGTGGGTGACGCTGGCACTCGTCTTCGCCGGGCTGGTCTTCTGGAAGACGAACCGGCAGACGGGGCTGGAGTTTCTGACCGGCTACGTCATCGAGCTGTCGCTCTCGGTCGATAACCTCTTCGTCTTCCTGCTCATCTTCTCCTACTTCAAGGTGCCTGCGAAGTACCAGCACCGCGTTCTCTTCTGGGGCGTGCTTGGCGCGCTCGTCATGCGCATGACGATGATCGGCATCGGGGCGACGCTCGTCGAGCGCTTCCACTGGATTCTCTACATCTTCGGCGGCTTCCTCATCTACACCGGCTTCAAGATGCTCAGGCAGGACGAGTCGCAGGCCAACCCCGAAGACAATCCGCTCGTGCGCTTCGCCACGCGCCTCATCCCGATTACGCGCCACTACGAGGGCGACAAGTTCTTCACGGTCAAGAACGGCCGCAAGATGGGGACGCTCCTGCTGCTCGTGCTCGTCATCGTCGAGGTCTCCGACCTCGTCTTCGCCGTCGATTCCATCCCGGCCATCTTCGGCATCACGACCAACTCGTTCATCGTCTACACGTCGAACGTCTTCGCCATCCTCGGCCTGCGCTCGCTCTACTTCCTGCTGGCCGGCGTGGTCGAGAAGTTCCACTACCTCAAGCTCGGCCTCGCCATCGTCCTCATGTTCGTCGGCGTCAAGATGCTGGCCGAAGGCTACGTCCACGAGCACTTCGGCGTGGGCAAGGAGACGGTCATCCTCGTCTCGCTCGGCTTCGTCGCCCTCGTGCTCCTCTCCTCGGTCGCCGCCTCGCTTCTCTGGCCCGTCCTCCCCGAAGAGCAGGTCGAAGTCGAGCTGCCCCCCGGCTTCGACTCCCCCTTCGACGACGATCAGGGACGCCTCGGCGCTGACGAGCGGGGCTTGCCGGAGAAGCAGTAGGCAGCAGGCAGTTAACAGAAAGAGAAGAGTCAAAAACAGACGGAGGCGGTGAGATTGATAACTCGCCGCCTCCGTCTGTTTTTGACTGCTTTCCTGCCTTAACTGCCTACAGCCGACTGCCATCCGCCGACTGCTTTCAAAAGTTACTTGCCTTTTCCCTTTCCCGTTTGTTAAGTTCAATATGAGGCCGGCGCACCGCGGTGGCCGCCTCGGGGACGGCCATCATGCCCTCCGTTCCCGCGCCCCGGGCCCTTGTATCCGCACGCCCGTGGGTTTTCCGAGACAAAACGCCGAAAGTCACCCTATGGTCACCAGGATCAGCCGCTTCGACGGCGACTGGTGGGTCGTTCAGAAACGACTCATCTACATCGCCGTCATCATCGCGTCGCTCGTCGTCGCGGCGGGCGCCTTCTCGCTCTACGCCTACCTCTACGGCAACCCTTTCAAGAGCGCGGCCGTGGCTGAAGGGGCGCCGACGGGCGCGCGCTTCGTCTCGCTCGAAGGCGGCGTCAAGGTCGTCCGCGAGGGCACGCGCGAGAGCTTGCAGGCGCGCGCCGACACGCGTCTGTTCCCCGGCGACCTCGTCCAGACGCAGGAGGACGGCCGCGCGCGCATCACGCTCGCCGACGGCTCGGCGCTCTTCGTCAAGCCCAACTCGGTCGTCACCATCGCCGAGAACACCTCGGCCGAGGCCGGCAGAGGGTCGAAGGTGCGCGTCGCCGTCGAGCGCGGCCAGATCAACGTCCGCACCGAGCAGCTCAACGCCGACGCGCAGAACATCATCGGCACGCACCTTACCGAGAGCCGTCTCGCCTCCGAAACGGACGCCACCATCCACGTCCGCGAGGACAAGACCGAGGCCATCCGCGTCGGCGCAGGCGCGGTCGAGACCAGCACCTCGGGCGGCGACACGACCACGGTCAAGGCGGGCGAGTACGTCGCCATCAACCCGCAGGGCACCGCCTCGCAGAAGGAGAAGCTGCTGGCCGCACCCGTGCCGCTGACGCCGAAGAACATGGAGCGGCTCGTCGCGGGCAAGGGCGGCGCGACCGCCGTCGCTTTGAAGTGGCAGAAGCCGCAGACGGGCGTGACCGCGCACTACCGCGTCGAGGTCGCCACCTCGCCCTTCTTCGTCCCCGCCGGCAAGCTCGTCGAGCGCGACCAGTTGCAGGCCAACGAGATTACGGTCGAGGACATGCGGCAGGGCAACTACTTCTGGCGCGTGATGGCCGTGGCGCAGTCGGGACAGGCTTCCGACTGGAGCGAGCCGCAGAAGTTCGTCGTCGAAGGTCAGGGCGGCACGGGCGACGAGGTCACCGTCTCCGACGTGCAGATCGAATACGTGGCCGGACAGATTTATCTCGTGCGCGGACGCACGCAGCCCGGCAACACCGTCCGCTGCTCGGGGCGCGAAACGCTCGCCGCCCGCGACGGCTTCTTCCAACTCCAAATCAACGCCCCGCGCGGCGCACGCGAAGTCCAACTCGAAACCGCCGACACGCAGGGCAACCGCAACTCCTTCAAGTTCCAGCTCCCACCGGGAGGATAGCAAGACAGTGATAAGTGATGAGTGATAAGTGATGAGAAGAAGACAAGGCCCGCCTGCTTCTCTTAACACTTATCACTCATCACTCATCACTTATCACTCATGAGATACGTCATTCTCCTCAGCGGTGTGGACACAGACCCCGCGCGCGCGCTCTTCGAGGCGCTGCGCCACGCGGGGGTGTGCGTCGTGGTCGTGGCCCCGGGCGGGGCGTCCCAAGAGGAGGAGGCCGAGCGCGCGCGCGCCGGTTGGGGCGAAGAGCCTCTGGCCGTCCTCTTCGACCTCGCGGCCGGTGCGGCGCTCTCAGACCTGCACGAGTGCGCGGGGCGAGCCTCTAAGGTCTGGCCCGGCGTCCCGCTCGTGGGCTGCCGGCGCGAGCCGCAGGGCGGCGCGGGGCGTGGGCCGGGCGCGCTCAACGAGGCGACGCTCAAGCGTCTGGGCTTCCACGCCGTCGCCGTCGGGCCGGCGCAAATCTCCGCGCTGCTGCGCGAGGTCGAAGAGCGCGGCACCGAAGACGGGCGCGAGGGCGACTCCGTCTCCGAACTCGCGCCCGTGAGCCTCCTGCTCCCGGAGCGCCTGAGCGTCGAGCGCCTGCGCGCGGCCTTCGAGGTCGTCGCCTCGCTCCACCTCGCGGCCGACCAGAGGGGAGCAGCTCAGGCCGCGCTCGCGGGACTGACCGTGCTCGTCGCGGCCGACCGCTGGACGGTCTATCTCTGCGGCGAGTCGGGCGGCTTCACCGACGCGTCCTTCGAGCCGCTGGCCGTGCGCGGCCTGACTGAAAGCGAACGCGCCATCCCCGAAGAGGACTGGCGGCGCGTGCTCATGGGCGACGCGCTGGCGCTCGCCGGGGCAGAGTCGAAGGCCGCACGCGAAGCAGCCGCGACGGCCGAGACCGTCCGGCGCAAGGAGGGCGAACGCCGCACGCTCGCCGTCCCCCTCGTCTCGGGCGAGCGCGTCGTCGGCGTGCTCGAAGCCGTGCGCGAGGGAGCAGAGGCCCGGCGCTTCTCATCCTCCGACGCCGAACTGCTCACGGCGCTCGCGCTGCCCGTCGCGGCGGCGCTATCGAACTCGGCGCGCGTGGCCGAGGCCGAGCGTTTGTCGCAGACCGACGACCTGACGAAGCTTCACAACGCGCGCTACCTGCGCCAGTACCTCGTCAACGAGCTGAAGCGCGCGCGCCGCTACGGCTCACAGGTGACGGCCTTCTTCCTCGACCTCGACGACTTCAAGCAGGTCAACGACTGTCACGGCCACCTCGTCGGCTCACACGTCCTGATGGAGATGGCCGGGGTCATCTTGAGCGGCGTGCGCGACACGGACGTAGTCTCGCGCTACGGCGGCGACGAGTTCGTCGTCGTCCTGCCCGAGACCGACATCGAGATGGGACTGCGCGTGGCAGAACGCGTCCGCGAGCGCATCAGCGACCACGCCTTTACGGGCGGGCGCGGCCTGCGGCTTCAGCTCACCGCCTCCTTCGGCGTCGCCTCCTTCCCCGGCCACGCGCAGTCGCCCCAGCAGCTCATCGCTCGCGCCGACACGGCCATGTACGAGGCCAAAGCCGCCCGCAAGAACTGCGTCCGCTATGCCGCCGAAGCCGCGCAGGACGCATAATTTGACAGGCGCGCTTTCCCCTTCCTTTTCGCCGCCGATTCTTTCGCATCCACGCACTTCCCTCTTGAAATCGCCCCACCCCGCGCCCATAATCGCGCCGAGGAGGTAATTCAATGAGCGAAGACACGACGCAGAATCTTCCGGGCGGAGATATGGGTGAAGTCCTCTCAATTCTCCGCTCAATGAACACACGGCTGACGGCGCTTGAAGAGAAAGTCGAACGCCGCCTCCATGACACCCGTCCAATCTGGGAGCAGGTCTTGACTCGGCTGACGGCTGTTGAGGAGCGTTTGACGAAAGTTGAAGAGCGGCTCGGGAAGCTTGAGGACGAGCTCTTCTGGTTCGGCCGCAACTTCCGCAACTGGACACGTGAACTATCGAAGCTTCAGGAGAAGTACGAAGACCTCGAAGAACGTTTCGAGGAGTTCAAGGCTGAAGGTTCAAAGTAACCCCAACGAAGAGCCGCCCGGCCGCCAACGGGCGCGCTTCGAGCCCACCTCAGACCCCTTCCCCGCCGGCTCAACTC